>JABDFX010000093.1 GCA_013286315.1 Bacteroidota bacterium | reverse complement strand
CTGGCAGGTCAGTGTAAACGGAAATTATTCCCAGAACCAGATCACCAGTTCCTCCACCGTTTTGCCAGGCGGCGTGCAGGAACTGGAATATGTGAATGTGCAGGGCGTCTATCATCTGTCGGCTCATATGACTCACGGATTTCCGCTGGGTGACCAGAAGAATGGCAATGCGTCGATCAGTCTGCACGCGCAATACGGACATGATATCAGTTTAATCAATGGTCAGCAGAATATTGCGGTGAACACAGGAGTCGGTGGTTCAGCCAATGTGAATTTTCACGCGAAGGACATCCTCTTCATCAACGCAAGCGCAGGCATTGAACAGGGCCTGAACCGGCTGTAACTGATCGATCGTGGGCGTTCTGTTATTCATGGAATAACTGAAATTCAGATTGCTGCTTTTCTCAGGTTGCCAGAGAAAGGAAGCGCGGGGATTCCAGTTCAGGCTGTTTTGCCGGAGGGCACTGTCATTCATTAAATTCAGATTGCTGAGCCGGGTAAGCTGTCCCGTGATCCCAACCTGGAAGCGCCATTTTCCTTCCGTTGTATTGTATCCTGCGCTCCAGCTATGCACAGTCGTTGAATTTTTAAACCGGTTGGTCGTAAGCGAATCAAGCTGGTCATATTTTCCGGTCAGGGAATCAAGAGCAAAACTTTCTTTATCGGAATGCCCCGAAGACTGATTGAACCCATAGCTAAAATCCAATACATGTTTTTTGCCGATGGGCTCTGTATACGATGCGTTCAGGTTATATCCGTTATTACGGGTCGTCTGCGAAGACTGTTGATTTTGCACTGTGCCGGTCGTCATATGTCCGCTGCTGTCGAAATTGCGAACCACTGAATAGAGCGTGGCGGGCTGATCCTGATCTGAATGGTTTTGAGAGAAATTAATATAGATCAGCCGGCCTTTTTTGTCGAATAACCGGCGGAAGTCAAGACTGTTATTAATGTTATTGCCCGAACCGGAAGAAGAGTTGTTTGTTCTCCCCACACTGCTGAGATAATTCGCACTGCCGGGATAATTACTATTTGTTTTAAGTGTGCGGATCGCGGTACTGTCGGAAGACTGACCGGATGAGTTCTGCCCGCTGTATGATGAACTAAAGTTTAACTGGGTTACACTATCCATGGCATACTGCAGGTATAGGGCGCCGTTGAGGTTCGTATTCTTGTTTTGACTGGAGGAAGTACTGTTTTGGATGATGGATGAATCAGTCAGTGCCGTTTGCCGGCTGAGCTGCTGGTCGACCTGCGTGTTGTTATAAATCCGGACTGCGTTGATCGTGGCCGTTAGTTTTTTTGACCACTGGTCCCTGTAGTTGAACTGAAGATTGTTGGAGGATTGCAATCCGTAACCGGGTCCGTTGGAATGTTCCGTACCGGTAAACTGACTGTTGATATTATTCGCGTTGGCGGTCAGCAGCAGCATCTGCTCACCGGCGAGCCGTGTAGCGGAACCCCCGACGGAAAAGCCATTACCCGTTCCGCCTGCAGCATATAACTTCCCGAAATATCCCTTGTTCCGTTTTTTTTTGAGTCTGATGTTGAGCGTCTTCGTATTGCTCTGCTCTTTGATCCCGGTCAGCCGGGCCTTTTCCGACTGGCTGTCGAAGGCCTCCACCTGGGCCACGATATCAGCGGGCAGGTTCTGTGAAGCGAGCCGCGGGTCGCTCAGAAAAAAATCTTTTCCGTCGATCCGTATCTTATCGACTTTTTGTCCGTTCATCGTCACATTGCCGTCCTTGTCGACCTGGATGCCGGGCAGTTTTTTGAGCAGATCCTCGACCGTGCTGTTGGGCGGAGATGGGTAGGCGCCGGCGTTGAACGCGATCGTATCGTTTCTCACGATGACGGGCGGGATCGTGGCCCGCACCACGACTTCCAGCAAATTATTTGATCGGCGTCGCATCACTGCGGTATGAACGATGACTGCGCTGTCTGCGGATTTGACGAAAAAGTGAAATGTATCGGTTTCAAATCCCTGGTGGGAAGTAATTAATAAATAATTTCCCTTTTGAATATTGGCGAAAAAAAATCCGTTCCGGTTTCTCACCCTGTGAACCAGGTCCGATGCCGGAAGCCGAAAAAGGGAAACCGTCGCGTCTTCCAGTATCTGGTGGCTGATGCTGTCGGTCACACTGCCGCGTACAGTCACGGACTGGGCCTTCGACGCACCGGCCAGCAATGACCACAGTAAAAAAAATAATAGTCTCGGGGAATAAAACAAGGGTCGCGCTTTAGGGTAAAGAGCGCGTAGTTGATGAAGTATGTAAATGTAAAATATTTTGGAGCTTTAATATCCGAAAGTCTTTTCTGCAGGAAGTTTTATGATTTATTTAGCGCTATTAGTTAGCTCAGCCTTTTAATAAATTTTAGTAAAAAAATTGCGATTGGAGCAGTAGTTTTTGAATCCAGGCTTGCTTTTCCAAAAACCTGTAACAGCACTGTTAAATGACACCGGCCGTTGCCATAGGATTTATCAACGTTGTGTGTTATTTTTAAAGACAACTTAAAATGTATATGGGACTTTTCGACAAATTATTAAAAAGCTGGAAAGAACCGGACTTTCCACCTACACCCAAATGGAAACCGAATTTGTCAATTGACATAAACCTGATTTATGAAAAAGCTAAATATTATACAGGCAACAAATTACAATTTGCAATTTTCCAAAACGGAACTGTGGCGTTTTTTTCAAACAGGGTTAATAATATAGAAGACAGTGCCAAATCTTCCCTTGACAGGATTTATAAATCGCACCCCGACTTCAAACCAATGACAATGGATGATGGAAATTACCTTATTGAATATAGTCAACCAGCCTTTACAATTGTATTCAAAGAGGATATTGAAAAACATTGGGCTTATATCGACACAAATCACCAGGACGGAATTTGTAGAGCGGAAGTTTTAATGAACGCACAAGGACAGCATAATGTTTTTGATAAAGTAGGAAAAATTTGACTGTTCGGTCGGGCAAAGATGTTTATGGACGCACAGGCACCAAAAGTTGTTAAAACCTTTGATCCGACCGGACAATAGTTTTTCAGACAGTTTACGACTGGCAGTTTCTTAAAAATTGCCTTTATTTTGCAATTATTAGAAAACTTACGCATAAAATAGCTAGATTTCCCGTTTATTTGCAAAAATACCGTAAATGCGACTATGGTAATCCAGTTCAGCGTTTCTAACTACCGATCAATTCATAAGCTCCAGACGCTTAATTTCAGAGCTACTAGGCTTGTTTCCGAGGACAAGGATGTCGATAATAAAAATATTTCAGTACTAAATGATGACAGGATTTTAAAGACGATCGGAATATATGGGCCCAACGCAAGTGGGAAATCGAATATCCTCAGGAGTTTTCTTTTTTTTAAATTGATGGTTGGTCAATCATTGAATATTGAGAATCTTTCCAAAAATGAACTGAGTTCGTTTAGGCAATCCACCGTAATAGAAGAACATGCAGGTTATTTTGAAATGGTTCTTTTAATTGAATCAAAAAAATACCGTTATGGATTTTCATTGAATCCGAATGGGGAAATCAACTCGGAATGGTTATTTGGTCCGGCAGATAAAAACGAGACCTTTTATTTTAAGAGGAAGACTGCAAACGAGCATGTCAGAAAGAGTGACACTATTGATTATAATCCTCTCTGGTTTCAGGAAGGGGAAGAACTGCCTCTGGAAAAATTGGGGAATAACGTCTTGTTCCTGAGTTTTTGTGCGTCCTATGATGGGAAAATATCGAAAAGCATCCAGAATTTTATTTCAGACAAGATTACCAGGGAGCCGGTATCCAGGAGAAGGATAAATACATTCAGAGCGTCATCAACCAATAATCATACTGATAATTTAATAGAAACTGGGGACAAAAACCTGGTGCTTAAATGGTTGAAGGAAGCAGGGCTTCCCTTTTCCGATATTGGATTGCAAAAGGTGGAAATTTCAGGTAGGAATTATGCCAATTTTGTAATTCTTTCCAAGAATATTTATAGCCCCGAGGGCAAAGTGACGGGACATATTCAGATGAATCTCGCTGAAGATGAATCTGATGGCACACAGAAATATTATTCTTATATAGGCCTCCTTCTTAAAAAATTTGAAGAGGGAGGAGTATTTGTTTCAGATGAGATTGATAGTAATTTCCATCCCTCGCTGGTTCGTAAATTAATTAGTGATTTCAATAATCCGTCGATAAATAAAGCGAATGCGCAACTGTTATTTACCAGTCATGATACAAACTTAATGCACCCCGAAATCATGAGGAGAGACCAGTTTTATTTTACGGAGAAGTCATTGATGGATGAAACGATTTTATATTCCTTATCAGACTTGAAGGGTATTCGGAACAATGCGGATTTCGCAAGGCAGTATTTAGCCGGAGTATACGGCGCGCTTCCCGTTCTCAAGAGCTTTATGGAAGAAAGAACATCGGAAGAAGCAGGATCATTAAACCAATAAGTATTCCACTATGCCGGAAGCATGGGAGATTTCTAAAGGGGATGCCCGGGAGGAGAATCAGATTACGATATTCCTTATATTTTGCGAGGACGAGAATGATGAGCCCTTTTACTTCAGAAGTTTTGAGGTAGAAAATAAACTGAAAATTAATTGTATTCCTAATCAAAAAAAAGCCAGACTTAATTTGATGAATACCCTGGCTTATTGTGAAAAAATCGGACTCACGGAATGTGTTAATCATCAATACCGTATTAAGGAGGGTGTCACGGAGAATATCTGGTGTGTTTATGACCGGGATCTGGAGCAAAGAGACTTAACGGACATTAAAAGTCACGACGACTTTAATTTTACTACAGCGATTCAAACGGCGGAAAAAGCTGGTCTGAAGATTGCATGGAGTAACGACGCATTTGAATTATGGGTCTTATTGCATTTTGAATCTGTGCCAACCGGAAAGCGGCTGCACCGGGATTATATTTACGATCGGTTGACAGAAATATTTAAGGTGGTACCGGAAGTAGCGGATAAATACAGAGTGGCTATCCAGAGTCAGAGCTTTGGTTATAAGGCTTATTTAAAAAGGAGAATTCCGTTTCTAACATTTGTTTTACCAGTTATCAAAACGAAGACAGACCATGCAATGATACATGCGGCGGCGATTGAAACCACCTTTAGTCATCAAATTCCCTATCACGATTGTAATCCATGTACCAAGGTTCATCATTTGGTAAGAGATATGATAACAGCACAATAGTTTTTATAATAAAAACGAGTTTATGTTTGATAAAAAGGACATGGTTTATACAGATTATGTCTGGAACGCAAAGGCGGATTTGGATAACCCTAAAATAGTTGGAGGAAACGATCACGCGGAATTGAATCGATCCGAGGGGTATGAGATATTGTATTATATCAGAAGTCTATCGAAAACCTGGGGCTGGAAGGATGACGCTATAAGAGCCTGCCAGAAACTGGAAAGAACGATCAGGACTAAAGTGCCGGGAAATATTAGGACCCATGGAGAGATCAAGGACTGGATACAAATTAATTTTAAAGATTTTTGGGATACGATTTAGAATGTAAGGCGCTAAAAGTTGCAACAGGGATGAAAAAAACCCCAACTGAAGCACCTCAAATAAAGAGGAGACATAAAAGTCGTCTTTATCAAAAGTTTTATGATTTATTTAGTGCCTTTAGTCAGATCAGCCTTCTAATAACATATAATAAAAAAATTTGCAATTGCAGCAGTAGTTTTTGCAACTTGAGCAGTCTTTTCACTACAACTACAGACCAAATTTCCATTCACATCGTCTTGGATTTAGAATCGTTTTATTTCATGAGCCCGAAGTTTTTGAAGAACAGGGTTTGTTTTTACTTACCCTGTATATTTTTATTATTCATAAAAAATAAATTCAAAAATATTCGCCATTTCCCCTCTGTTATTTAATTGTTAACCGAGTCAAAAAGATTATACCCACACAACCAATTGCCGTTTATTTTTTACAGGGATTGATGAATCTCGCTGATTTTCCTAATTTTAAGGAATTATTACTAGTCCAACGATCAATCTTCAACCATACACAGACAAAGAATTATTTGCGCTGATAGCTGAAGGCGACGAGGTCGCATTCACGGAAATATTTTACCGTTATACGGCTAAGCTGGAGCCTTTCGTATTTCGCTTTCTGCGCTCGAATATCTGGACGGAAGAAATTGTCCAGGATGTTTTTATGAGGATCTGGCAAAATCGCGCAAAGCTGGGTGAAATCGAGAATCCTTCGGCATACATCTACAAAATGGCTTCCAATCGCACGCTGGACTATATAAAACAAAACGCGAACGATATCAAAATGCAATTCCTAGTTGCACGAAAAGAGGCTGCCTTGGACATGAATGTCACCGAAAGCGATATCAGCCTACATGAAACAGATTTACTTCTTCGGGAAGCGATCTGTAACTTGTCACCACAGCGTAGAAAAGTTTTCGTCATGATCCGGGAGGAAGGCCTGACCCATGACGAGATCGCGATGCAATTGTCCATCTCCAAACATTCGGTCCGCAACCATATGGCCGAAGCCCTACGGGAAATCCGGCGGCATTTCAGGGTAAATGGCAGCTTTGCCACCCTGTTTCTACTGGTTCTGGAAATATTTTCTTAGCGACTAGTAGTTTTACATTTCCCCATAGTCTCATATTATCTAATCATGAATAATCCCGCACAGCGTCTGGCATTTTTATTGGAACAATTCCAAAGCAGGCAGGCTTCCCAGGAAGAACTGGACGAACTCTTTGCAATGCTTTCCTCTGAGAAACTGACCGGGGAGGCGGCCGAACAGCTGGAACAATTGCTGCGGAATACGGCTTCGGATCCAGTGGATAAGGCGCGCTGGGCGCCGGTCCTTGAAAAAATTCTGCACCACGAAGAGATGTCAGCTTCTTTAGAGCAGACGGCTCCTCTGTTTTCGCGGCAGGATCCTGCCTTTTCGCAGCGGACCCCTTTCTTTTCTCCTGCCCGCATACGCAGAATGATCTTGTCACGCACTGCAGCAGCAGCAGTGATTTTTCTTGCGATTGTACCGGCCACCTACCTTTTTATTCAGTCACGCCATAACAAGACCGTCGCCCCTATTCAAACGGTCACCGCAGTCTCTGACATAACCCCCGGCATTCATAAACCAGTCCTGACATTATCCGGTGGTCAGCAAATTGTACTGGATAGTACTGCTAATAAAACACTTGCCGCACAGGTTAACACGAACATTTCTGTTGCTTCAGCCAGTGTACTTGCTTATAAAACGGTTGGTAATAATTCATCAATTTCGGCAATTGTCTATAATACTTTGACAAACCCCCGTGGTTCGAACGTGACCAACCTTACTTTATCCGACGGAACCAAAGTATGGCTGAATGCTGGCTCGTCCATCACTTATCCTGTCGCTTTCAATGCCAACAATCGCGATGTAGAAATTACTGGTGAGGCCTATTTTGAAGTAACGAAAAACCCTCATAGACCATTTATAGTAAAGAAGAAGAACAGTGATACAAAGGTCACCGTTCTCGGTACTCATTTCAATGTGAACATGTACGATGATGAGATGGAAAATAAAATCACATTGCTGGAAGGTTCGGTAAAAGTGACATCATCTACAAAAAATAAATTGATAACTCCGGGCGAGCAGGCCAGAGTTTCGAATGGTAGTATCACTATATCTAAAGATGTGAATATTGAATTGGTCATGGCTTGGAAAAACGGCCAGTTCCTCCTTAAAGGAACTGATCTTGCTCAACTGCTAAGGCAGGTTTCCCGTTGGTATGATGTCGATATTGATAACAGGAAGAACTATTCAAATAAAAGATTCGGGGGATCCATCGCCCGGTCGGTCAACTTATCAACGGTCATAGAAGCCTTGAAACAAAACGGGGTGAACTGTAGCTTAAATGGAAAAAAACTTATCGTGGAATAAAATCAGGAGTAACGGGTTCCAAAAACAAAACCATCACGCGATCTAGGCGTGATGGTGGGCGTTCAGGTAACCTTCATAAATACAATCTGGAGACTGCTTTAATCACTAACCTAAACACTGCAAATTTATGCATTTTAAGGACTTCAGCCACCGCGCCTTTTGGGGCAGGGGAATCACCAAAACGTTCTGGAGAGTCATGAAATTAACAGGCATTTTAATGCTTATTGCTTTGCTGCATGTCAGTGCGGCGGCGCTTACACAAAAAGTGACGCTTTCCATCAAGGACGCCCCGCTAGAGAAAGTGTTTGACCAGATCAAACAACAAACCGGGCTTTCGTTTTTGTGGGATGAGCAGGTGTTAGCCAATACGGCACCGGTGACGCTGAACGTAAAGGATGCGGCCGTTTCAGAGGTACTTGATGCCTGCCTGAAAAATCAGGGACTCTCTTATTCTATGATCCAGAATATGGTGGTGATTAAGAAGTCAGCCGCAGGTCTTCAGCCTTCGGTTTCTCAATCCCCTCCTCCAATTGATATCCACGGTCATGTTACAGATAGTTTGGGTAATCCACTTGTTGGAGCAAGTGTGACGGTGAAGGGTAGTAAAAGAGGAACAACCACAGATGCCAACGGAGATTTTGTTTTAAGAGAAGTGGCCGAAAATTCCACTTTGAATATTTCATATACAGGATACGACACCAAAAGCATTAAGCTCAATGGTATCAATTCTTTTACGGTTAGCTTGGTTCATAGTACAAGCCTTCTTGATCAAGTGCAAATCATTGCTTATGGAACAACGACACAAAGGTTGTCTACCGGTGATGTAACTTCTGTAACGAGTGAAGAAATTGAAAAGCAACCTATAATCAATCCAATACTCACTTTGGAAGGAAGGGTTCCCGCTATGGTAATCACACAAAGTTCAGGAGTTCCCGGAGCAGGATTTAGGGTTCAAATTATGGGTAAGAGTTCAATCTCGAGCACGGTCAGCAATAATCCGCTTTATGTAATTGATGGCGTTCCTTACAGCAATACTTTTTCTTTTACTGGAGGCAGAAGCATCGGAAGTAATATTAATCTTCAATCTGATTTTTTAAATCCGTTAAATTATTTAAACCCTCTTGATATTGCCAGCATAGATGTACTAAAAGATGCGGACGCAACGGCTATTTATGGTTCGAGGGGAGCAAATGGTGTAGTATTGATTACTACCAAAAAAGGCAGGGAGGGAAATACAAAATTTGACCTTAGCGCATATGCAGGGATTGGCCAGATCGGGCATTTTGAAAATTTATTAAATACCCAGCAATTTGTAGCTATGCGGCGCGAGGCGTTAACGAACGATAGTTTGCCTACAGATGCAAATTATGCACCTGATCTGACAATTTGGGATACCACGAAGAATACAAACTGGCAGAAGAAGTTGATTGGCGGAACGTCTCATATAGATAATGTGCAATTATCGATTTCAGGCGGTAATAGGAACACACAATTCCTAATGAGCGGAAATTTTCACAGGGAAACTACTGTATATGGGACCAGTAATGCCGATACCCGTGGTTCGGCAAACTTTAGTATAAGTAATTCCTCTAACGATCAAAAATTCAAAACCAATCTAAATGTTAACTATACCCTGGACAATACGAATTTACCGAATACAGATAATACATATTATGCACTAACATTGGCTCCTAATAATCCTGATTTCCTGGACTCGAGCGGAAAAGTTATATATCCGCCGTTTGTGTATGCCAATCCTTACGCATTTTTACTTGCAGAGTATTTAGCTAAAACGAATAATCTGGTGGCGAGTGGAAAAATCAGTTATCAGGTTATGCCGGAATTGCAAATCTTTACTACACTTGGATTCGGCAGAACCGGAATTGATGAGATTTCCACAACTCCTGTAAATTCATTAAGCCCAGTATATGGAATAACAACTGGAAGTTCTGTTTTTAGTGCTAGTACAAATCAAAGCTGGATAATTGAACCCCAGATTAACTGGACGCACAATCTCTTTTCAGGAAATCTGAATGCTTTAGTCGGAATGACATTTCAGGAATCCATTAAGCAGGGGAACATTCTGAATGCTAGTGGATACACAAATGACGCTCTGTTGGAAGATATTGGATCTGCCGGAACAATTACCGCCGGACCCTCTGTTTATTCAAAGTATCGATATACTGCTCTGTTCGCGCGAATTAACTACGATTGGAAAACAAGGTATATATTAAATCTTACCGGAAGAAGAGATGGATCCAGTCGCTTCGGACCTGATAACCAATTTTCAAACTTTGGTGCAATCGGGGCAGCCTGGATTTTCTCCAATGAATCTTTTATAAAAAATTCTGTACGATTTTTAAGTTTCGGCAAAATACGAACAAGTTATGGAGTAACCGGCAATGACGGCATTCAGGATTATGGATACCAACAATTATGGAGGAGTACAAATCACTCTTTCCAGGGAGCACCAACTATTTATCCATACAATCTGGTAAACCCCAATTTCTCCTGGGAAAGAAACCGGAAATTTGAAGTTGCTTTAAATCTCGGTTTCTTAGATGACTGGATTTTGCTTTCAACGGCCTGGTATCAAAATCATTCGAATAATCAGTTGGTGGGTTATCCATTACCACCTAGCGTGGGTTATTATTCAGTTCAGGCTAATTTACCAGCACTGGTTTCAAATACGGGCTGGGAAATCGAATTAAATACCACCAATATAAAAAGTTCAACATTTAGCTGGACAAGTGCTTTTAATCTAACCATTCCTCAAAACAAATTATTATCATATCCCAATATTGCAAATTCTCCCTATGCGAATATTTATACGGTCGGTAAATCTTTATACGCGACCAAGTATTTGCATTCGACTGGCGTTGATCCGAAGACAGGACTATATAGTTTCCAGTCAATTGATGGAAACACAAGTGGTACTGATATTCCCGGAGATTTGCAATCCACAAAAGCTTTAACACAGACTTTTTATGGTGGGTTACAGAATACTCTTATTTATAAGGGGATACAGTTGAGTTTTTTCTTTCAGTTTGTCAAACAGAATGGTTATAATTCAGTTAATGATGTAAATGATGGTCCGCCGGGAGCATTCGGAGCAAATCAAAACACTGCTGTATTAAATCGTTGGCAAAAACCCGGAGATTATGCCAATTATCAGCAATTCACAACGGGTGGAGGTAATGGATTTCCTGCTTACCTGTCTTGGATCAATAGTATTTATTATGGTGATAACCAAGTTACTGATGCTTCTTTTATAAGACTAAAAAATGTCTATGTTTCTTACAACCTTCCGGTTAAATGGGTAAAAGCCTTGAAA
>JABDFX010000092.1 GCA_013286315.1 Bacteroidota bacterium | reverse complement strand
GCCATTGACCATTGACCGTTGACCGTTGACCGTTGACCGTTGACCGTTATGCGTTAAGTTTTGGGCTTAAATTATTTGCCACCAAATTCATCCGAAACAGACAACTTCGCACGTCCCTTGGCACGGCGGCTCGCCAGCACTTTACGTCCATTTGCAGTTTGCATACGTTTACGAAATCCATGAACTGTTTTACGACGACGTGTATGCGGTTGGAAAGTCCGTTTCATTGTATTATTTTTTTCTTGGCCCCTGATAATCAGGGAATTCTCCTTAAATCCAGGCCGCCAAAGGCGGAACTCCTTTTAAAGGGACGGCAAAGCTAAAGAATTCCTGTCTGACTGCCAATAATAACTAAGCCATTTTATCAATAATTAGCAGCAAAATAGCCCTGGGTCAGGTTAGCGGTCGGGCCACTGCCCACCGGGGTGGCCACAAAATTAAAAGTGCCCGAGATCCGCCTGGAGGTTGTGTTATTAGATAAAATCGTGATCGTTCCACCAGATTGGGAAAGCAGTGTAACCGAAGGGTCGGGGTTATAAACTCCTATATATAAACCGGCAGTAAAATCCAGATTATAGGTTCCGGTGGTTATACCAGACGGAAAAAATAGTCCGACATCCTGTGTGCCGGAAAATCCGGCTATCAACATTTGTCCGGCCGAATCAGATATCTCCACGTTAGATGCAAAGAATTTGTTACCGTTAACCGTCATTTCAAGAGTATCTTTCGATTGACCGGGTGCTGGTATCACGCCAACGACCCCCGCGGTATAGGGAACATAGTCAAAAACTCCCTTAGCCACCGTTTCCGTAGAATTATCTGCAGGATTAGTAAGGGTGAATTCAAAGCTGCCACTAATGACCCGGTTTACCGTATCGATACTTGAAATGGTAACCGTCCCACCCGCTGAATCAGCATTACTCACATATACATTCGCGTTGCTTTTCAGCAGGTTTGTATATAGAGCATAAGAAAGAGATTGGGCATTGAATGTATACGTGCCTACTTTGAAGTCAGGCAAAAGAATGGAAATCTGGTCGCCGGTTTTGCTGAGGCCGTTAATGGAAACTCCATTTGAACTGACCAGTACCAGTTGAAGACTATCTGCATTCCATAAATTTCCTCCAATGGTTGCGTAGAAATCCCCGGCTCCGCGGCCTGTGCCATTATTACCCTCCCTACTAATTTCCTTCGTGCAGGCGACGAACGAAAATAAGATAAGAGTTAAGAGAAGGAACCGTAAGCGCAACTTCATAGTCAAGGTTTGGGGTTTTGAAGTTACAAAAATACTCTTTCCGATCTGACAGCACTTCCATAAAAATATCCTGCATGCCTGTCAAAATCTATATTATCATCAGTGGTATAAAAAGTAAGCTGATGCCCTTTGCTGCAACGCGCATCCATTTCCGGATGATGTGCCAGGTATTTCTGCAGGCTTTCGGCCACAATATCTCCCTGAGCTACAAGTTGAATACCACGCGGAAAATATTTTTTTAGTTTATCCATCAGCAGGGGATAATGTGTGCAGGCGAGTAAAACGGTATCGATTTCGGAAGACTGTTCAAGTAGTTCATCCACATATTTCTGAACGAAATAATCAGCTCCCGGGTTGAGGTGTTCATTATTTTCTATCAACGGAACCCAAAGAGGACATGCCTGCTGAAAGACCCTGACTTCCGGAAAAAACTTTTTTATTTCAAGCGTATAGGATTCTGAATTCACGGTACCGCTGGTAGCCAAAATACCTACGCTGCCCGTTTTCGACAGGAGTCCTGCTATTTCGGTTGTCGGCCTGATCACACCCAGGACTCTGTTTGAGGTTCCGGAAGATGCCAGGTCCTGCTGTTGAATCGTGCGCAGTGCTTTTGCTGAAGAAGTGTTACAGGCCAGGATTACAAGCGGGCATCCTTTGGAAAAAAACCATTGCACTGATTCTCTTGTGTACTGATACACGGTTTCAAAGGAACGATTACCATAGGGCGCTCTTGCATTATCTCCCAGATATATAAAATCGTAGCCGGGAAGTTTTTCAACGATGGACTTCAATACAGTCAATCCGCCATAGCCTGAATCAAAAACTCCAATGGGTTGGGAAGAAGGCATATACTAAATTAATCAACAAAAACTAAAAAGGCTGTCCCGCTTTCCTGGAACAGCCTTTTGCTATTTTATTAAACAGATTACCTGAGATTCAGTTTCTTTTTTACTAAAGGAAGCAGATCGTCAGCGGGTGGTGAAACCAGCATGGCGTCTTTCAGAAATACATAAGTATATCCGTTTTCTTTTGCAACAGTTCCAACAATATCTGAAGCTTTTTTCTGGATAGGTGCCATCAGGTCCTGTTGTTTCTGCTGATAAAGTTGTCCAGCCTGTTGCTGGTAGCCCTGCAGTTTCACATATAGTTCGCCCAACTGCTTTCTTTTAATTTCGATCTGGGCCCTGGTGTATTTTGTTGTATCCTTTGAAGAAAGAAGACTGTCTTTTTCACTGAATTCGCGTTTCATGTCTTCAAAATTCTGATTCAGTGCGCCCTGATATTCCTGCATGGAGGAATCAGCTTTTTTATATTCAGGCATTGAAGTGATCAATTCGCTCAGGCTGATATAACCAAATTTGTTCTGTGCCTGCAACTTGTTCCCGGCGAGTGTAAGGGTGGTTGCTACTAATACAATGGCAACAATTTTTTTCATAATTGCTTTCTGTTTTCTTTGTTTTGTTAATAGTTGATATAATAAATTTGTCTACTTAACCCCGAGTTCTTTGAGAACATCATCACTCTTATCCAGCTTAGGGTCGGCAAAGATAACAGTAATTCCTTCACTTTTATCTAAAATAAAGTCATACAGCCGGTTCACCGCGATTTTTTGTATTGCGTTATAAACCTTATCCTGCACCGGTTTGATCAGTTCCTGGCGTTTTTTGAATAAATCTCCCTCAAAACCAAACCGTTTGCGTTGAAGGTCCCTCACCTCTTTTTCATGGTTAAAAAGCTCATCCTCTCTTTTTTTCTTCAAATCATCGCTTAACATCACTTCTTCCCCTTCAAAATCCTTATACATTTTATCAAGAACGGCTTGTTTATCGTCAATTTCTTTTTGCCATTGGGCACTGATCTGGTCGAGTTGTTTCTGCGCTGTTTTGTAATCAGGCATTTTATCGAGAATATATTTTGTATCCACGATTGCATATCGCTGGGCAAGGGCAGAGCAACAAACAGAGAAAATCAGAGACGCTATTAATACAAATTTTTTCATATCAGGAATTTTAAGTCGGGTTATTCTGGTTCTACACCTAGCATAAAGGTAAAGCGGGTTGCATTGCTAAGCGAACCATTTTGAATCCTGTCCAGGCCGATCGCATAATCGAAACCCAGTAACCCGAACATCGGCAGGAAGAAACGCAAACCAACACCCACATCCCGACGTAAACGAAATGGATTATAACTCTGATAATCGTACCATCCGTTGGCGGCTTCAAAAAATGTTTCCCCATAAATCGTACTGCTCGGATTAGTAACAAACGGGTAACGCATTTCCAGTGTGTACTTATTAAACATCGTAAAGAACTGGGTTGCGGTCTGTTGTTCCGGGTTGATTCTCGGATCCGAATTCTGGTATACCGGATAACCCCTTTGTGAAATGATATCATAACCAAGCAAACCGAAGTTGTTGGTCAGACCTGCATCTCCCAACTGGAATCTTTCAAACGGAGAAAAATTCAATTCATTATTATACCTGCCCATGAATCCATATTTCACAGAAGCCTTCAAAACAAACTGCCTGCTTTTATCGGCACCCATCGGTTTACCGATCGGAATATACCATTCACTGGTCAGGCGGAATTTTGTGTATTCAGGCAATTGAAATTGTTCCTGCGATGTATTGTAGTTCGATTTAAATAAAGAGTAGGGAGGTGTAAACTGAGCGCTGATCAGGAAATTGGAGCCGCCGTGCGGGTAAATGGGCTGATCCACGGAATAGCGGCCCAGTTGCACTTTGAAGCTGAGGTTATTTGAATAACCATTCCGGAATTCAGGTGAAAAAAGGGAATAGTTCGTCAGGTCGTACAGGGTATAATTCAGTGAATAAGTCAATGTAAAATAGTCGTCCGGCCATTTCAACTGTTTACCCAGGGCAATCACAACTCCGAAATTCTTGAGCGAATTGGTATCGCTGTACGCATATTTCGCGGTTGTATAATTATATCCCCCTGTACGGAATGCACTGCGGTAAAGGCTTACGGTAAGTGAGTTTCTCTTCTTGCCTCCAAGCCATGGTTCGGTAAACGAAAGATTATACGACTGATAGGCTTTCCCATTCGCCTGTACACGAAGACTGAGTTTTTGTCCGTCTCCGGTAGGTAAGGGATCCCAGGCTGATTTCTTCCAGATATTATTGATGGAAAAATTATTGAATGAAATCCCTACGGTACCGGTTATTCCGATACCACCGCCCCATCCTGCAGAAAGTTCCAGCTGATCAGATGACTTTTCTTCTACTGACCAGTTTATATCCACCGTTCCGTCTTCCTGGTTCGGCACAATACCCGGTGTTACTTTTTCCTGGTTGAAATAACCGAGGTTTACAATTTCGCGTGTAGAGCGAATAATATCCTGGCGACTGAATTTTTCCCCCGGTATAGTCCTTAGTTCCCTGCGGATTACATATTCCTTGGTTTTTTCATTTCCCGCAATCGTAACGTTTTTTATTGTTGCCTGCGGACCTTCCACCATGCGGATTTCAAAATCGATGGTGTCGTTATAAACAGCCGTTTCAACCGGATCAATTCTGAAGAAAAGATACCCGTCATCCAAGTAAAGATCGCTGACACCACCACCTTCCTGCGTAACCTGCTTACCCAGTTTTTTATTCAGGATGTCCAGGTTATACACGTCGCCTTTTTTGATTCCCAGTACCAGGGAAAGAACAGTATCAGGATATTTTGTATTGCCTTTCCAGGTTATTTTACCGAAATAATATTTCTCTCCCTCATCTACTTTAATGGCGATGTTCAGTTGATTCTTGCTGTTATACATTAAAGTATCGGATACAATCACCGCATCGCGGTAGCCCTGGGAGTTATAATAATCGAGAATTTTTTCCTTGTCCTCACCATATTTTTTTGCATTGAATTTGGCTGAACTAAAAAGTTTAAAGCGGAAATACGGATCCAGGAATTCTTTTGTACCTGTATAAGAGAGAAATCCCCATGTATCAATATATTCTTTAAATGTTTCCGGCTTTACTACGCCGTAAGAAGAAGAATCCTTCGCCGGGAAAAGTGTAAGCTTGGTGACTTCATGAGTATCATCCAATTGTTTCTTGAGCCTGGATGGAGAAATATTTTTTGTGCCGTAAATGGAAATCTGATTGATGCGGACCTTGGTTCCCTTATCAATATGAAAAGTGAGCGTTTCTGAATTGGGAGTTTTCGGGTCGCGGGCTTCATTTATCTGTACGGTGACTCCCTGAAAACCTTTATCGGCGTAGTATTTCCTGATATTTTCGTCGGCGGTTTGTTTCATGTTTTCCGTGATCACCCGTCCCTTGATCAATCCCGTTTTTACTTTTAATTCATCGGACTCAGACTTACTGGCCCCATCAAAAATGAAATTCGTCAAACGGGGCCTTTCTGTTACGTTGATTTCAATATAGAGTTCGTTACCAGTAATCTTGGTAAAATAAATTGCAATATTTGAAAACAAATTCTGGTTCCACAATTTCTGTATGGCTTTGCTGAAATTATCCCCGCCGGGAATGATTACTTTATCGCCAATACTTAATCCGGAAACAGAAATCAGCAGGGATTCATCGAGGTATTTACTGCCGGTTATTTTTAATCCTGCGATAGTGTATTCTTTGGGTGTTTTCAGACTTTCAAGGGCGAGTAATTCGGGATCTACGGAAACAGGATGCGTAGTGTCAGCAACAGCGGGGTGAGTAGTATCAGTAACCTGCGCCTCGGTATTTGTGATCGTCAATAAGCAGTAGGTAAGCAAAAAAACACCAGTCAATAAACGTCGTAGCATCCGGGCGGGTTTTTTAGAGCGGCAAATTAAGGGGATTAATTAAAAGTGTTTGTTAAAATAGAGGCTGGATCAATGATACAGGCCATTTATTCTCAAGCATTTCTGAAGGATTGAGGGTCCTCAGCCCAGTTGCTCGCTGGTTTTACCAAATCGTCTTTCCCGGGTCTGAAAATCAAGGATGGCTTCGTAGAGATTTTCTTTTCGGAAGTCAGGCCAAAGTACAGGTGTAAAGAATAATTCAGCATAAGCAAGTTGATATAAAAGAAAATTACTGATCCGGTGTTCACCGCTTGTCCTGATCATCAACTCAGGGTCGGGAAAATTCCGGGTACAAAGGTATTTTTGAAAACTATACTGGTCTATCGTTTCGGGATCCAGCTTTCCTGCTTTAACATCCAGTCCCAGCTGCCTGGCAGCTTCTCCCATTTCCCAGCGGCTACTATAACTCAAGGCCATGATCAGATTCAGTCCGGTATTACCGGCGGTTTCTGATATGGCTTCCTCGAGAACCGTCATCGTTTTTTCCGGAAGCATTTCGGTATTGCCGATTACATGCAGCCTGATATTGTTTTTGTTCAGCGTAGGTACTTCCTTTCGGATCGTATCTACCAATAATTCCATCAGGCCGTTCACTTCTCTTTCAGGTCTTTCCCAGTTTTCAGTAGAAAAAGCATACAAGGTCAGATAGCCGATACCTAATTCGGCGCTGGCTTCGACCGCGAGACGCACACTTTCAACGCCATGGTAATGGCCGAACAATCTGTCCTGCCCCTGCCCTTTGGCCCATCTCCCGTTCCCATCCATGATGATAGCGATGTGTTTGGGTAACCGTTCGGAGTTAATACTGAATTTCAAAGACTCCATGCCCGTTTTTGAAGGGCACGAAGTTAATTGTTAATGGTTAATTATTAATTGTTAATTATCGAAGAAATGGGTTGGATCTGCGTGTATCAGGCTTGAGGCGTAAGGGTGCCAAGCCTGAGGCAGGAGGCCTGAGGCGGAAACATGGGGATGCAGGAAAAGACCACAGGCGCGAAGCTTGAAGCGCAAGGCATTGGGATTGGAAGAACAAGATCTAAACTGCGAAGTTTGAGGCAGGAGGAACGAAGTCTGATATGCCAGACGTTATAGTATTGTCAACGGGTTAGGATTTGTGTCAAAGCCCCAGTCTCCGCGCCAGGAAAAGGGCGTTAAGCAGAAAGCGTTAAGCGTTGTGCGTTAACCGTTAAGCGTTAAGCGTTAATAAGTCGGGCAGCGATAGGAACTCAAATTCATCGAGAACATAATTTCGAGATAAAGGAAGCCATCGTTCTGGTTTTGATAACCACGCTGGCGGCCCTGGATACCTATGGGAGGACTTCCGGTTTCGTAGCTTCGGTCCTGGAGCAGGGCAGCTACCGATGGGGAACCATCCGGCAGGGTGGGGAAATTGTTAATCCCGGCGTAGGTTTTACTGACATCGTCGATATAATCCGTTGTGGTAAAGTTATATACGGCTTCAATTCCGATATTCATCTTGGGGTTCAGGTTGTATTTATAACCCAATCCCAGGGGAATATAAGCCGCTATATTACTATACGGCTTACGGTCGGGATAGGCAGGCGAACCCTGACCTTCCGTACCCAGTTCACGGAGATAGTATTTCTGGCCGTCGAGATAGGCATATGGATCAAAACTGAACATACCGATACCGATCGTGAGATAGGGTGTCGCGCGATGATCACCGTCACCGGGGATAAACCGGAGGAAATTGAAGTCACCCTGAACACCCAGCTGCCAGATATTAGTATTAAAGCTCAGATTCCGCCTCAGATAGAAGGCATTTTGGGTATTATACACATCTGAATAGCCTAATCGGGCAAACTGTCCCTGTATTCTTACCCCAATATAATCGGTTACCTGCTTTCTAAAAAAAAGCCCGAGAACGATCTTGGGGGTATTAAAGTGTAAATCAGGGTTAAGGTCCCCAAAATACTGGGAAGCACCAGCTAAAACGCCAAATTCACCCTGGTACACATAACTACGCTCCTGTTGTGCAACGGTGCGGATAACAAAAAAATAAAAAATAATCCCTGTCAGGAAAAACTGCTTCATATCCGCAAAATAAATGATATTCCTTGCCCGTCCATCGATCCTATTCGCTAACGAAGCAAAATGTATTTTCTTATGTCGGAACTGTTAATTCCTGCGATCCAGTCCCCATGACAATTTATTGCGCAGGGTTTGTAAAAAATTATTTTCGTTTAATCTTACCAGGGAGACATCGAATTTTTCACGCCGTACGGCGAGTTGCACATTTTTATCAACAATTTCCTTTCTTGAATCGAGTGCACACAAAAAACTGTCCGCCCTTCCTTCTATCTCAAATGAAATCACATTATCATCCGGCACCACAATCGGGCGCACATTCAGATTATGCGGCGCAACCGGATTGATCACAAAACTGCCAGACTCCGGGAACACCACCGGACCTCCGCAGCTTAATGAATAACCGGTAGAACCTGTTGGAGTTGAAACAATCAAACCGTCGGCCCAATATGTATTTAGAAAGTCACCGTTGAGATATGTGTGAATCCGTATCATAGGAGAAGTATCCGTTTTATGAATAGCAAATTCATTCAATCCATAAGGAACTTCACCGAATAAAGTCTTGTTGGCGTCCAGATGTATCAGCGATCTTTTATCTGTTACATAGGTTCTTTCCGCCAACGCCTGTACAGCGAGCAGCATATCTCCTTTTCCGATACTGGCAAGAAATCCAAGGCGGCCAAAATTAATTCCGATGATCGGAATATCCTTATCTCTCACAAATGCAATGGTATCCAGCAGCGTGCCGTCACCGCCCAGACTGATTAAAAAATCGATTGACTCATTCAGATCGTTTGAATGACGAAAAAACAAAAGATCGGGGGGAAAGCGAAACACATTGCTGATGCATTCATAAAACGGAAGATATATAACTGGTTGTATATGACGACGGTGAAGTTCATCCAGTAATTGCTGAACTTCAGCCCGTTCCGATTCTTCAATGATCCGGCTGTATATGGCTACTTTCATTTTATTAAATTAATGGTCTGTCACTTATGTTAAAAATCATTTCTGATATGAAAAAATAAACCTTTTTCCCCTAACTGGTTCACACTATACTCGATTCGGAAAACAAAATCATAAAAAGTAACAATATCAAATCCGGCTCCATAGGTATATAACATTGTATTCTGAAGGCTATTCTGGTTATTGTACCTGTTGAAAACATAACCCAGATCAACATATGTTTTTGCATATATCCGGAAAGGAATATGGTCGTGTGAGGTTTGCCGGAGAAAAGGTATATCGAAATGAACAAGCTCGCGCATGACGGTGTTCCTGCCCAGGAGCATGCCAACGCCATCCACCACATACTTTTCCAGCCCGCGCATGTAATAATCGCCGTAACCCAGGAGTGACTGGTTATAAAAAGATTGTTTGAAGGGAATGCGAAGCACGCCGAAATTTTGAGTAACGAAATACATTTTTGGCGCAAAGGAAAATGCTTCTGTTGACCTGGCTATCAGCTGCGTCATATGCATGTCAGCAGAAATGCCCCTTTGTAAAATACTTGTTTCAAAAAGAAAACCCTGGGTTGGATAAGGGACATAATCAATATTATTATAATTGACACTGTAGAAGAATTCCGGATATACCAACGACAGTTTATGATTTAAAAAATAATTCGGATTCAGTACGAGTACCGTGCTGTCTATTTTCAGTTGATTAAAACTGAGCCGGAAAAAATGCTTCGTTCGGATTGCGGGACGATAATAATATCTCAGTGAAAAGGTGGCCTGTGTCTGCAAATATTTTCCGGCATTCTGGATGCTATCGCGACTCACAAAAACCTGTTGATTATTTGTTGTGATCACATTAATCTCCTGCAGGCCGGACAAAAGAAATCCGCCTCCGAAGCCATGAATCAGATTCTTTCCTGTGTTAGGCCGGTCATATGCCATTTCAATTTCCCTCGAATAACCGGTAATCAGCCAGATGCGTAAATTATCATTCCTGCCTGTAAAATTATACTGTGAATATTTTATTCCATAGTCAAAGCGGCTGAGACTATAACCCTGCTGTGCCCAGGCTGTAAAATTTCGATCAACCGGTCTCACGTAGGGCAGTGGAAAGATGTACCATCTTTCTTTCACTTCAATATTAACATCGGCAATATATCCACGGAATTCTTTCAGTGAAATCGTCACATCGTTAAACAGTCTCGTATTGATCAGATGTTCACGCGCCTGCGCGAAATAAATGGAGAGCTGCTGAAGGGTTAGTGTATCACCTGTTTTAAATGGCAGCTCGCGGGTGATGGTAAAGGATTTGGTTACTTTATTACCCCGTATGTCGATATTTCCTACAATAAACAAACGGCCCTGTGTTGGCGGAACTATAATGATACCGGATGAGAGCGTGTCGGGTCTAAGAATCGGGAGGGTATCCTGAAGTCGTTGACCGTTGAACGTTGACCGTTGACCGTTAGCGGTTGACGGTTGGCGGTTTGTCGTTAAGCGTTGGGCTTTGATAGTTGGCAGAAAATGCTTTAAGCTTTCAGCATTAAGCTTTAAGCTTAAGACGATCATCAAAATAAACAGCAAAAGATATTTATCCGTTTTTCGGATCATAGGCTTGGTCCCGGGGTCATTACATGGATATCATGGTGACGAATTAAATGCTCAGATAATTCATCAGGTGATTATAATTGCTACGCAATTCATTTTCATATTGTTCTTCCCCAAAATAATATTTGATTTTGTATTCGTACCGCTGGAATGTGGCAATGATATCTGATACTTCCATTTTATTGATGCGGAGTGTTATAAAAAAGGAAGAAGTTCCGGGTTCAGTATATGTATTTAATTGTGTAACCTGGGCGTCATTGGTTTCTACGAGCTTGATGATTTCTGAAAAAGCAAAATTTACGCGGTCCATCTCCAGTACAATAATAGCTCCCGGATCTCCTGCCCCGACGATCTTGTCGGTATGACGGATTAAATCCAACGCGGTAATAGATCCCAGATAATCTGATTCTTCAGTCAGTACCGGAACCAGGGTAAGCTGAAATTCACTACAGATATGAAGGGTATCCAGAACATGACCGATGCCCTGAACTGACGCATGGCTGAACAGAGTTTGAAGGCTGTTCATGGGTGTATTTTCAGAGGGGGCGTCCAGGAGACTATCCTCATCAATAATTCCCAGTAGTTTGTTCTCAGAAACAACCGGCAGATGGGCCACATGATGATCCACCATAATGTCTTTTGCCAACAAAACGCTGTCTT
>JABDFX010000091.1 GCA_013286315.1 Bacteroidota bacterium | reverse complement strand
AATAATAGTCGTAGTCTGAAACGTTCCCGCCCAGGGAGCTTTTGAAGGATAAATTATCCAGGATATTTACCTGGATATACGCATTGGACATCAGGAAGAAATTGGTGTTTGATGCCTGGTAATTTGCAGCAATCGTCAATGGATTGACCATATGGTTATTCAATATCCCAAACGAATTCGGATCCGAAGGCGTTCCGTTTGCATTGTATACAGGGATGATCGGCGGGAGCAAAACAGCAGCACCTGTGAGTGAAGAAAAATCATCCTCCGGGGCACTCAATTTCTGTTTCGTGAAATTGGGAGCCAGGAGTATTCCCATGCTTACACGACTGGAGGCCTTGTAATCCAGTTTCGCAATCGCAGAATATTTATCAAATCCGGCATTCAGTAAAATATCATCCTGGTGAAGAAAGCTGCCGGAAAACATATAGGTTAATTTGTCCGTACCTCCGGAAACATTCAGTGCATAATCCCCGAATGGAGCTTTCTGATAAATATAATTCTGCCAGTTCGTACTTGTATGACCATCATAATTGGTTATCCAGGAAGGCAGCGGTGTGCCTGCGAATTGTGCTTTCTCTTTGTACCATTCTACATATTGCGGTCCGTTCAGTACGGTATAAAAATCATTTCTGTTCGCCTGCGCGAAACCCGTCTTGATACTGACATTCACTTTAGCCTGGCCGGCCTTGCCGCCCTTCGTCGTGATCAGGATAACGCCATTGGCGCCCCTCGATCCGTAAATAGCAGTCGCTGATGCATCTTTGAGAATGTCGATGGACAGGATATCGCCGGGATTGATGGCACTTGCATTTAACGCATCGGTCGGAAATCCGTCGACCACATATAGCGGGCTCCGGTCACCGGAAATCGTTCCGATTCCGCGGATAACGATTTCGGCCACATTACCCGGTCTCGCGCTTCTGGGTGAAACGTCAATACCTGCAGCGCTGCCGGCAATCGCATCTTCATATGTACTAACGGGTCGTTGTTGAATCTGTGCCGCGGAAATAGATGCAATCGATCCGGTCAAATCTTTTCTTCGTTGTGTTCCGTATCCGATTACGACAACACCATCCAGTTTTCTGACATCCACCTGAAGGTTGATATCCAGATTGGTTCTTCCGCTCAGCATAATTTCCTGAGATACATATCCGACCGAACTGACAATCAAAACCGGATTCGTAACATTGTCGGGGATCTCTACAGTATATTGCCCGTCATTATCGGTGGTGACGGCAATCGTCGTCCCTTTAATGTTCACCGTGGCGCCGGACATGGCAGCGCCGTCTGCATTTAATATTCTACCGGAAATTTTCTTTAAGAACCCATTTCCGGCTGAAGCAGTAAAACAAAAAAGAGTTAATCCGACTAAAAGATGGAATGATAAAATTTTCCCCATAGCGTGTGGAGAAAATATTTTACGCAGGAATAGAACGGACCCATGGTCAAGCAATCGTCTCATAAATTTAATTTTGGATTTAGCAAACTTGGTTAAGCGAGGAATTCCGGTCTCACCAGATATGGCCATGGTGATTCGGAATATTACTTGGCGGAGGAGAATGAATCAATTTAAAATGCACGGGCATTCGGTATGGCATGGCGTCGTTTTTTAAAAAAGGAGCTCCCGGAATGACGAATTGCTGTAAGCCAAAATGCGCGGGAGCCCTGAATACTACTTGCTTAAACGATTAACTAAACAAATGTAGCTTAAACGTTAAACCAACCCAAATTTATTTTTATTGATGGATGATTTTTTTATTTCGGGCAGTCATTTATATATAATAACTACAGGCTGAAAGTCGATGCCGTCCGCGGGCATATAACGACAAAGCGATAGCTTTACAATATGAAAAGTTCAAATCTATGGTGGCTCCTGACCATTGCCGGAGGGATTTTAATTGCACTGGGAATCTTTTGCCTGACAAGTCCGCTACGTGCATATGTTTTTCTGGCGCACTACTCCGGATTGGCGCTTTTGCTGAACGGAGTACTCCTGATGATTGTTTCATACAAGAGCTCGGGTACGCTCAGGGAAAAGGAATGGCTTCTGGCAGAAAGCGTCCTGGATATTCTGTTTGCTGCCTGTTTATTGTTTAATCCATTTATGACGTTCATCGCATTTGCCATTCTCTTTGGGCCGTGGATGATCGGAAAAGGTATTCTGAGAATACTTGTCGCCATTAAATTGAAACTGATTCGTGGCCGGATTTTTATTTTCCTTGCGGGTCTTCTGTCTGTCGTCTTTGGCCTGCTGATCATATTTTATCCACTGGAAAAAGCGAACGGCATAACCATTTTTCTCGGACTTTTCGCATTGATCATGGGAACCTTGTACGTGTTTGATTCCATCCGGTATAGAAAATTAACAGACACACTGGATTTAATGTTATAAAAGGAGAAACAAATATCCACTAAGGTAAAAACAGCTTCCCATTTGCCTGAATCGTATACAATAAGGAGTGTAATTAATCATGTAGATCGGAATTGTGTAATTTTACTACTGAATGTAACTGCGTTCAAATTTTCTGATGATGATCCATGAGCAGTATCCAAAACTTTATTTCTACAGAAGGCTGGTCCAGGCAAAGATTTTTATTGATACTCATTATGCCGATCCCATCGATCTTGACAACATCGCTGACGAAGCCTACTTTTCTAAATTCCATTTCATCAGAACGTTCAAAACTATCTATCGCAAAACACCCCATCAATATCTGATTACTGTAAGAATTGATAAGGCCATGGAATTATTAAAAGCTGACTTTCCGGTTTCAGAGGTTTGTTACGATGTCGGATTTGAAAGCCTGAGTTCCTTCAGCCGGTTATTTAAGCGTATTACCAGCTCAACAGCCTCCGCCTTTGTCATGCAGCAACAGGAAATAAAAGAAACCATGGCCCTGTCGCCATTGTCCTTTATTCCGGCTTGTTTTGCTGAAAAAAACGGCTGGATCAAAAAATAGCAATTTTGGACAAATGAAATTATACGCTATCCCTGTTCTTTGTCTCATCATTTAAAACCAAAAACATGATCACTCAAATGACTCACGTGAACATTTATGTACTCAACCAGGAGAGCGCATTTGAGTTCTATACGAAAAAGCTTGGATTAAAAGTTATCACTGATGTCCCAATGAGTAAAGACGCCCGCTGGCTTACTGTCGGAATTCCCGGGCAGCCGGGTTTTGAAATTACCCTGACACCCATTACCGTGGGTATGTTTTTCAGCAAAGAAACAGCCGACTCTTTGCGGGAACTTGTCAAAAAAGGCACTTTTGGCGTGGGTGTTTTCACCAGCCAGGACATTTACGCAACGTATGAAGAACTTAAAGCGAAGGGTGTAGAGTTTACCAAAGCGCCTACAAAAGAATTTTACGGTACGGAAGCATTATTTAAAGACGACTCCGGCAACTGGTTTTCTCTGGCACAACTCATTTGAAAAATCATCAGAAATATGAAAACAATATTTGACAAACAAACCCGGGATGAATTGATTAACAGAATCCATTCGCTGAATGAAAACAGTACCCCCCAATGGGGCAAGATGAATATTTATCAGATGTTAAAACATTGCACTCTGTTTGAAGACATGATATCAGGCAGGAAAAAATATAAGCTAACCTTACCCGGTCGCTTGTTTGGTAAAATGGTCCTGAAAACCCTGCTCAAAGATGGAAAACCCATGCCAAAAAATTCGCCTACTGTTCCCGAACTCCGGGTAAAAGAAAATGGCGATGTTGCATCCGAAAAAGCGAAATGGATTGCCCTGATCGAAGAACACGCGCATTTCTCAAATGATGGCATAATACATCCTTTTTTCGGAAAGATGACCATTGAACAGATCGGGTATCTCACTTATATACATTATGACCACCATCTCCGGCAATTTAAAAGTTAGGTTCTGTCTTCTCTGTCGGGACATTTGGTAAATCTCCGAACTGTTTTTTATTGGCTCGTCAGGTAGCTATAATATCATTCCCTGTCTGGTCCAATTCGAAATGATGAATATATTGAGTCCCAACCTCTTTTATGGGAAAAGTTGTCGTTGGTTTAATTGATTTTAAAAATTGGACGATCTCATTTTTAGCCAGTGTTACCAACCCTACCTTTCGTTTGATTGCCTCATTATTTCGTTTTATTAATTCGTGGATTTCAGTCATTCTTTTGGAGTAAGATGCCTTCTCCCATTCAACACTACCTATATTCAGTATGAGCTTGGCCATTTCTTCCTGTAAGGAGCTATTCTGACTATCTAATTCATAGATATGTTCCATTTGAACAATATAAACTCCAAACGCCCTGTTTAGTTCCATAATGATGGTTTTTATAAAGTTATTACAAAATAAAACCCGGCATCCATTCCCGAAGGGAAAGATACAGCGGAGAGCCCGGTCCGCCATTTTTTGAATTTATATAATTATCTGTAAATTCAATGCCGCAAGGATTGCGACTTCACCATAATAACAAAAACATGAAATCCACAAAAATTGCTTATTGGGTATTTACTATTTTACTTGTCGTACTTATGCTATTCTCTGCCATTGCCAGTTTAAGAGCAAATCCGGATGGCATTGCGTTGATGAAACATATCGGATATCCTTATAGCGTACTCACCCTGTTGAGTATCGCCAAAATTCTCGGCATCATTGCCATACTTGTTCCCGGTTTTCCAAGATTGAAGGAATGGGCTTATGCCGGATTCACCTTTGACCTGGTCGGGGCGATCTTTGCCAGTTTAGCTATCGGCGATCCGATCGGTCAGTCACTCCCGATTATCGTTGGACTTATTATTGTTTTTGGTTCCTATATTTTTTATCACAAGCGGATGAGGGGCGTGAAAAGCTGACAGACAAAATATATTACGCGAAACAGCGCCGAAATACGGCTATTGGTCCATTTGTCAATGTTTGTGATTTAAATGAAATTTATATAGGTCATACAGTAACCATGAACTGGAAAATGGACGGCCGATGCAGGCTGTTCATGTCCTGAATGTGGATACCGGAGCGCGGCAGAGAGGCAGACTAACGATCAAGGACGTCCGAACAAAAGAATATTGGCAGAGTGGTGTGGTGGAGGAGTTATATGAAAATCCTAATTTTTCAGGCTATATGCAACGATGAAGTCACCCTGTTTTGTATGAATTTTCCCATGACCTCCGGCAGCAATAACAACGAATTGTTTTTTATTCACCATATAGGTCATCGGCGTGGCCTGGGCGCTTGCCGGCAAAAGGAATTCACTTAATAATTCCCCTGTTTCGCTATTGAAGGCCCGCAGATGATTGTCCATGCTGGCGGCCACAAACGCCAGTTTCCCTTTGGTGACTATGGCTCCGCCGAGATTTATGGATCCCCAGTTTTTTGCAGCCGGATATTTTGTGAGATCCATCATCGAGCCGAGCGGTACTTCCCATTTGTTTTTTCCGGTATTCAGGTCGATGGCTATCAGCTCTCCCCAGGGCGGCGAAAACTGCATGGTAAAACCGTCTTCATGTCTTTTGATCAGATAGTCCCGTTTCAAAATATAAGGTGTTCCTGTCTGACGCCCGATTTCAATTCTTTGTCTTTCTTTTTTTATTTCATCTTCCGGCATTTCTGTTCTGGGTACCAGGCTGATGATGGCGGGAAGCCGGTTGATGTTGGTGATCAGCAATCCTTTCGTACTGTCATAACACATGCCGCCCCAATGAATACCACCCAGGTTGCCCGGCGTCATTAATGATCCCTGAAGGGAGGGTGGCGTATAAATTCCCTTGTTTTGATAAGTGCTTATGCGTTGAACGGCTTCTGTGCGTTCATCTGTGTTCACGCCCCAGCCATAGGAACTGTCAATTTTTTGGATACCCAAAGCAGGAGGAAACGATGGAAAAGGCTGTGTCGGCCAGGTCTCTTCACCTTTTATTGCAGAAGCAGGAACGAGTCTTTCTTCAACCGGAAATACAGGTTTTCCGGTCATTCTGTCCAACACAAAAATAAATCCCATTTTAGTCCCGACGATTACAACGGACCTGTTCATACCGTCTTTATAAATGGTTGTCAATACCGGTTGGGCCGCAATATCATAATCCCACAAATCATGGTGAACAACCTGAAAATACCAGATCATTTTACCGGTAGACGCCTGCAGCGCAACCAGACTATTTCCGTACAGGTTCTGACCCAGCCGCTCGCCTCCGTAATAATCGGGACTGGGGCAAGAAGTTGGAATAAATACCAGATCATTTTTTTCATCTGTTGAAATAGTAGCCCATGTGTTGGCGGCTCCTGTCTGATGGGCCTTTGCTCCGATCCATGTTTTCCATGCCGGGTCCGCGTCATTTTTGGGAATGGGATCCCAGGACCAGATAAGTTTTCCAGTCTCCACATCGTACGCTCTGACTGTCCCTGCCGTGGCGTCAAACCGGTTGTTGTCACCCAGGGAAGAGCCAACAATAATAAGGTGACCGATGATAGCGGGAGCCGACGTTACACTGATATCCTCACCGATGCCTGACTTTAAATCAACTGTTCCCTGATCGCCAAAAGTCTCAATGGGTAATCCGGTTTTTGCTGAGAGAGCGATAAGCCGTCCATCAATGGTCGCAATAAATACTATCATTTCTCTATGCTCCCGGTCGCCTGCAGAAGGTTTCCAAATGGAAACACCTCTGGAAGTGATCTCGCTGTAATCTTCATGAAGATCAACCTTTGGATCATACAGCCATAACTTTTTTCCGTTCGACGCATCTATGGCGAAAACACGATCCGAGGGTGTACTGAAGTATAATATATTCCCGATCATCAGGGGAGTAGCTTCAAATGCTGCTTTCTCCAATGCATGGGTCCCTTCATAAGTCCCGAGTTCTCCGGTTTGAAAGGTCCATGCAACCTGCAGCTGGTTTACATTCCGGATATTGATCTGATCGAGAGAAGAAAACCGGTTGCCCCCCGGATCTTTTCCATAAGAGGACCAGTCACCCGTATCCTGAGCATTCGCAAAAGGAAGGGCCAGTAAAAAATGAATACAAATCAGAATTATAGGTCTCATGATCATGCGTGATTTTTTTATTTCGTTAGACTAAGACCAACATTGCAGTCATTCTTTCATTTAGAGTACAACAAAATTAATTGATCCGTACGACTATAGATCGTCCTTTTAAAAGGCATTTCATCATACATGCGACCATGAAGCCTGTGGCCGGATTTCTTCTTGTTGATGACACCCTACTGTTTGAAAAAAAAAATGCGACTTTGGCGAACCTGCATTATCATTCATTTTATTACTTCTCTTATTTATGTGGGATTTTCCCCAGTATCTCATTCAGTTGTGGCCGGATGCTATCCAGACTGCTTTTCATCTGATCCAGCGCATAATCTGAAATCTGCCAGCCGAGTGGCAATATGGGTTTGAATCCATTCAGGCACGTAGCTGAAGGCCGAAGCTGATAATAATCATATTTCAGATAGCCATCTACATTACGGGCATTGATGGTATCGGCCTTGTTTGTATTTCCAACCCAGTTATTCATGAGAGCCGTGAGTGGCGCCGTTAGTTCAAAGAAATTGGGAGCCGTCTGAAAGGAATCCGTTCCGGCTATGCTATTAGGCAGCGATATGAGAACGATATTTATTTTTCCCCAGGTTTTATCTGCGCTGTCGAGCTGTCGATATTTTCGGAAGAGCACGGATAGAATTTCCCTTGCAGTCTCAGCACCGGAATTTTCTTTCAGTCCCCCGTCCATAAAATGATGCGTCTGATCGAGCTTGCCGGTCGGACTGATAAACGGAAACCGGGCACTCAGGAAAGCACCGGTGCTCAACTTGATTCCGCTGGAAGTATCATTTTGTAAAAGATCCTCAACAAAAACCGTCCCGGGAAAATTTCGATGACTCAACCGGACAGGTGAAGTAATTGCTTTTAGCCCGGAATCCGCCAGATAGGTATTTGCAAAAAGCAACGGCACTTCGTATATTCCATAAGCCCCGGCAGAATCCCAATACTTAACAAACGGCGAATCGTAGCTGATATGTTTTTGAGAGAGACATCTTTCCCATATATCCTCCTGAATAATTGACCGGTCGGGGGCAATGCGAAATCCGGAAGATGAGTTCCATGCATCCCTCCCGAAGAGAGCGATGATCAAAGGTGTAAGAAAATCATTTTCATATAACTGTTGCCAGTCGCCGGGTGATAAGGACTTTTTCAAACTATATCGTGCTGCACATAGTTCAGACAGGCCAATCGTTCCACCGGATGCACCGGAATAAGCCAGAACATAATGCTGAAAAGATCTGTTCTGACCACCGGTTTGTTTTTCGAGTTCACTGATCACGAAGGTTGTCCAGGCGGCAGCCCGGATTCCCCCACCATAAGCATTGACGATAAAAACCGGATAAGGAGATCCTGTTTTTTTGTAAAAGGAATCAATCTCTTTTTTTCTGTGCTGCAGCCAGGATGCCATATATCCGGGAAGGGAATCGTTGTATTTGAATTTATTTTCTGTTTTAACCGGCGTCAATTTGTGCAGGTCGTTTTCTTTTAAAATAGAAATGAGCAAACCTGCGAGGAATATGAAAGAGATAAACTGGATCCGAAGAGATTTCCCTTTGAATAAAATGAAAGAAAACAGGATATTATAAAAACAGAGCGCTGAAATAATAACCGGGAGCGTAAGAAGTCTCAGGTTGCTACTGAAATAAAAAAGCCTGGGGCAAATATTGGCGAGAACAAAAACAGCCATCAATATCAGGCCCGGCCAAATAATCCATGGCGTCATCCGTGCGGAGATTCTGTTAGTCTTCCAGTTCAGGTTGCCCCAGTTGCAGGTCCTGATGGTTGTATAGACGAGGAAAACAAAAGAAAGCAACAACAGATCAAGCGATAACCAGACCAGGAAATCCGGTTTATCACTGTCAAAAAAGGGTACCAGCAGAATGTAGATCAGTACGATGCCGACAAGGGTAAAAAATCTTTTCTTATTTACTCTTGTATCCTGTGTAAACCAATGGCTGATCCAGTTATAATAAAGGGCCAGCTGGTAAAACCCTAATATAACGAGCAGCAGAACAAAAGGATTGATACCCTGCATCAGATATGGAATTCCGAAAATCCGCATGGCGTTCAGGATGGAAATCATCGGTACCAGAAATGTCAGACTTCCCATCAGCCGGGCCCCGTCGAATTGGTTTTTTTTCATTTCCCGGCTATCGGGCCAATTGCCCCGAACGTATTTTCCAATTGTTATATTTGGCAATGGTACCGGAACATACAATTTCGAAAGGTACCAGTTGAGCAGGGCCAGGATTGAAAGTGTAATCAGAAATGTAATCGGACCCAGCGGCGAACTGTTGATGATCAGAAGCAGATCCCTGCCCTGGTCCATCCCATAGAGTGCGAGAAACAGGATCATCAGGCAAAAGAAGGGAATTCGGAATGTCCAGACAAGATCTATTGTACCTAGAAGATATTTTGAAAAAGTCTGAAATACTCTTTTGATCATTCCCTGAACACATATCTGGATCAGAAAATAGATACCAATGCAAGACCGGATGATCCATTTAATCATTGAAGGCAACCAGATATGCCAGGCAGGTGCGTCATGATGTGTCAAAGCCGATGCAATAAAGAGATTCTCAGTAATATCCATTATGCAGATCAGCAGGATGCAAACAAAAACCGCCGGGAAGCCAGGAGAAGGCCCTGCAAAAGGAAATAACCTTATGGAAAAGACCAGCAGAAAAAGAGTATACAAAACTATAAAAAGATTGTCCCAATGATTATGCGTTGTGGCAACCTGGGTCCCGGTAAAAGTTGGATTTGTTTTTTCGCATCCGGTCCCCTGAATAATATAACTTTTTTCTGTGCTGTCCCAGATTTTTAAAATGGAATCCTGGCGGATCTGACTGAAATTCAGTTCCAGGCTGACCATACCCCTTGGTGCGTAGCTATTAACGAGTACTTCTTGACGTTCGTGCATTTTATTGATCACGAGCCCATTTGCCGCCAGCAGGATATAAAAAATATAGCGGAAATATTTTTTTACAAATTCCATGGGCTGATTCATTGGCTAAGTTATCTATCTGCCGGGAATTAAAAAGCCTCGCCTAAAGCGGGATTTATTTTTTAGCTTATTCTAAAAATCGGTGGAATATAGCAGTTTTTAATTTGGGAATGGCTGATGGTCACTATCAAATGTATACAATGATAAGCCGGATTCACTGCAAACCTGCTGATTGAAGTCCCTGGCCGACAGACTGAATATAATCTTCCGGGTGAACGGGTTCGCCGGGTATCTGTTGCTGCCGCCAGATAATTTTATTATCGTTCATTCGACTGGTATCCGGGATAATCACGAAATTCTCGCCATCCGGCAAGGTGATCCGATACCAGTGATTTCTTTTTTCCACAAAGCGACTCGCTATTGCCTGATACCTGGCATTTTCGTAGTTGAAACTGATCTTATACACAATTGCAAATTAGAAAATTCCTGAAGTGTTGTCAATGTTTTTGCTGTTGAAAATATTCCCCAGGATTATATATTTTTCAGATAAAAATGAGCGTATTTTTTCTGTGTTAAATACGAAGATTGAGTACCGGTAACCCGACTTATGGGTGTATTAACAGGACGAGATTGAGCGTACAGGGCTTGAAATAGGTTAACAAAAAGGAATGCAGGAATGTAAAAAATAAGATAGTTTTTCAATAGGTATGGTTTCGGTAAAATGAAGAATATTGGCGCCCGGGAATTCATATCGATTAAAATTCCCGTAAGACTCAAAAGAAAACTGCGTCTATGTAAACGAATATTATTGCAATAAATTATAAGTACAAACCAATGGAATTTCGGAAATTACTACTCGTATCAGAGATGAAACGAGCAAGCAGGGTGATTTTCGCATGATAGTTTGGTGAGATCGGGAACAATTCACAGCTTAGAAAGTCAGCTCAGATTTATATAAGAATTATACCCAGGGAATTAATAAACATGGTTAATAGTTCAGGAGATGGCTTAGTCGCGAGAAGAACCGCTCCCATGAAAGAACCACTTAAATCATAACTTTGGCACCACTACGCCCCCACCCTGGAGAAGTGGATAAGCCCTCCATAACAAATAAATCTGTTATTATGAATATAGATGAATACAGGGCACGGCTTCATGAACTTGGCGCAGAGACCATTAAAAAACTACACGAATTGGTGTCAGCGCAAAACAATTTATTTAATGAAGGAAGCAAAAGCCCGCACGGTTTTATTGATATGACTTCGAATGATGAAGTTTACAGAACAGAAAAGGAATGGGAAGTTGCAACTGCCAAGTATTTTGAATGGCTGCGATATGGACACGATTGTTTTGCCAAGAAACTCTGAATCCCGGGAGATAGCTCAGATGAATTGGGTCGATCAGGGCCACGATTGATGACCACTCACGCAATCAGGATTTTTCTGCAGCTATGTTCAACATCAGTTCCAGTTCGTCAGAAATCGTACTGCTGCCGCCGATTTGAAAGTCTTTCCTGTTGATGCGGAAACTTCCTTTAAAAACATAACCGGACTGACTGGCCGTTGCAGAAAAAGGAAAGGATAATTCCTTTGTCCTTTCTTTTAAAAACTCTATCTGTTAAATTAAAGGGCTTTTTTATTCCTACCAGACAATATACATAAATTGTTGACCCGTTCAATTCATTATGCGTTTTCAGAAATTTGTCAGATTAGTCTGGACTTTTTATAAAAATTATATTTTCTCATCTATCATTATTACACTCTGTTGTCTGTTTTTATTTTTTGAATATGGATTTGATATCTTTAAAGCGTTGTTTTGGTTTAAAATGGCAACCCTGGGAGTTACATTTTATTTCATAAACAGTTACAAGAAAAATGAATATTACTATTACCAAAATTTAGGAGTTTCGAAAATAATGCTATGGGTAATGTCGCTTTCATTTGATATTATGTTATTCGTATTTCTAATTATTCAGGTATATAAGATCAAATGAAGCATATTTTAGAAACAGATAGCATTCAGCTGGAGTTTAGGGGTCGAAAGATATTATCAGATATTTATCTAAAATGCGAAACTGGAAAAATTACCGGTCTGCTGGGACGTAACGGACAGGGAAAGTCCTGTCTTATGCAAATCATCTATGGTACTTTGAATTGTGAGAAGTCAGTTCGAATTGATAACCTGCCTCAAAAAAACGCGTC
>JABDFX010000090.1:327-12343 GCA_013286315.1 Bacteroidota bacterium | reverse complement strand
AACGCGTTTGGCGTTAGACGTTCCGCGTTTAGCGTAAAGGAAATCCCCGCGAAGAGTCGCAGGGATTTTATTGCTTATGACGATTGATTAGAAACTTTATATTTAACCGTTATCGGTAAACGGAAAACGTTCTTTGTTTTTTAAAAATATCTTCGGTTTTGCGGGTGGGATCCAGACAAAGCCACAATGCAATAAGCGTTCCATAACTTCCGCTCCTTTCAACCCATTCAAATATTTCAAAATGAGGATAGAATAATTCTGTACCTATCTTCCAAATTAAAAAAACAACAATCAGCGGTCTTGCCGGTTTGACCAAAACGGCAATAGCCGCCATGATTTCAAAGATTCCGGCTAGAAACGACACATTAAAGGGATTGGAAAATCCAAGGGCTGTATATTGATTGATCAAACCTGGTTTCTGAATAAGATTCAGCCAACCATGACCAACTAATAAAAGAAATACCGTAAAACGAAGAATGAGTTTCACCCGGATCAGGGATTTTTCAGACACCGGCTCCAGGGGATTAACCGTAGAAAAAAGCCATTTGAAATTCCACTTAATTCCTCCCGCCAAAACCAGCAACGCGAGCGGCGTACCATAGTTCCCCGCGCGCTCAATGAATTCAGCAAAAGGTTCTCCGGAAAGAGGACGACAGGCGGCAGTAATGATACCCCAAACGGCCAGCCAGACAGCAATTCCACGAACAGGTTTGAAAAGCAGCACTAAGCCCATGAGAATGTCCACCGTACCCAGCACAGGCATTAGTTGATATGCGTGCACTTTGTCGATACCAAAAACGGCAAAATAATTACACCAGATGGCTTTTGTAATGATTCCAAAAGCACCATGGCCAATAAAACACATCGCCGCAGCAACGCGCAGGGTAAAATGTATTTTCTGATTGTTATCTAAAGTTTGCATCTTTCTCTAAAAATGTTAGTATCGTCTTCTTAATTTAAAAGAACCTCCTGGTCTTTGTCAGTAATGCGTTAAGCGTTACGCTTTATGCCTTAGCCTTTACAAAGACCCCGCGAAGAATCGAAGGGTCTTAATTGCTTAAAACATATAAAAACTTTAATTGGCTCCGTCGTTTTGTGCTTTCAATATGGCATACCCGCCAATTTTATTTCCAACCGACAGACCGACCTCACAGTCAGTCCTGTAATGAATCCCTCCAACCAGGCGACTCAGCCCGGCTTCTTCGGCCATGGCAGCATACTTGCTTGCATTTTCAGGAACCAGATATCCCAGTATCGTTGCGGCCGCACCACTGAAAGTGGAATGCCCCGATATATAGGCCGGGAAATTCGGTATGCCTGTTAATGTTTTGATGGAAGGGTCCACCTGCGAAGGTCTCGCGTTGAAATAATGATATTTAACATCCCAGCATACAATGGCAGCATCCATCTCCGTCATATTCAATAATGCCAGATTTCTAGCCCACCGGACTTCACTATAATTTTGATTTATAAAATCTTCCGCAGCGATTGCGTTCCAGTGGCCTGGAGGCGTGTAAGTTCCGACTCCATCAGCCCAGAATTCTACAATGCCTATATTTTTCCTTGTTACATTGTTCACGTATTGTTTAACTTCTGCCACGTCTTTGTTCATCTGGTCTGATCCGACAGCAGGAGGGGGATCCGGACGTAAACTAACAACGGTGGCGGAGTCAAATAAAAATGGTTTTACCTTAGAAAATAATGGCAACATGGGCGGACGTTGAGGTGATTCCAGGCTAATCCAGGGAATAAGCCCCTGACTTTTTGTTACGTCAACAAAATTTGCCCAGTCGGTAGGTGTACCAACTGCTTTCCCCGCATTATCTCCTCTGGCCCGGGCAATGAACATTTCTGCAACCTGCCTGCCCAATGCTTCACCTGCTGTAACATCAGCACGGGTTGCGGCTCCACTCATGATGGCGGCCTGTTCCTGTTGAATGGCTATATTTTGGATATTACCAATTTCGCCGGGGAATAAAAGTTTCATCATTTCTGCTGTAACACCCGCCAATACCGCAGCTTCAGAAGGATAAGAAGGCAACACAGTTTTGTTAACGAATTTGGCAGAAACAGAAGAGTCGAAATTATAAGGTGCAGCCCTGTTATATTTTGTTTTATAAAACCAGCATGCCAGCAGGGCATCATATTGCGCGGCACTGATATATGCGTAGGCCCTGGCCGCATATGGTGGATTTGTAAAAGGGAAAAGAGGATACGCCAGGGGATTAGCTGTGTTGGGTATAGCATATGTGCCATCAGTGCCGGCTACCACCGGCAGGTTATACTTGGCAACCAGTCCGCGCATAATTTCATTCCATCTCATTACGCCACCGGCAGCCCAGTATTTGATTGAGTTTTCCTGGTCCCTGGTCAGACTCTTCTGAAGTGCTTTAATTTCAAAAAGATCTGCCGTATATAGGGGTGAAGTAGTTGCCACAGGTGCAGCAACCGCAAAACTATCGGGTCGGGATAACAAAACGGGCTTCCAGGTACCTGCATTTAAATCTAAATTGGAAGATTGCAGAGCCGGCAAATTAGAGGTACGATTGCTGACATCTTTCTGACAGGCACTCGTAAACAGCATCAAACCGATCAGGCCAGTCAGTGAATAGAATATATTTTTCATTTTAATTTTTTTATCAGGTTTATAAACTAACAACATAATAAAGACCACCGGAGTACATCTGAGACTGGCCCACATTTCTTCCCGCAATAGTGAAATCAGCATCAGCTACGATAGCCAGATTGGGAAGGAATGGAAAAAAATATTTAACGTGTCCGCCGAGTGACGTCATATTCATTTGGTTGCTCGCAAAAGGCATATCATTTCTACGGATATCAAATCCGCCAAATGTGTACATGTTTAACAGTTGGGCCTGTATGATCAGGTTCGGTTTACGGATTCCGACAAACAGGTTGCTATGTAATTGGTTGGGCATATCCACTTTATTGGTATAATGGATCTGATCGGTATAGTAAGAAGTTCTGTCGATCGTAATATCACTCCGCCATACGAACGCACTGGAGCCAGTAGCAAAGAATATCCCGTTTTGATAATCTGCAGTCAGTCGTCCGGATAGATTCGTGCTTCCCAATCCAATGGACATGGGCAGAAAATCATTTTCATATTTCTGAAGTGGTGTGCTTAATCCGCCGACTGCGAAGAGTAATAAATGTGAGTTTTTGCCAAATTGGGTCCCAAAGAATTGATATTTAATATCCATTTCGATATCCTGGAATCCTTTCAGGCCATGCAGGGTGCCTGCAGAGGCATGAGTCCATATATAGGGAACCGAAACAATGGCATTCAGTTTATTGGTGATACCATAAGTACTCATAAACATGACGGATTGAGTAGATACGGTTCCCAGGTTTTTATTGTCTCTCTTCAATGTGCCTTCCCAATAATTCTTCCAGCCGGAATACATATAGGTAAGACCATTGCACCATTGTTTCTTCCCCATCATGATCGCATCATCTGCAGTCTGGCTTTTAGCCATCACTGCAACCAGACTGAAGGCCACGGCCAGGGAGAAGTGTAAGAATGTTTTCTTTTTCATTTCGCAGTAGTTAAGTTTTGATTATAGAATAAGTCTTAATGATTAATGGTAACTGAAAGGTTTATGATGATTTACTTTTTTTCATTTTGAGTCTTTGTACAACCAGATCCCCCACTTTTGCTCCTAATACAGTAGAGACCAGGCAGGAATGATGGAAGTGAATACCCCCATAAAAACGGGCCCAGTTATTTTCGTCGGCAGCCTGACGGAATGATTTGAATGAGCGGCTCTTAATACCAAATTCGAGTTCAGTGGTGTCGGTATAATTAAAGTTATCGCCGAATACACTGGACAGCGCTTCTGCTGCAGCCGATGATCCGGTAGAATGACCGCAGGTATATTCGGGGAAAGGCGGAGTCTGCAAATGCGGGCGCCAGTTGGCATCAATATATTTATTGATCACCGTTTCAGGTCGCACGGTATTAAATTCATATTTAACATCCCAGCACTGAATAAAAGCATCAAATAATGCGATGGCTGTTTTGGTAAAAGCAGTTACGGTTGTCCCGAAGTCAGCATTTGCTTTTTCTGCCGCGATTCCAACGATACTCATCCAGTGGCCCGGAGGAGAAAACTTCTTTGTTCCGAACATGAGGTGGCCGGACACATTTAATTTAAATGGATTGTCATCCCAGAAATCTGCAATATGGATTTGTTCAGGTGTGAGGCTGTCAATGGCATTCTTTGACTCCATAACCTGTTTATAATAGTCACTCTTCTTGTCAGTAATATTGAATTTGTAAGGAGCCTGTACCGGAAACATATTGCAACTGTCAAGTACCATGGGCCTGATCTCGCGCCAGTGCGGTTCGGCGGCGGCTGAATAAGCCGGAGGTGTCGGTACCCATCTGCCCGGAGAATCCATCACAGTATATTCTGATGCACCTCTTGTCTGCAGATAATGATCCCCTTTGCTCCATGCCATGACAATAGCACCTACCGTATCAGCGTAGGCAACCGAGTTATTTAAGATGTCTTCCGGCATGCCATGATCCTCCGCCAGCTTTTTCAGGCTGTCAACATAATCCTTCATGCTGCCCGCCGGAAAAGTCACAGCTTCTCCCAGTTTGCAAAAAGCAAGCAGGGCGGCGAATTCCACATTCACCGGTTTGTCCTTATCCGGAAGCGGCGTTGGTTTCAAACCACGTAATTGAAATGCAAGGGATTCATACTGATCCGGGTAACCGCCCGCAACTACCTGGTAGGCGGCTACATTGGCGTACGTGTAATTTCGTGAAGCCACGATGGGACTGAAATTATTCCCCATCACAACCGTGTTTAACTGATACACGGTTTTGCTGTACAAAACTGGATTTTTGAAAATAGCATCGTAATCCGATTTACGGTTACATCCGGTTATTGCTATTGCGCATAGCGCAAAAGCGACTAAAACGTATCTCATAATGGTGATCTTGTTGAAAAAAGGAATGTCCCGCATTGGCAGGAAATAAATGGCGTATTTAGTATTTACGCTTTAAGCGAAGTCCGGTGGTTGGCCCGCACGTGTAAGGTATACGTTCGGAATCTGTAATAAATAATGATCCCTTGCCTTCTGACTGGTGAGTATCAGGCTCGAAATGGCAAAGGATTGAGAGTTGGAAAAATATTCTGCACTAAATCCTTTAAAGGAAGAACTATGCTGGTCAGATTTTTTTGACTGGCCGGGATGCTGCAAGTCATTCACCAGTTTGAAAAACTCATTTTTGGCAGTCTGTATACTGGTGGCAGTTCTGTTGGGGATGCAAAGAAGTTCCAAGGAATCTTCGCTGAACCGGCGCTTTACATAATTATATTGTACACCCTGGATTTCGATCTTACCGTCCACACGCTGGAACTCCTTTGAATTGACATAGGAAGACAGATGGGTGGCGGGAACTTTTATGGAAATCAGGTCGGCGTCCGTGTAATTGTTTTGATCGAGGTTTGCAACCATCGTTTTATCGGCACGGTCCTGCAGGATGGCTGTATAGAATTCATATCCAACCCAGTTGAACAGGAGTAAAATCAAAAGCAGTATGGCAGCAATTCTCTTCACAGTGGGCGCTAAAATACTATTTTTTATTGAACGCTGTAATTTTTCTTATCCAATCCCACACCCGTTATCGTCAGTTTCTTCCAACCCGATGGAAGTTTGGAAGGGATTTGAACAATACCGGATGACGTAATATCCAAACCGCCGAATCCCATCAGTAATGCCTGTAATATACCGCCTGCCCCTGTAGCAAAGTACGGATTAGTACCCCCTTTGGTTTCCGCAATCACACGAAAAGGTGGGTTGAGGTTGGGAATATAGGCGTCTTTGAAGAAGTGATAGGCAGTATCCCCCTGTCCCAGTCGGGCATATAACAAAGCAAAAACGGCCTGGGTCATGGCAGGTGTGCCCTGGTTTGGAACACGTGACTGATAGTAAGCGAGGTCTTTTTTTACCTGAACAGGATCTGTGATGAGTTTTAGAGGATAAGCCAGCAGGTTCACATCTGCCTGCTTGATCCCTTCACCGTTATAGGAAGCGTGTTCGCGGGTTACGCCGTCTAATTGTAAAACCGGAATATTTTCCGACACGACCATCCAGTCCGGATCCACTTTTAATCCCAGAATACCGGCGGCTTCCGTGGCATGCTGTAATAAGACCTTTGCCGCTCCATTGGTAAAAGCATTATTATCGACATTCTCTGCCCATTCATCTGCTGCGACTACATTTCTGATATCATAATGACCCGGGCCGTTTCTTTCCACCCGTGATGCCCAGAAGTCAGCGGTTGCAGACAAAATGGGCCAGCCTTTTTCGCGTAGCCAGATTTTATCCTGGGTAACGCAATAGTAATTCCAGGCGGCCAGTCCCACGCAGGCGGTAATATGATGTTCAAAGGGACCGCTCAGGGCCCATACCGGTGTTTCTTCCACACCACTGGCAGCGGATTCCCAGGGGAACATGGCTCCTTTATATCCATGCGAAAAAGCATTTTTCTTTGCGGCTTCCAGACGTTCATACCGGTATTCGATCATCGACTTTGCCATCTCAGGATGCAATACTAACAGGGCCGGAAACATCCACAAATCGGCATCCCAGAAAACATGCCCGTTATATCCCAATCCACTCAGTCCCATGGGTGAGAGACTGTAAGAAGTCCCTTCCCTTGTAAATGAATAGAGGTGATACAACATGCTGTGAATATCCTGTTGCGTTTGTTCGTCTCCTGTAACCTGTATATCTGTTTTCCAGATTTCACTCCATGCTTTTTCATGAAATTCAATGAGACGCTCGGTGCCCTGCAATTTGGCAAAAATGGTCAGGCGCTCGGCTTCATTCAGGGGATCTTCATCGTGGGCTGAGGTAATCGACGAACCGGCTATAGAAAAACGGTAGGTTTCACCCGCTTTGAGTTTGCGTTTGAATTTCAGCAGGTGCATATTATTGTCCCACATCTCATGTATCAGTCGCGGCTCCTGACCATGGGGCTCATTGAAAATAAAAGTATTCGAAGCGCACATCAGCAATTTACCCGTCGGAGATCTGGCCGTTGAGGTCAGTAAGGAAATCACCACATGCGGCCTGTCGATTTCATTATAATAATTCTGAACATCACGCAGGGCATCTGGTGCTTCCATCACACTGGCCGGTTCAATCTCAATTTCTTTTTTTGCAACCACGGTGATATCCATCAAAACCGTATACGGCAGCTGGCGTAGAGCATAATAAGTATAAGTAACAGATGCTTTATCCCGGATATTAAATGAAGTAGTGAAACTCGCGCGCTTCATATCCAGCGTTTGTTTCAGGGAAGAAATATTTTTGGCATTCGTCTCCGCTCCGTCCACATTAAAATGCATATTGAGCAGATTGAAGCTTTTCAGAAAATTGCTCACGCGCCCGCGGCCATACAAATCATAGGCGCCGGCGAGCACCACATCCTTTACCTGGAAAGGCTGTGGGGATGAAACGATGCCAATCATTCCGTTGGCAACAGTCACACCATAATAATTGGCCGGATCCGGAACTGCACTGATTACCCAGGGGTTGATGCCGGAAGACATCTGTGCCGTTGACATTTGAAAGAATAAACAGGTCAGTAAAAAAATGCGGAAGGAGAGCAATCTTGTCTTCATCGGTTCAAGTTAATAGAATAATTTTTCAGATACGGTAGAGTCTCCGTGCATTTTCACCAAATATTTTTTCCCGGTCTTCGGGAAGATATCTTTCCATGAATTTTTCGATCAGGCTCTTCCATTGTACATATATACCGGATACCAGGAGAAAGGGCCATTCACTGGCGAAGAGCAGACGGTCCGTCCCAAATGCATCAAAAAAGATCTCCAGGAAAGGATAAAAATCGGTGGGTTTCCAGGTTTTCCGATGGCCATGAGTAAATAAGCCGGACAGTTTACAGGCGAGATTTTGATTTTTTGCCAGCTCGCGGATATTCGACTCCCAGGTTTTTGATGGGGAAAGTTTGGTATCTGCATGACCGGCATCATGCAAAATAAATGACTGTTCAGGGTATTTGATTATCCAGTTTTTCAAATTAGAAAGGTCTGATTCACCATCTGCAGACAGGTCCAGGCTGTATTGATTCGCAAGAATCAGTTCCATGGTCGATGTTAAGACAGATGCTAAACGACTGGCTTCAATCCGGTATCCTTTGATGGCTGGATATTGTTGAAATTCCTGAATTTTATCGGCCGCCTTGCCATCATATAAATTGATCCATCCGACGACTCCGAGTATTTCGGGATGCGTTAAAGCCAGTTCAGACTGAAAGCGTGTCTGCACTTCGGCATCTTCGGCCGTTGCGGCGATACATCCGTCAATACCATTGCGATGCAGGTTTTGTGTAATCTGTTCCGGCAGATATTGTTGCTGGAGCATTTTATTTTCCCGGATCAGTGGGTGAAGGAATTGCTTTTCATATTTCCAGAAATAAACTTCCGCGTCTATTTTCATGATAGAGATTCTGTTTCAAAGCTAAGAATTTAAGCCTAACGCTTAAAGCTTAACGCCTAAAGCTTAACTCTTAACGCTGTCAACTGTCAACCGTCAACCGTCAACTGCCAACTGTCAACTGCCAACTGTCTTGCAAAAGCATTTATTAGTGCTAATTTCAATGTTAACAGTAACCAAAATGAATGAACCATTTCCAGATAATGAGCCGTTGTTTCCTGAGGCGGAAATTGTTTTTGCTAAATTCTGGACCCGCTTCGGCGCCATGCTGATTGATGGATTGGTTACCATAATCATCATTCTTCCGGTAACGTATTTTAATGTGATTCAGTGGAAAATTTCATGGGTATATATCCTGACTTCTCTGCTTACAATTATATACAAACCCTATATGGAATACCAATATGGTGCGACCCTGGGTAAAATGGCTGTAGCCATCAAGGTCGTGGGTCATCAATTTCAAAAAGTTACGCTGAAGGAAGAACTGAGAAGGGTGAGCTTTTACATTGTTCCAAATATTATTCAGCAGGTCCTGACACTGAAGGTTTATTTTTCCAACCAGTTAAACTCGATACAGCGCTACAAGGATTACAACGACTTTATAGTAAGTACTAATCCCGCCTTATATATACTGAATATCATAGTGATCGTTTTGTTTGTTGTCGATACGATCACTTTTTTTTCGAATGACCAGAACCGGTCGCTGCATGATTTATATGCCGGTACCTATGTGATCGAAAAACGCTTTCAGTATTAAACCATTCTGAATTTTCACACTAGTTCAAACCGGTATATAGTTGCCATACCAAAGGCACTTACATACAATAAGGGACAAACAGAATGGCGGTATTTGCGTTTTGGGAAACACCGGGTATGTTAGAGAATGCTCAAATGGTATTTAAGTAAGGGGGGAAAAATCTTATTTATAGATGTTATTATCCTTATCGCTTTTGGAGCACTGTTTCAAGCAATTTTAAAATATCTTTTAAGTTCGCTCCAATTATACCTAGACCACCACCAATAGCAGTGTACACCCATTTATTTTTAGAGTTCTTATATTGTTGTTCTTTAAGTTTAGCATCTATATCCCGATATAGTCCTCGTTCTTCGATAATTTCTATTGCTCCCTGCATAAGTTCAGCCGCATCATTGAGTCTTTCTGCCAGCTTTCCGTCCTTTAGGTTTATATCTATTCGGGAGAATGAATAATACACATGCGACGATTCCCCTAAATATCTTCTTAGCTTATCTGAAATAATGTTCAGTTTGACTTGCTTTACATCTCTACCATTCTCAAACGCCGATTTATATGAATGAAGATTAGAAATAGCTATATCCTTTTCGCTTATATTGAAATTAAATTTTTTAAGATGATTTTTCTTAAAATGATTTATCATGTATCTAAGCTACTAACAACTATTTTCAAAACAACTAATAATAAATTAGGTAGTATCATGGACAAACCATAATTTAGTATTCTAAATCAGTTTTATGGTTAAGAATCTAAAGGACTTAATGAAGCATTTTTCAGATGAATCTAAATGCCGTGAAATGCTCATTCAGCAAAGATGGAACGGCTCCCCTGTTTGTCCATACTGTAACCATACAAAGCATTACGTAATAGAAGGTGGGAAACGTTTTAAATGCGCAAACCAGGTTTGTTATAAGAAATACAGCGTTACCGTTGGAACTGTGTTTGAAGCTAGTAATATACCATTGACAACGTGGTTTCCTGCCATGTATTTAATAGCATCTCATAAAAAGGGGATAAGTTCAATTCAATTATCTAAGGACTTGGGAGTAACACAAAAAACAGCGTGGTTCATGCTGCATCGTATCCGTGAATCATTAAAGGATAACCATTCTGAAATGTTAGGCGGTATAGTCCAAGCAGATGAAACATTCATAGGCGGGGACAATCGTAACAGGCATAAGAGTAAAAAGCATTTTGACGAAACAGGAAAAGCATTTGATATTAAGGCTCCGGTTATGGGAGCAATAGAAACCGGCGGCAAGGTGAAAACACAAGCGGTAAACGCTGTAACTAAAAAGAATGCAATAACCTTCATTTCAGACAACGTGCAAGCTGGTGTAACACTGGTTACTGATTCAAACCATAGTTATTTTAAGATCGGGAAGAAATTTGAACACGTTAAAATAAACCACGGAATAGGTGAATATAAGATCGGTTTGTTTCATACAAACTCAATGGAAAACTATTGGTCAGTTTTGAAACGCGGTATTTATGGCATTTACCATCAGGTTAGCCCAAAGCATTTACAACGTTACTGTGATGAATTTGCATATCGTTTCAATAGTAGAGATATGAAAGACGGTGCAAGGTTTGAAATGACATTAACAAGGCTGCAAGGCCGTTTAAAATATGCTCATTTAATAGCCAAGCCGATAATAGAAGATAATACACCATTCATCCAAACAGATGATGAAATTTAAAACTGTACCTTTATAGCATGGCAAAGGCAATCAAAAAAACTGCTCCCAAGCCCAAGAAAAGAGCAGATAAATACGATGAAAAGCTAATAGTCAAAGGATCATTTGAGGACTTGGCTAAAGCGCTGGTTACTCCAAAACAACCAGTTAAAAGAAATGACCGAATCTATCCAAAATAAAGTTGAAGGTTTTTTATCAGGGGCAAGCTATATTTCATTTGTAATTAAGGAAGAGTTTATAATTACTTTCTTATATGATAAGAATGGGTATGAAAAGTTTAGTCAAAAAAATGCCTTCAATGATTTAATTAGATATTGGAAAGGACGAAAGATTGCATTAGTTATTGTCACGAACGATATAAATTCATCCATATCATTAGTAGATACTCATAACTTAGATACTCTTAAATTGGAGGGGCCAAAATTCGTAAATGGCAATATCCATCAGTTTTTTGAAGCAAACTTACCAACTGATACCATTTTCCAGCTTACAATATTTGGCAAAAGTGCTGATAACGAAACTGTGATTATTCCGAAGGTGCTGCTAGATCATAAGCCTTTAAAAATTCATGGATATTCCGTAATTGATAAGAGGTCAACTCAATAGATCCATCTTCATTTAATATTCCTAACGGCATTTCCAAAAGTTCATTTAAATTCAAATTAGCACACAAATTACGTTGGACAGGTATTTTACTTAATTCTTGTCCCTCTACATATATAAGTGCCATACCAAAAAACTAACAGTCATTAGTTTTTTAGGCTAAATTTGTTGATTCAGACGGTTTTATGAATCACTCCAAACAGCGTCTTCGCATCGTTACGGCGACCTCCCTCTTCGATGGGCATGACGCTGCCATCAATATCATGCGCAGGATCCTGCAATCCAAAGGAGTTGAAGTGATTCACCTCGGCCACAATAGAAGTGTACACGAAATTGCCGAAGCGGCCATCGAAGAAGATGTGCAGGCGATCGCTCTCACATCTTACCAGGGCGGACATATGGAGTTTTTCAAATACCTCCGCGATCTCCTCGATGAAAGTGGCTGCGGTCATATCCGCATTTT
>JABDFX010000090.1:0-317 GCA_013286315.1 Bacteroidota bacterium | reverse complement strand
ATTGCAGGAAAATGGAATCAGCCGCATTTATTCTCCCGACGACGGTCGTACGCTCGGTCTGGAGGGAATGATCGAAGATCTGATCAGGGAAACTGAAAAAACTTTTCTATCTGAAAACGGAATATTCTGGTCATCTGAAAAAAACTGGAACGGAAAACTTCCGCTCGGCGAATACAAGGAAATCCGTCGTATTGCCAGAGATATTACACATGCTGAAAACGAAGAACCCGTAACGCCTAACGCCCAACGCGTAACGCCCAACGCCCAAAGCCGTCTGTCAACTGTCAACCGTCAACCGTCAACCGCCGACCGTCCAC
>JABDFX010000089.1:1243-13115 GCA_013286315.1 Bacteroidota bacterium | reverse complement strand
TGTCGAAGTGAAAATTGCAGACCGTAAACTGGATGACATACGTTTTCTGGTAAACAATCTGAACCTGAAGAGGGGGAGGGAAGAAGTGCTCCATGATTTTGACCGGATCTTCCTTAAACTTTTCCCCAATTTTACAACTGAATTCAACTCCCTGATAAACGAGGAAGGGCAGGTCAGATTGAAGGAAGGGGAGTTGCTCAACACGGATTTGCGCATTTTTGCCCTCATACGGATGGGCATACATGATACCCAGAAAATTGCCGGAATATTGGGTTACTCAGTTAATACGATCAATACGTACAAAAGCAAAATCAAAAATAAATCCCGAGTTCCTAACGAGACTTTCGAGGAAAAGATCATGCAGATCAGATCCATTTAATCCCTTATTTAAAACAAAACGCTCATTCTTCTTTCACCATTCGCACTTTCATATATGAGATTTAATTATATATAGATTATCTATATATGTCATAACTGCATGACAATCAAGTATGATATGTCCTATTTTTAAATTCAGTCTATTTTTTTCTTTATACTTTCCTTTTATAAGTTGGATTGCAGTACGCAACTTTTTTCCTTTACGGGGATTTTTCGATTCAGCGATTCCGGAACATTTATCTCAATTTGGTCGTCGAGCATCTCATAAAATATACCTGCAATACAAGAATTTCGAAAAACCCAGATTAATCGGGCTTTTTACTTTTGGTTATGACGCGCACCCTGTGGCTTTTACCACGGGGTGCTTTTTTCAAGCTTTATCCTTTCGGCCAACTTATAACGAACAACGGCTTACGATCATCCCTCATATCCCTGGTCCTCAATTAGATGATTCCCATCGGCTGACATGGTGGCGAGTTCGTCGCACCGGTTATTATGAGGATTGGATGCGTGCCCTTTCACCCAGTGAAATCGAATGTGATGTTTAGCGGCAAGCGCGGAATATCTAAGCCACAGGTCTTTGTTTTTTTTTCCACCTTTAAAGTCAGTTGCTATCCAGGTTTTCAACCAGCCCTTTTCTATAGCATTTACCACATATTGACTATCGGAGTAAATCTTTACCCAGACACCTTCTTTTTTGAGTGCCTCGAGTCCAGCGATTACAGCCATCAATTCCATTCGGTTGTTGGTTGTATGTTTGAATCCGCCAGTCAATTCTTTTGACTTTCCCTTCCACATCAGAATGGTTCCGAAGCCGCCCCGGCCTGGATTGCCGCGTGAAGCACCATCCGTATACATGATTAGATGTTCCTGCAAAATAACTAGCGTTTTATATTTAAAATAAAGCGGCACGGGTAATCGCAGACTCCGCGATTAAACCTGAAAAACTCCGGTTCTGAATGTTGAAATTTCAGGGTTTTGATTGGCTGCGCTTATACCTTCGGAAATAAATTTCCTCGTTTCCAGCGGATCGATGATTCCGTCTACCCATAATCTCGCAGCGGCATAATACGGGCTGGTTTGCCTCTCATAGCGGCCACGGATTTCATCCAATAATTTTTTTTCTTCAGCCGGATCAATTACCTGGCCCTTCGATTTCAGAGAAGCCACCTGAATCTGCAATAAAGTTTTTGCAGCCTGATCACCACCCATCACTGCAATTTTTGCAGTGGGCCATGCCAGGATGAGTCTTGGGTCGTATGCTTTACCACACATGGCATAATTGCCGGCGCCATAAGAATTGCCTGCAATAATCGTGAATTTTGGAACAACAGAATTCGCCACCGCATTCACCATTTTAGCGCCGTCTTTAATAATACCAGATTGTTCACTTCTTGTCCCTACCATGAATCCGGTAACATCCTGCAGAAAAAGAAGCGGAATCTTTTTCTGATTGCAATTCATGATAAATCGGGCAGATTTGTCGGCGCTATCATTATAAATGACACCACCCAGTTGCACTTCTCCTTTTTTTGTCTTTACGATGGTGCGCTGATTGGCCACAATGCCTATTGACCATCCGTCTATCCTGGCGTAACCGCAAATAATAGTTTTGCCATAATCTTCCTTGAATTGTTGTATTCCCGGTGCATCCACAATCCGGTTAATGATTTCCAACATATCATATGGCTTTGTCGGATCAGATGGGAAGAGGCCATAAATTTCCTTCGGATTTTTTTCAGGATCTTTTGCTTCGATACGGTCATAGCCGGCCGAAGCTGTATGACCCAACGCTGACATGATTTTTTTTACCTGGTCAAGACATTCTTCTTCTGTTTTGAATTTATAATCAGCAATACCTGAAATGGAAGTATGTGTTACAGCACCCCCCAACGTTTCTGAATCTGTAGTCTCCCCAATTGCCGCTTTTACAAGGTAGGGGCCCGCCAAATAAATGGAACCATTGCCTTCTACCATCAGTGTCTCATCACTCATAATGGGCAAATAATCTCCTCCGGCCACGCAGGGACCCATTACGACAGACAATTGAGAAATACCCATGGCACTGATGCGGGCATTATTTCTGAATATCCTTCCAAAATGTTCCTTATCCGGAAAAATTTCATCCTGTAAAGGAAGGAAAACCCCGGCACTGTCTACGATATAGATTAATGGCAGATGATTTTCCATGGCAATTTCCTGCAAACGAAGATTTTTTTTACCCGTAATCGGAAACCAGGCACCTGCTTTTACTGTCTGGTCATTTGCCAGGATGATGCATTGCCTTCCGCTTACATAACCAATTCCTGCTACAGTACCGGCAGCCGGGCAGCCACCATATTCTTCATACATTTCATAGCCGGCAAAAGCGCCGATCTCATAAAATACACTGTCTTTGTCAACCAGGTAAGCAATGCGTTCCCTGGCCGTAAGCTTATTCTTTTCATGTTGTTTTTCAATTGATTTTGTTCCACCACCAATTGCAATTTTCTGATAGCGGTTTCGAAGCTGGACCAGCGCCTGCTTCATATTATCTTCATTCTTGTTAAAATCAAGATCCATGATAATTGTATAAGATGCAATATAGTATGGATGCTCTAATAATATGTATTTTTAAGGGTATGCATTGGAAACGTTACCGGCCATGGCTGATTCCACTATTGATTGTAACAGTCATTAAAATATTTTCATTTTTTCCTGAAGCTGTTGAAAAATATTATTCAACGGGAATTTATCCTGTCATTTCAATTTTCCCACGGCTTGTATTTGGCCGGATTCCTTTTAGCGTGGGTGATATATTATATGCAGTAGTTTTTTTATACCTCGTTATCTCTCTCGTTCGATTTTTTACCAGGGCTTTCAAAAGAACATTACACCGGCAATACCTGAAACTTTGTCTCAAAAGGTGCCTGTCCATATTATTATGGGTTTACATCGCCTTTAATATATTTTGGGGGCTGAACTATGATCGATTGCCTATTGCCAAACAACAACACCTGGAAACGAAGCCATATTCCAAAGAGGATCTCCAGGCATTGATCGGCTTATTGGTTTTAAAGATGAACGGTATCGATTCTGCATCCCGGGCGGCAAGAAAGAATTTGAATACCAACGATAGCTTGTTTAAATATTCCGTTTCCGCATACCGAAGTGCGGCCAGGCAGTATCCTGAATTATTATATACTTATCCGTCTGTTAAATCTTCTTTTTATGGATACATCGCAAATTATATGGGATTCAGTGGTTATTATAACCCGTTCACCTGTGAGGCGCAGGTAAATACAACCATTCCCCGGTTTGTACAACCGTTTACAACCTGTCATGAAATAGGGCACCAACTAGGTTATGCAAAGGAAGAAGAAGCGAATTTCTCCGGATTCCTGTCTACCAAATCTTCCAGCGATCCTGCATTCCGGTATTCTATTTATGTGGATCTTTATTTATATTCTGCAGGTGCGCTGTACGCACTGGATTCAACTGCGTTTATTCCTTACCGGGAGTCATTAAAACCAGAAGTTCGTCAGGACCTTCGGGACCTGAAAGCTTTTTACAAAAGTTATCAGAATCCATTGGAGCCAATCATTCACAAGATTTACGGTAAATATCTGAAGGCAAACCGTCAGCCCCAGGGTATCTATGCCTATGATGAAGTGGTCGGTCTGGCAATCGCCTATTATAAGAAAAACGGTGCGGAAGCTTTCTAGAATTTATTCTTCCACATCATACTTTCTACCGGTTTATTAGTCTGACCGGCATATTTCGCATCTTTTTTCTGACTGTATTTCACTTCTATTTCGCCATCGACCGGAAAATAAATCAGTTGCCCAATTGGCATTCCCCTGTAAATGCGAACGGGTTGTTTAACGGATATTTCAAGAGTCCAGTTTCCACAGAAACCCACGTCTCCTTTACCTGCAGTGGCGTGGATATCGATGCCCAGGCGGCCGGTAGAGGATTTACCTTCCAGGAAGGGTACCTGTTCATGTGTTTCTGTATATTCAGCCGTGACACCGAGATAAAAGATATGAGGATACAGAACAAATCCTTCCTCCGGAATTTCGAAATACTCAATTTCATTGTGTTTTTTTGCATCCAGAATATGTTCCCGGTATGTGGCCAGCATAGGACCCAGATGAACGTCATAGGAATTGCTGCCCAAAAAAGCGCGGTCATAAGGTACAATTTTGATTGTTCCCTTTTCCATCTCTTCCATGATACGCTTATCAGATAAAATCATTCTTGTGGCGGTTTATTTGTTTATTTGTTTACCCACAGCAGACAAACCGCAGCGAATTTCGCATTAAGCTTTTTTGTGATGCCCTTATTTTATCAACATAATATCAACGGAACCACCAAACTGGGCATCTGGCATATCACAGAAGATGAAGCTTTTTTCCTCCGGAGAGTACCACTCAAGCGGGACGTGAGCCATGCTCAGAAAAGATTACAACATCTGGCTGGCCGCTTCCTCCTCACCGAATTATTCCCTGATTTTCCGCTGGAAGAAATTCTGATTGCCGACACCAGAAAGCCCTATCTGGAAGATGAAAAGTACCATTTTTCCATCTCTCATTTTGGACATTATGCTGCCGCAATTGTAAGCAGTACGAACCGGGTAGGGGTCGATGTGGAGAAAACCAGCCCGACAATCGAAAAAATCAGAAACAAATTTCTGTCAGAACAGGAATCTGCCATCGCTTTTGAAGGCGTAGAGAAATCCGGTCACCGGTTGCGTCAACTTACATTGTTATGGAGCGCCAAGGAAACCATTTTTAAGTGGTATAGCCTGGGTAATGTGAACTTCAAACAGCATATCTGCTGGGTAAAACCTTATTTTATACGGTCGGAAGGTTTTGGCGAATTAACTTTTGAATTCCGGAAACAGGAAACCGTTCCGCTTGCCATCTACTATAAATTATTTGATGATTTGATTCTGACTTTCGTTTTCACCTAGCAACCGCCAACTCCCAACCGCCCACCGCCAACCGCCCACCGCCAACCTCCAACTGCCAACCGGCCAACGATTATTCAATGCCCAGAATCTCATCCATGTCGTCTATCAGGTTCATATTGAAATCCTCCTGACCGGAAATACCTTCCATTGAACCCTTAATATGCGCCGCATTCAGTAATACTTTTTCCAATTGCTTTTCCCGGGTTTTCCAAAGCCGTTCCATCATATCCCTTTCGCGCTGGATAGACATTTTCATAGACGAGAACCCCTCCCGGATCGCCTTCCATTGTTCACTGAATTCAGTACTCGTCAGATAGTCATAGAGTAACTGTATTTTGTCACCCTTGTTTTGCTGATTTTTTGAAGCCTGGAAGATCCTGATTACGCCGTCGCGTAATACCTCAGTCAGTGCCTTTACTTCTGAAAAGCTACATATCCACACACCGTTTTTTTCTCCGAAACAGCTCATATCTCTGGGCATGATTCGGGTAACCAGCACCGCAACCTGTGCATTTTTCTGACGCATGTCGGATTTAAGCTTATCAACCCAATCCAATTCAAAATTCTTTGTGCGTTTACTTTCATAAATGATTTTACCGCATACCTGACCGGTTGAATTGCGGATTGTCAGGGTACAGTCTGCGCCACGTATTCCCTTTCCAACAGGTTCAACCAGGTCAAACGGGAATGCATCATGCAGTAATTTTTCAAGGGCGAGCTCCTGTACCTCTCCTTGCAATTGCATGGAACCCTGGTCAGCCTTTCGTTTCATTTCCTCTATCAGTCTTCTTTGATCCTCCAGTTGTTTTTCTTTTTCTTTTAGCTGGAGTTGAAAATCTGATTCCCTGGATTGATTTTTTTGTTCTTCTGTTCTTCGGATTTCGTCGGCAATTTTTACCCTTTCTTCCTGCATTTTTCTTTGGGTCGAAATTTCCAGTTCTTCTTCCCTGGTTTTTAAGATCTGCTCTCTCTGCAAAAATTCGAGTTCTTTTTGTCTTGCGGCTCTTAATTTTTCCTGTTGCTCCTCGTTGGATTGTTGAAGAATCGTCAGGCGGTTTTCAAAATCATTATGGATTGTTTTGCGAATATCCTCTTCCAGTTTTTGCTGAATAAGTTTTTTTTCCTCGTTGAATTTTTGTTGAAAACCAGCTTCCTGCTCCTGTAGTTTTTTTGATAACTCAATATCCTTTTTCTGAAATTCTTCTTCTTTTTTCCGGGTGAAACTGATCATCTGTTCCCGCAGATCCTTTTTATATTGTTCGGAGACTGCTTCTTCCATCGCAAACTCGTGACGGCAATTCGGACATTTGATGGTCGTAGGCATGCATTTTTTTGGTAAAGTTAATTCTTTGGTGGGAACGCCTAAAGCTCCGGGCCCAAAGCATGCCGGTCAGCCTAAAATCAATTCAAATAATGTAATCGATCATCGGTCAGCGAAGTTTGTCCGGAATTATTAACTTTAAGAACAATCCTCTACATGAGATATATTGGCTTAATTATCCTATTGGTCGGTTTTGGAAACGTGAATGCCCAGCAAACACAGAAACCACCGTTGCATGGTAAACACTGGATGGCCATTACAGGCAAGCCCCTGGGTGCCGAATCAGGAGCGCAGATTTTTCAACAGGGTGGTAACGCAGTTGATGCAGCCTGCGCAATGCTTGCAGCTATGTGTACACAGTGGGCAGTTCTAAGCTGGGGTGGTGAAACACAGGCAATCATTTATAACCCCAAAACGAAGAAAGTGATTTCCATCGATGCCCTGGGTTTCGCGCCAGGGGCGGCCACCGTTGCCTATTATAAATCGAAGGGATATTATTTTCCGCCGGAATACGGCCCGTTGGCAGCCGTTACGCCGGGTACACCCGGGGGACTTTGTTATATGCTCGCTGAATACGGAACAATGAGTTTAAAACAGGTGTTGGCACCGGCTATGGAAATGGCGGCAGGTTACCCGATAGACGCACAGGTTTCCAATAATATACAAAAAGGAGTTTCAAGTATAAAGCAGTGGCCTTACAGTAGTAAAGTCTTTCTCACACATCCGGGTGAAAAAAGAGAAGCACCTGAGCCGGGTGAAATTTTTGTTCAGAAAGATTTGCTTGCCACACTTACAAAAATGGTTGAAGCCGAAGATCAGGCACTTAAACAAAATAAATCGCGCAAAGAAGCGATTTATGCAGCCTATGACCGCTTTTACAAAGGCGATATCGCAAGGGAATTTGTCAGGGGCTGCCAGGAACAGGGCGGCCTGATCAGCATGGAAGATCTGGCTCGCTGGAAACCCCTGGAAGAAGAACCTTTACATATAAACTATAAAGGAATAGAAGTATACAAACTTCAACAATGGTCACAGGGTCCGGCTTTACTTCAAAGTCTGAATATCCTGGAGAATATTAACCTGCACGCCATGGGTTATAACAGCACAAAATATATTCATACCATTTATCAGACTATGAACCTTGCTTTTGCTGATAGGGATTTTTATTATGGCGATCCTTATTTCCAACCGAAGGAACCAATACAGGGACTACTCAGTAAAGATTATGCGAAGATGAGAGCCGCAAGTATTCAGTATGATCATAATGACAGTACCTGCGCACCGGGTGATCCATATCCATTTGAAGGAAAAGTGAATCCCCATACCGCATTGTTGAAATCAAGATTTGGGAATAACTGGCCGGCAAATAATAAGCGGGCAGTAAGTTTTAACGATGCTGAAATAAATTCAAATGAAGAAACAAAAAGTGGTACTGAAACTGCGTTAATCGTTCCGCGTTCCGCGTTAAGCCCGGAAGAAGAAGCTCAGTATGAAGAAAGGCTTTGGCGTGGCACCACATCAATAGAAGCTTGTGATTCTGCGGGCTGGGTAGTTTCTGTAACACCCAGCGGAGGTTGGCTTCCTGCCTGCATCGCGGGTAATACAGGAATCGGAATGAGTCAGCGCATGCAGAGCTTTGTACTGGACTCTACGTTGAATCCATATAATGTATTGGAACCATTCAAAAAGCCCAGAGTTACTCTGACGCCTACTTTGGCGATGAAAGATGGCAAACCATTTCTTTCCTTCGCTGTACAGGGGGGAGATACACAGGATCAGAATCTGTTGCAGTTTTTTTTAAATGTGGTTGAGTTCAATATGACCGTTCAGCAGGCAGTGGAGGCGGCAAATATCAATACAGACCAGCTCTGGCTTTCACTGGGCGGTGATAAAAGAATTGACAGGCAGCCGAGACCAGGTTACATTTTATTAAATAATAAAATTGATTCTTTTGTAAGAAAAGATCTGAAATCCATGGGATATACATTGCGATTTGCAGACCGGACCAGTGGTCCGATCAACGCCATTTATTATGACTGGAGCCATGGAAGTTTCTGGGGTGGTAGCAGTAATTACGGGGAAGATTATGGAATTGGCTGGTAGTTTTAAATGAGAAAGCCGGGTCCCTGATTATTTTTTACTAAGCCTGTAGATGAATCCTGCCTGGAAACCGTCTGCATAACTTCCAAAATTCAACTGGACAAATCCTGTTATTTTCTCTCTGGTCACATGAAAACAGGGAGAAAAATATGTGAGCGGAAAAATATTTTGAGTTGCTTTAATATCCGTAATCATCTGACTGTAATTGCTTTTTGAATTGAGCATAAAACCTCCTGAAAATTTAAGCCCGAACACCATTTGGTGTCTACTTTTCCAAATAATATCGGTATAGAGTCCAAGGGTTACTGTAAGTGTTTTTCTGAAGATTACATTCGCCGCAGAATCCGGCAAACTTTTCCTTAAATCTGAATAATTTCCGAATTCATTTTGAATTGTTGTTTCGATGCCAAGCGCCCTCCATTCATGTCTGCCAGATGATTTCACAATATTTATTCCGCCTGAAAGGCCATAGCTTCCAAAAAATTTTCCATGGCCGGGGATATGGTATATTGTGTCTTCGACAACCGGAATGGATGAAAACCATCCTCCTGCATATCGATAGTGACAATTATAAAAATCGGATATATTATATGCGCCTAGATTGATGTTAGCGCTGTAGTACGCCTGGAAAGTGCCAAAATTATTACTTCTTTGAATGCTGAGCTGGCCGACCGACACCTGGTCAAAGCCAAAGTAGTTGGCATTTCCGATATAATACCCCCCATTGATGTACAAGGCATTGTGTATTGAATCTGAATGGAGTGGTATTGGATGATATGGAATCGAATTTGAATTATTGGGACTTAAAAAATATCCCTGTCTTCCTTCGATGCAACTGTTCAGGAGCGCAATGCAAAGCAGTCCGCTTAAATATTTTCCGGGCATTTTTGAGACCTTATGCCAGCAGGGCATGGTCATATTCTTCATACAGTCGTTTGGTATCAGGGGAGTGACGACGAATAAAAGATAAAGGTTGCCATTATGCGCACCGATGAAATACCTGGGTTAACGAATCAGTACACTGGTTCCCTGTAGAAATATTCTTTTCCCTGTCGGGCCATCAGTGTAATTCAGTGTCCAGACATAGGTACCGGTTCCCTGAAGTTGACCATTGATCGTTCCATCCCATTTCTTTGTCCAGTCTCTCGTTTCAAAAACGATCTGCCCGATGCGATTATATACTTTAAAATCCAAAGCGGTCGCATTGTATGCGTTCAATGGATACAGATAATCATTTTTACCATCACCGTTAGGAGTAAAGGCATTCGGTACGGTGATATAACAACTCTGCATTTTTTTTATTGAAGCATAGCTGGTATCATAACAACCCAGGTTATTTTGTACCACCAGGCTTACATGATATATTGTTTCGGTCCTGGAATCCGGAAACCGGTGCGCTTCCGGAATTTCCATAGAACTGGATGATCCGTCGCCGAAATTCCAATTCCAGGATTCTATTTTACCTATACTCGCATTTTTAAATGTTACAAGGTCCTTTGGACATATTTCAGCGGGTGCCTGAAAAACAGACTTTAACATGTTATCAAGGTTAACGACCTCGGTGACTGTATCGCTGCAGGTAGCATTCGAAACTATATGTTGAATGTATCTGGGTCCAAAACTACCTTCAACAATGGACGGGGATATGGATGTACTTGTAAAAGACGAATCCATACTCCATTGCCAATCACTCGCTCCAGCCGGGAGATAATGCAATACGATTGTATCCTTTGTGCAGCCGTATCCGATATCGAAATTGAAAAAAGCCGACACGGTATCCAGGGTATTGAAAGAAAGCGTTGCACCTGGCGGAGTTTCTGTTCCGCATTCATTGATGAGGCTGTTACCATCACTGCCCCGAACCAGTGTTATTTGATAATTTCCAGCTTTCACCAGCGGGCTGTCGAGTGTAATATGAATGAGTCTGGTAAATCCATTATTGCAGATGCCTTCAGCTTTTATTATACCAGCATTACTGCTTCCCGAGATTTTAAAATCTGAACCATCGCCCGCAATCGAATTACAGCTGATCAGATCGGGAAAAATGAGTTGTAAATATCCGGGTCCGCAGCCAAAAGGAGCAAGGCTGTCCATTGGCGTGGGTACAGGTGGGAATACGGTAAAGCCTATGCTTTCACCATTGGGAATCTCGTTGCCTTCCAGATCGACCAGGGTGTTGCTATCCGTACCGGTCTTTATAGTAAGCTTATAATCGCCCGGCGGCTGTGGATCGCTCAGGGTGATCCAGACAGTATCTATTTCTGTACCAAATACACAACTATTTGCGGATGTCGTAGCGATAGAACCAAAAAGTGGTGTGACAACAAATTCAGAGCCGTCAATAGAAAGGGTGCCGCACCGTATCGGTTTAGTAAAAGTAACAATCAATACTTTACTATTACATTGGACATTGACTGCTTTAAGATGCGGAAGTTTTGGATCTGTCAGGATAGTTGATGTTCCACCCGGCTGCTGACCGGTAACCGGAACAACCTGGGATCGTCCATATCCTGACAACAGCAGCAGTAATGCGATCATTACATTTTTCACTATAAGCAGATAAGTGCGGGTTATGGCAAAAAGCATGACGATATACTTCAAGGCATTGCATTCGTTTGAGAATATTGAATAATTAGTTTATGGGGGTTAATGACATTCTACCGGTTGATGCAATATTAGTTAATCGAAGAATACGGCTATGCGAAAAAAGGGGTTGCTCCGGAACAACCATAAGGAATAAAAGAAACCCTTTCCGCCTCAGGATATGGGCCTGAGTATAGTTAAACAACTAGTTCTTCAATCTGAAATTGAAAATCAGGGTTCCGCTGGATTCATCGGAACCACTATTGAATTTAACCTGGTGTGCTTTTCGGATTGCGATGGCCTTCAGACCGGCATCTGCCGTAGTCGATCCCTTAGCCTGGTATTCAGCGCTGGTCACATTGCCTGATGCATCAACGACTATATCTACAGCCACTTTTGCATTTTCATTAAATTCATCTGTAAAAGAAGGGGTACTACTGATTCTTCTGCCCTGAAGTCCTCGCGCAATTGCGATACCGTTGCCATGCCCTCCGCCGGTATAATTAGTTGAATTCGGATCGCCACCTGGCTTACCC
>JABDFX010000089.1:0-1233 GCA_013286315.1 Bacteroidota bacterium | reverse complement strand
GGCTTACCCTGGTCACCTTTTCCACCGGCAATTCCCTGGTTTCCGCCCGGCTTAAAATGATCTGCATCATTGCCACCCGTGCCATCGCCGTTCACGCCATGAAATACCGCTTTGGGTTTTGGCGGAGCGGGCGTCGGATTTACAGCCGGCTGAATCGTCTTGCGTGGTGTTTTTACTGTCAGATCTTTATCGGGAATTTTCTTAGCCTCAGGTTTGGTAACGGGTGGTTGTTTAACGGCCGGCGCGGGATCCGGATTCTTGTCATCTGTTTCCACATCCTTCAGAGCTTCTTTTGTAGGGGAAACGGTTTTAGGTGGTGTATATTTTTCCTGGTCCTGTTTGGAGGGTTCATTCGGCAGGAAGGGTTGATTGCTGCCCAAACCCTGATCGCTGTTTCCAAGATTTACCTCCAGCCCTTCCTCAACAGGCGTTGGAGGATTGAAAGGCAGATTCCAGGAAATTAATAAGAGCATGGTTAATAGCACACCACAAATCAGCAGCGTGTATAAGCCGGCTGTCCGGTTTTTGCGGGCATTAAATTCATGTTCTTTGGAATTCACGAAATAAAGTTAATTTAAAAGCCTAATAATCAAAGCCTAGACCCTGAAATTTTTGTTAAGGCTGTATATAGTGTGCTGAATGTGATGAGCGTGGAAAATGTGGGAAAGTGGGAGTTAAGGTTGAAAATGATAGTATGATAATATACTTTCAAATTATTATTTCCTTTTTCAACTTCCACTTTCCCACATTTTCCACGCTCATCACATTCACCACACTATATCCGGGCTTAAGAAGCAAAATCTTTCTCAAATTCGCCGATGATCCGTTCCATCGGCGGATTGAAATACCCAAATTTTAACCCCGGAAATTCTTCCCGCAAAAGTTCCATCATATTCCTGACGCCAATGGCATCGCCGGTTTCTATTACGCCGATTTTTCCGAGATACCAATCGGGATCTATATTAAAATTCCGCCACTGAATCATATCCAACCCTGTTTCAAAAATCAGTTGCCGGAGCGCTTCATATTCTTCCTCAGTGTCCGTCATACCCGGAAACACAAAATAATTGATCGATGTCCATCCACCAGCTGCTTTTACAACGCGCAGACTTTCCAAGATGTCTTCAAACACGTAATTATTCGGACGGTAATAAGCCTCATAGATATTTTTACGGGCGGAATTTGTACTTACCCGGATCGAATTCAATCCTGCATCCACCAAAACTTTGACCG
>JABDFX010000088.1 GCA_013286315.1 Bacteroidota bacterium | reverse complement strand
TTTCGAGAGGAAGTTCTGTTCAAATCTCTGTTATCGATTCCATTTTTTCAAGAGGAGGATCTTGTTATGCTTCAACTATAGATTCCATTTCTTTTTCAATGGCCGTATCATATTCATGTTTCCATTCCCGGATATTACCCCAGTTTTCTCCGTTTATCTGGATATTGGAGCCGGTTACTTCACCGAGTTTTTCAAATGGAATTCCCTGCATTGCTTTTTTAAATGCGGGGAGTTTTTCATTTCTTACTGAAACCACTACCCTGCTTTGTGATTCCCCAAACCAATAGGCATCCCGCCGGATGGATTCATCCTGGCAGGCAACGGAGAACCCCAGATTTTTATGAAAACCGCATTCGGCAAGGGCCACAAATAATCCGCCCTCTGCCACATCATGCGCCGACTCAACCAGTCCCTGCTGTATACATGCCAGTAATTTGGTCTGCAATGTATATTCCTCTTCCAGGTCAAAATGGGGAGCCGGACTGTATTCAACTTCGTGAAGTGTATGCAAATATGCAGAAGAATGAATATCATTTCTGGATTTGCCGATCATGAAAATCTGATCACCGGATTGTTTGAAAAAAAGAGTCATTTTTTGTCTGGTGTCTTCCAGCAAGCCGACCATACCGATGGTGGGTGTCGGATATACAGCCCCATCAGGATGCTGGTTATAGAAACTTACGTTCCCACCTGTAACCGGAGTGTCAAATTTCAGACAGGCTTCACCCATACCTTTTACAGATTGCACAAATTGGTAATATACTTCCGGATCATAGGGATTCCCAAAATTCAGACAATTCGTAACACCGAGCGGAGTAGCGCCTGAGCAGACCAGGTTACGGGCTGCTTCCGATACCGCGATCATGGCCCCTTTGTAAGGATCTGCAAGCACATAACGGCTGTTACAATCGGTTGTCATCGCGATCCCCTTTTTTGTTCCCAATACGATTACAATCGCCGCATCCGAAGGCTCGTTCGTGGATGTATTTGCCGCGCCTACAGTGCTGTCATACTGGACACTGATCCAGCGTTTGGACGCAATAGACGGAAGCCTGATCAGTTCCGCCGCAACAGCTTTCAGATTTTCCGCAGCAGTTTCCGGAATGGATGTTGCGTTGAATGATTTTATTTTTTCGAAGTAAGCGGGTTCTTTATATTCCCTGGTATACTGTGGCGCGCCGCCACCCAGCACAAGTTCTTCTGCCGGAATACTGGCTTCCAGTTTTCCCTGATGATAAAAACTCAGTAAAGTATCATCTGTAACCTCTCCGATATTCGAACAGGGAAGATCCCACTTTTCAAAAATGTCAAGCACTTCTTTCTCTTTTCCTTTTTCCACAACCATGAGCATTCGCTCCTGGCTTTCGCTGAGCAGGAGCTCCCAGGCTTTCATGCCGGATTGTCGGGTAGGCACTTTATCCAGATCAATACGCATTCCCACACCACCCTTTGCACTCATTTCTGCGGTCGAACAAATAATGCCCGCTGCTCCCATATCCTGCATACCTACGATGGCGCCGGTTTCGATTACTTCCAGGCAGGCTTCCAGTAATTTTTTTTCCTGAAATGGATCTCCCACCTGCACCGCCGGCAGTTCCTGTACCGATTCTTTTGTAATATTGGCTGAAGCAAAAGAAGCACCGCCGATCCCGTCCTTCCCAGTGGCACTGCCAACAAAGAATACAGGATTTCCTCTTCCAAGCGCCGTTGCAGAAATCGTCTTACCCTTTTTTACAATGCCCACGCTCATGGCATTAACCAGAGGATTGGTATGGTAACATTCGTCAAAATAAATTTCTCCTCCCACGGTAGGTACGCCAAAACAATTTCCATAATGACCGATTCCATGCACCACACCAGCCAGGAGATGCTGAGTCTGCGGATCGTTCAATTTGCCGAAACGCAAAGAATTAAGCGAGGCAATCGGACGCGCACCCATGGTAAAAATATCCCGGTGAATTCCACCGACACCGGTAGCAGCTCCCTGGAACGGTTCGATGGCCGAAGGATGATTATGGGATTCAATTTTAAAGACAATGCCGAGTCCGTCGCCGATATCCATCAGTCCTGCATTTTCTTCTCCGGCTTTCACCAGCATTTTTTTCCCGTCACGTGGAAGGGTTTTCAACCACCGGATCGAATTTTTATAACTGCAATGTTCACTCCACATGGCGCTGAAAGCACAGAGCTCAGTAAAATTCGGAGTACGGCCCAATTTCTGACAAATCAGTTCAAACTCTTCTGCGGTAAGCCGGAGTTGTTCGGCGGTTTTAACATTAATATCCATGTTCTTTGAGGAAACCGCAAATTTACGAAGGACGCGTTAATCTATTTGATAATTTTAGTATCCCATGAAGATCGCTTTCATCCACAATCACAAGGCTTTTTTACCCGAAGTCTCTGCGTACGGAGAATTTTTCCAGAAACAAAATATACAAACCTGTTTGGCAAAATACGGTCAAGAAGCGTTGTCCGGTGCAGATGTGTATTGGTACTTTATGGGCTTTTATCCGAAAGCGAAACATAAAAAAAAACTCATTATACACGAATATGCTTCTGCTTCGGTTCCCCCTTACCGTATGCTAAAAGATTTTTTAAAAAGCCGGCTGAGCCCGCGCCCGCACTTTCGTATTTACCTGAACGAATATGTCAGGAAGCAAATAAATATTCACGACGAAATTCCTTTCGGATACCGTGATATGGGAATCAGCGAGAGATTTTTTCATCCCCGGACTGATACACCAAAAGAATTCGATTTCATTTATTCAGGCAATCTTTCATCGCAAAGAAAACTCAGGGATCTGTTAAAGTATTTCGATCGGGGTCCTTTAAGAACCCATACCATATTGTTACTGGGAAATGATGAAGGTCGGCTGTCACAAACTTTCGGGCACTGTAAAAATATTTATTTCCAGTCTGCAGTACCCTGGCAGGAAGTCCCCGCCTGGCTTGCCAGGGCCCGTTATGCCATGAATTATGTTCCCGATGAAGAACCTTTTAACGCGCAGACGCCAACGAAATTCCTGGAATATGCCGCGATGAAAATGCCGGTGATCAGCACCAACTACTTCTGGATTTCCGAATTCCGGTAGAGATATGGAGGAAATTATTTTTTATTGAAAGAAGATTTTTCAAATATGACCTGGGACCGTATCAGAGGATTTCCTTTTGAATCTCCAAAAATGGAGAGCTGGCGATGGGAAGAAAAAATCAGGGGTTCGGGGATTTTAGAATTTCTCAAACAAGCCCCACATCAGTGTGGTGAATATGGTAAGGGTGAAAAATGAGAGAAAGTGGAAGTTAAAAAAGGAAATGATAGTGTGAAAAAACACATTATCAGATTGTCATTTCCTATCTCAACTTTCACCTTTTTAATTCCCACGCTTCCACGTTTACCACACTAGTTTTAGGCTTTAGGCTTTAGGCTTTAGGCTTAATAAAGTCTCATCATATTCCTTCAGAATTTTTTCCATCCCAAATTTTTCATTCACCCGTTCTCTGCCCTTTCTTCCCATTTCGGCGCGCCGGCCATTGCCAAGCGCCATCATCTCTTCCATCCGGGCAGCCAGCACAGCGGCATCATTCGGAGCTGCCAAAAAACCATTCACTCCTTCCAGCACCACCTCCTTGCAACCGGTATTGATGGATGTGATAATGGGAACTTCCATGGCAGCCGCTTCAAGCAGGCAACGGGGAATACCCTCGTGATAAAAGGAAGGAAATACAAAACAATCTGCCTGACGGAGAAAGGGCCGCACGTCTTTTGCAAATCCGCCATAGTGAATGATCCCTTTTTTCTGCCAGCTCCTCAGTTCTGAATCAGTAATCGAATCGCGGTGATTTTTCTCAAAGAATCCAATCAGCTCAAAGCGAACATCGTGGTATTTATTCTTTAAAATGCGCGCAGCCTCAATATAAATACCTACACCTTTTGACCGGAGCAGACGCGTTCCCATCAAAAATTGAAAAGCCTTTGTTCGGGGAACCGCTTTATTGGACTGCGGAAAAAAATGATCGGTATTAATGCCTTCACCGGGCAAAATTTTTATTTTTTCCCTGTTCACCAGTTTTCGCTGAATAAACACATCCGCATCCTCCTGGTTTAGGAACCACACTTCATGGGCTTTCTTCAAAGCCATTCGGTAAAGAAACCGAACCATGCGGTTTAGCCAGTTCGGACGGTCGAATGTATAACCCAGGCCGGTAATGACTGCTACGGACTGAATTCCGCACCGGGCGGCGGCCATCGAGCCATAAATGTTCGGCTTGATCACATAATGAAAAATAAAATCCGGCTGTTCGGCCCGGTAGATCCTTTCCAGTGATTTTAATAAAGCGTAATCCTGCAAGGGGTTCTCTGAACGGTTATTGAAATGTATATCCAGGTAGGAACAACCTGCTTTTTTCAAATCTTCGGCGAATTCATCCCTGGGTGCGATGACGAGCACGTCAAAACTGAGCAGGAGATGGCGTATAAGATCTATCCGGAAATTATACATTGACCATGCACTATTGGCAACAAGCGCGATTTTCTTTCTCTTCAGTTCGGTCTGATTTACGATCATCCGGTTTTATTAAATTCAAATTTATAGATTTGGGTAATCAAAATCAGGTAAAGTTGCTATGCTGACCTACTTTCTCTTTTTCTTTTACCTGTTTTCGGGAACCATTTTACTGCACATCATCATCCGGCGGAAAATATTTCCTTTTAAGATTTATCATACAACTGCCATCGTTTTTTTTAAAGTATTCATGGGTTGTTTGTACGGATGGGTATTTCTTCATTATTATAATGGCGACGATACCTGGAATTATTTCAACGAATCTAAAGAAGAGACCCGCCTGCTGATGCAGCATCCGCTTCGGTTCTTCTATCCCTTCTCTCCTTCTTATGCCCTTCAGGTAAAAGGGTTTCACGGCTTGGACGCTTTTGTATTTTATGTAAATGATTTTGAAAGATTGTTTGTCATCAAAGGATTGGCGATACTGAATCTGCTGACCGGCAAAAGTTATTATACCGACGTCCTTTTATTTGAATTTTTAATAATCGGAGGCCCGCTTCTTTTATTTAAACTCCTGGCCAGGGAGTTTCCCGGTCGCATCGGCATGAATTTCCTGCTGGTCTTTTTTATTCCTTCCGTCATTTTCTGGTGCAGCGGGATCAGGGCCGAAGGATTGATTTTATTTTCTATGGTCCTTATGATTTATAACGGACAGGCTTATGCGCGGAGGGCCGCTGTCTGGCCTGCCCTGGGATGCCTGGCCGGTTTCCTGGGCTTTCTCCTGATCCGATACCAGTTCCTGCTGGTTTTTCTGCCGGCATTCCTTGCTTATTGGGTAAGCCTGAAAAACCAGCAGACTTCTCCAAAATATTTTAGCCGCATCTACCTCCTCCTCCTCCTGATATTCGGACTTAGCCTTTATCTGCCACCTGCACGACAGCTTTCACGTCCCATACAACAGGCCCAGGAAAGCTTTTTCCTTTTGAAAGGAAATACACAATATAAACTGGACAGCCTGAAGCCGGGACCCGTTAGTTTCATCAGCATTCTTCCGCAGGCAACAGCAAACACTATTTTCCGGCCCTACCCCTGGGAGGGAATGAGTCTGTTACAATCCCTGTCTTCCGTAGAAGTCATTTTTCTGATTGCCGGCTTATTTTTCTTTATCGTTTCACCAAACCGGAAACAACAGGTTTCCCACCCTCTGTACTGGCTATTCCTGTTTTATAGTATCACCCAATTTATAGCGATCGGTTACGTAGTGCCTTTCCCGGGAGCCATCGTCCGATACCGGAGCATCGCTTTTATGCTCCTGGTTTTATTTCTGTATGCAGGCAATCCGCTCCTGCAACAGAAACTCAGGTATTGGATTTTTAAATTACATTAGAATTTACCTTAATGTTATAATTTTTTATGTTTTTAAATAGATAATTGGTAAAAAACAGGGTCATACAGATTAAATTTTAGAACAGTTTCTAAAAAAACAGCTAAAAAGCTATTTTTTTTTCGTCCTTATGAATAATCGCTTACTTTCGTTTCCATAAAAAAAATATTTTAATGGAATCGTTAAGAGTAAGCGCAATTAACGATCTGTCAACAAAGTCTCCGGTAATACTTGACGGATCCGCAAAAATCACAGCAATCTTCCAGGAAAACGTATTTACTACCCGCACCGCAAGGGAATTCCTGAGCGATGAAGCCTATAAAAGCCTCGCCGGCTCCATTAAAGGCGGAAAAAAAATTGACCGCGCTGTGGCCAATCAAATCGCTGCCGGACTCAGACAGTGGGCTGAATTAAAAGGCGTAACCCATTATACGCACTGGTTTCAGCCATTGACCGGTTCTTCTGCAGAAAAACATGACTCCTTTTTTGCTATAAAAGGGGATGGTACCGCGATTGAACAATTCGAGGGAGATGCCCTGATCCAACAGGAACCGGATGCTTCATCCTTTCCTTCCGGTGGTATCCGGGCCACTTTTGAAGCCCGCGGATACACGGCCTGGGATCCTTCATCCCCACCATTTATTATGGAAATTGAAACAGGCAAAACCCTGTGCATCCCGACCATTTTTGTTTCTTATACGGGCGAAACTCTTGACTATAAAGCACCGCTGCTAAAGTCCCTCGAGGCTATGAACAAGGCTGCTGTGGACGTATGTAATTATTTTGACAAGAATGTAACCAAAGTGATCGGCACGTTGGGATGGGAACAGGAATATTTTGTAATCGATGAAGCGCTGGCGAATGCACGCCCGGACCTGGTAATGAGCGGAAGAACCGTTTTCGGTCACCCGCCTGCCAAAGGCCAGCAACTGGAGGACCATTATTTTGGTTCCATACCAGAAAGGATTTATGCATTTATGCGTGACTACGAAACCGAGTGTTATAAATTAGGGATTCCGTTAAAGACACGTCATAATGAAGTGGCTCCTTCCCAGTTCGAGTGCGCCCCGATTTTCGAAGAAATCAGTCTCGCTGTCGACCATAATACGCTCCTGATGGATATCATGGATCGCGTCGCCCGTCGTCACAAACTACGCGCTCTCCTCCATGAAAAACCATTTGCCGGAATCAACGGAAGTGGTAAACATAATAACTGGAGTATGTCCACGGATACCGGCGTCAACCTGCTGGCACCTGGTAAAACACCGAAGACAAACCTGATGTTCCTGACTTTTTTTGTGAATACCATCAAAGCCGTCCACGATTACGCAGATGTGCTGCGTGCTTCGATCGCTTCTTCAGGCAATGACCATCGCCTCGGGGCCAATGAAGCGCCACCGGCAATTATTTCTGTTTTCATCGGCGAGTATCTGACCAAGGTATTGGAAGATATCAAACAACGCGTGGGTACAAAATTTGACGAACAGGATGAAGCTATTCTTAAACTGGATCTGCACCGCAGCATTCCGGAATTATTACTGGATAATACTGATCGCAACCGGACATCGCCCTTTGCTTTTACAGGGAACAAATTTGAATTCCGGGCGGTAGGTTCTGCAGCCAATTGTGCCAACGCGATGACTGCCCTCAATACGATTATGGCCGAAACATTGAAAAACTTCAAAAAAGAAGTGGACGCCCTGATTGAAAAAGGTGAGAAAAAGGAAATCGCCATCATGCACGTGATCAGAGAATACATCGTGAGCGGCGAAAAAGTTCTTTTCGAAGGAAATAATTACAGCGACGAGTGGGAAGCTGAGGCGAAAAAAAGAGGTCTGCCGAATGTGAAAACTACCCCGCTGGCCCTGGATGCCCTCTTAACTGAAAAAGCCAAACATTTGTATGAGTCAAATAACGTTCTTACCCATATTGAACTGGAAGCCCGCCATGAAATTGAGCTTGAGAAATATGTAAAAAAAGTGCAGATCGAAGCCCGCATCATGGGAGAACTTTGCACCAGTCATATCCTGCCACCGGCTTTCAAATATCAAAATACCCTGATACAAAACATCATCGGTATTAAAGAGATCGGACTGAAAGAACCCGCTTTCTCCAATCAGAAACAGATCCTGGAAAAGATCTCGGAACATATTTCACAGATCAGCGAACAGGTTAGCAAAATGATCGAAGCAAGGAAAAAAGCAAATGCCCTGACGGACACCAGAGCGAAGGCCATAGCCTATTGCGATGATATAAAAGGCGCATTCTTTGATCAGATCCGCTATCATGTGGACAAACTGGAAGTTTTGGTTGACGACAGCGAGTGGCTGTTGCCAAAATACCGGGAAATCCTTTTCTTAAGATAGATGAGATTACACATTCTTAAGATAGAAGAGATACATTCTTAAGATAGAAGAGATTATACATTCTTTTTATATAAGGCCCCGAAACGGGGCCTTTTTTTATTAAATAATATTTATTACAAATATGTTTTTTTTAAATAAAATCTAATATTCACATCATATGAAATAAAAATATATATGTTCGGTTAACGAATTAGATTTAGAATTAATAATACTTTCACATTATTAAATGAGTATTAAATATTTATTTAATGTTCGTATTAAACCTTCCCTTTTGCTGATCGAGAAAAGAATCCATCCTATCGGTTGAACCCATAACGTCGACGATTCAGCTTAGCCATTAAACTTGCTAAAGTAGTATCCCTGGTCAGGATATTACTGATTTTCAGTAATCTTTAAAAACAAACAGCAATGGTTAAAAACTTAAAACTGCTTATTGTCGCCGTCTTTTCATTTGTCTCGGTAAGAGCCCAGGATTCAACAAAAGCCGCAGCTCCGGCACCAAAGGTTGATTCCGTGCCACCTTCTCCTGCAACAACTTTTTCTGGTTCTTTGGACCTTTACTACAGATACAACTTTGCCAACGCCTCCCTTTTCAATAACAACTTCACGAGTTTTACCAATTCGCAGAACTCATTTGAATTGGGTATGGCTACTATAAGAGCCGATCACAGTTGGTCGAAAGCCGGCGTAACCGTTGAGCTCGGTTTTGGAAGAAGGGCCCAGGAGTTCTCTTACAACGAAGCCTACCAGGGCGGCGCAGTGGGGGCCGGTCCCACTCCTTATTTTTCTCTCGCCAACGTGGTGCAGGCTTATGTTTACTACAACATCACGGACAAAATCAAGCTGACCGCGGGTAAATGGGGAACCCATATCGGTTATGAAGTGGTCGACGCCGCATCCAATAGAAACTATTCGATGAGTTACATGTTCTCATACGGCCCTTTCTATAATATGGGTCTGAAAGCGGACATTGCCATAGCAGGCAAAAGCGCCTTTATGGTCGGTATTTCCAATCCAACGGATAATACAACCACCACCAGCCAGAACAAAATGTTCATTGCCCAGTTTTCCACAGCCACGCCAAACAGCGCCTGGAAATTTTACCTCAATTATCAGGGTGGAACTACCAGCGACAGCTCTTCACTGAGTCAGTTTGACCTGGTACTTACGGGAACCATCTCTCCCAAATTCGGAATTGGATTTAATGCAACAGACCAGACCCGTAAAATAACAGTACTGGGATCATCATCAAATGTAAACTGGTGGGGTTCGGCTTTGTATCTCAATTGGGACCCAAGTTCATTATTCGGCCTGACCCTGAGAGGAGAATATTTCGAGGACAAGGATAATGTGGTCACACCAGGATCTTTCTCTGAGGTTACATTAACAGGACAGTTTCATTTAGGTAAACTGACTTTTATGCCTGAAATCCGGTACGACAATTCGAACTCTTCTGCATTCTTTAAAAGTGACAACACACCAACGAGTACCGCATTTTCCGGCATACTGGCTGCCACCTATGTCTTTTAATATGAATTCCATTTAAACGTGTTCAAAAACTTATACTAGCAGCAACTTATTAAGTAATTGAATACATCATTTACTCAATCTCTCAATCAACACGACTATGCTCTTCTTCAAACACATCAGCAAAACAGCAACACCGGCCATTTCCATCCGGTTAACCAAAGCGCAAAAATGGAAACTCGGCATTAGTATTTTCTTCGGAAAAATTATTGGTTTACTCATTGTACTTTTTGCAATGAAAGTTATTCCATCATTGCTTGCAACAAAAGCTTATGCAGGTGATACCTACACACCGCATGAGACTTCCATGATCAATTCGATCAATACGGTCTGGACACTGGTTGCTGCTTTTCTGGTATTTGGTATGCAGGCGGGTTTTATTATTCTGGAAGCGGGTTTTGCCCGTGCCCGTGAAACAGTAAACGTTTTAATGGAATGTATTTTTGACACCTGCCTCTGCGGACTCCTTTTCTATGCCATCGGGTACGCGTTTATGTTCAGTCATGGGAATGGTTTTATCGGCATGAACTGGTTTTTCCTCCAGGGTACTCCGGCTACCTATGAAACCACCGGAATTCCGCTGTTGGCACACTGGATTTTCCAGTATGCTTTTGCTGACACCTGTTCAACTATCGTATCCGGTGCCATGATCGGCAGAACAGCTTTCAGAGGAGATATTCTTTATAGTATCGGTATTACCGGTTTTATTTATCCGATCATCGGGCATTGGGCCTGGGGACCGGACGGATTCCTGGCGACCATGGGAAGTACCGGTGGTTTCCTTCCAACACTTGGTCAGCCATTCCACGATTTTGCCGGATCCACCGTTGTACATACGATCGGGGGTATTGCATCGCTTGCGGGAGCCATCGTGCTCGGGCCGAGAATCGGACGTATTTTTAAACGGGACGGAGGCGGAATGCCCGCCCCGCATAATCTGACAATCGCCGCACTCGGTGGCTTTATACTTTGGTTTGGATGGTATGGGTTTAACCCCGGAAGCACTTTATCTGCACTGGACGCTGACGGCATTGGACGTGTTGCAACGAATACCACGTTGGCAGCCTGTTCCGGAGGTATGTTGGCAATGTATATGGCTCTGTGGTTCGGAGATACAAAGGGAAAATTTGACCTGGGTTATACTGTGAACGGATTCCTGGGAGGACTGGTAGCCATTACCTGCCCCTGTTACTGGGTAAGCCCCCTGGGCGCGATCCTTTTAGGCGCAGTGGCCGGAATCGTTGTTTGGGTATCGGTCAATGTAATAGAATATTGCAGAGTAGATGACCCGATTGGTGCTGTGGCAGTTCATGGTTTTGCGGGAATCTGGGGCACATGGTCTCTTGGTTTATTTGCCAGTGGTCAATTCGGTTCAACCGGCCCATTGGGAGCAGATAATTCAGCACCTTTGGCAGGTTTATTCTATGGAGGCGGACTGACAGTGTTTAAAGCCCAGGTTATTGGAAGTACCACCATCACAATCGCCACTTTTGTCGTTACATTTATCATGATGTGGCTTATTAAAAAACTACCACATCCATATAATTTACGCGTGGAAGAAAAAGGTGAAACAGGCCCCGGCGGTTTGGATATGTTTGATCACGGATCGAGCGCTTATCCGGCACAATAACTGCGATTTATTGTGTACTCGGGTACCTGAATGGTATCCTGAAATTATGAACCGTCTCAATTAAATTTGAGACGGTTTTTTTATAAAATACCCCAGAAATGTCCTGAATACCTGCATTTCAAAAAAATATTTTAAAAAATCTTTTAAAAAAATAATTATGTTTTTTGGACACGTTGTGTTTTTTTTTGATTAAAGGAACCAAAACAAATTCTTTTTTTTTGAAAGAATGGGGATTTTCCAAATCCTTCTGAATTTACAAATGATATATACTATAATTCAATATGTTACGCATTGGTTCCTAGTTATTAATTATTCAAAAAAGTACTAATTTTGATTTTGAATAGTTAACAAATCAAACAAATTTCAATGAAAAATTTACTAAAAGCTACCAGCTATACTCTGGCCACCGCACTCGTTTTTATCCTGTCACAGTCACCTGCTTTAGCAGAAGGAACTACTCAAAACAGTTCTACCTTAAGTTTCGGACAGGTTATCGGGGGGGGTTGTTCTTTTAATAGCTGCTATCCTCGTACCAACTTTAAAGAGTTCAAGTAAGGCAAAGGCTTAATAATTCAGACTAAAAATTTCTGGGACATGTCCCGAAAACAGCCATCTCGATTCATTTGAGATGGCTTTTTTATTTCCCGAAACTCATCCAAACCCTGAACGACATCTTATTACGTGGAACTCACGCGAACCAGGTACGAAATTTTATTACAAGGAACTCACCAGGTACGACCTCGTATTAAATGGAACTCAGGCGAACCCGGTACGACGACCTCTACGCGCCTGATCATAGACAGATAACAAAGGCCCGGCACGAAGAACAGGTTAAAGGCATCCTGGCCCCAACCCGCTTTTAAAAAAATAGGAAATGATTATTGCCCCCTGTACAGGTTGGAAGAATTCCAACCAGCGACCAGTAATCCGGATATGATTAAAAACAGGCATAAAGAAGAATAGAGAATATTTTGTTGGTGTGTGAAGAAACCACAATAACCCACCCAATATATGGCCGAACCCAAAAGGATTTTTGATATTCGTTTAACGGGATTCATCATATAAAGATTTAGTGATTACTCATTTTAGCTTCTAAAAGTAAATATACATATAATTCGTATTCATTAGATAAATATTACAGGAAATGCAAAAAAATATTACTTTTTTTTACTCCATTTGCCGAAAAATGACATATGCATATAATTAATATTATATAATATATTTATGATATATGTGTGGGACTCTATCATAGCAGGCATGACTATATCGTTCGCTCTCATAGCGGGTTTTTAAAAATGTCTGAGAACCTGCTGAAGTGGTTGGGGTACGAATGATCGAACTGCAAAATGAGTGATCGGGAGGTTAAATGAGTATTCGGGTCAAAGTTATCAGCACAACTTAAATCTGATGCATTATAAAATCAGTCGAGAATTGACTTATTTCCAAGCGCTATGAAAAACTCTCGCCCCCCACTCTTATACTCTTATACTCTAATACTCTTATACTCCACTCCCAGTCTTCCATACTGCGCTGGGCAAACGAGAGAATTAAACTTTTGGTTTAATTCTCTCGTTTGCCCAGCGCATGGCCAGCTGCAATTGTTCCTGCTCTGTAAGATTTGAATTATCAAGGACGAGGGCATCAGCAGCCTGTCTGAGCGGACTGATTTCGCGGTGGGAATCGATATAGTCGCGCATCTCCAGGTTATTCTTTACT
>JABDFX010000087.1 GCA_013286315.1 Bacteroidota bacterium | reverse complement strand
TATGAATGAAGTGTATGGATAAAAGACAAAGATTATTCATTGGTTTTGTTTTACTGGTTGTATATGCTACTGCACAGCAGAAATATAGTTCGGGTTCATCTTTTCCGAGTTATAAGGGGCTGATCATGGCTGGTTACCAGGGTTGGTTCAATGCACCCGCGGACGGCGCTGAAATGGGATGGAATCATTATGCTACGAATGGAAGATTTGAACCGGGATATTGCAAAGTGGATTTCTGGCCCGATGTAAAAGAATATAAAAAAATATATGAAACTCCGTTCAAAACAGCCGACGGACGCCCGGCATATATTTTTAGTTCCTATGATCAGCAGTCTGTTTTTCTGCACTTCAAATGGATGAAACAGTACGGAGTGGATGGTGTTTTTATCCAGCGTTCGGTAACTGCTTTAAAGAGCAGCATCAATCTGCATCATAATGACCAGGTTCTGTTGAATGCCATGGAAGCATCCCGCTATTATGGGCGTGCCATAGCCATCATGTATGATTTTTCCGGTATCAATGAAACAAACAACGACTGGCAGGTGATCATCAATGATTGGAAACATCTTGTTGACAGCATGCAGATAGCATCCCGTGGCGGAGATCAGACGTATTTATATCATCATGGCAAGCCGTTGGTGGCACTTTGGGGTGTCGGGTTTCCCGACCGCACCAATAATTTAAAGACCATTGAAAAGATCATAGATTTTCTGAAGAATGATCCGGTGTATGGTGGCTGTTCTGTTTTGTTGGGTGTTCCCACATACTGGAGGGATTTAGGAGCCGACACGGAGAAAGATCCCTATCTCCATAAATTGATTCTGAAAGCAGATATTATCAGGCCCTGGTTTGTCGGAAGATTTGATGAAGGCAGTTATCCGGAATTTAAGCACCGGATTAAAGAAGACATCACATGGTGCAGGCAAAATAACCTGGACTATGTTCCGGTGGTATTCCCGGGTTTCAGCTGGCATAATATGCATCCCGAAAGTAATAAGGGAACAATAGCCAGAAACAAAGGGCAGTTCTATTGGAAACAACTGGTGGGAGCCATCGAAGAAGGAGCAGACATGATTTATATCGCGATGTTCGATGAGATCGATGAAGGGACGTCCATTTTTAAAACGACCAATGAGCCGCCGGTCGGAGCCAGTCATTTTGAAAATTTTGAATCGGATATCCCAAGTGATTATTACTTGTATCTTACGGGAATGGCGGGTAAAATGTTAAAAAAAGTAATTCCGCTCGAAAAAAATATTCCACCTCCTCTCACTAGAAGGAATTGACCCGATGCAATGGATAAAAACGATAACCTGTTTGTTTTTATTTTGTCTTTCGCTGGAGGGTTATTGTTTAAACGGAACAACCGGTTGTCTGGTCACCGCCAGATATTCCCCCGGAAACGATACTGTTATTTCGAATGGCAATCCCCTTTTTTTTGAGAACCTCAGTTCCAATGCCGGATCCTATACCTGGTTTATAAACGGCGTGTTTGCCTCATCGCAAAGGGATTTCACCATAACGCCGTCTTTGGGAGTCAATGAGATAAAGCTCGTGGCATCGGACGGAACCTGCAGCGATACCAGTTTTTCTTTCATCATCTGGGATGGCGCCACGGGTGGCCAGTACACTAATTTCCAAAAACAATTTCATCCGTCAGGTATGGCCATGGAACCATTTTGTATGGCAGCTGACCAAAGCAGCGGATACCTGCTGGCCGGAGATTTCTACCTGCCCGAAGTAAATAATTTTATTTCCAAAACGACCTGTCTTTTCCATATAGACGAGAAAGGTTGCGTGAGCTGGGGAAAAGCCATGTTCTCCGGCGAAGTGGAAGTGATTCAGTCTATCCTTTCTACCAGCGATTCGGGTTGGCTGGTCAGTGCTTTTCCCTACCAGTCCCAGCAAAGCAATTATCCGAATTTTTTAATTGTATTCAAGCTGGATAAATCGGGAAACAAAGAGTGGTCGCATTCATTCGCCAACGGATCGGTGGTAAATAATTACTATTCCGCAATATGCGAAACCAGTGATCATGGTTTTGCACTTGAAATCGGCTCCTTCCCCGTAGCCGGCAATCCTTCGTACATATCTGTTATAAAAATAGACGCCTCCGGCCAGTTTGTGTGGGGCAGACAACTCAGTGAGGAGTCCGATGCTTTTTATAATATCGGGGGTATCATAGAAAAAAATCAATTTTTATTCCTGACCGGATCCATATACAACGTCGCGGCACCCTACGACCTCATCAGATCCTTTCTGTTGGAGTTAAATGAATCCACGGGACAAACAGTAGCATCCCTGCAAAACGATCCGGTAAAGTCTCCATTGAGCTTTACGGATATCCATCCCTACAAAAACGGCCTGCTCATCAACAGTTATTCAGCAAACCGGTTGAATCATTTTTTGTTTTCGGATAACAACGGGAATGTATTGGCCAGCTCTGTGATTGACAATCCGTATGGTTCTCTGAATGGAAAAGAAAATATCATCGTGACGCCGGATAACGGGATTTATTTTCACCAGTCTTCCGGCACCCGGTCCTCCGGATATAAAGATATTATGATGCGCCTGGACAGCAGTCAGCAAATCCGCTGGCAATATGATTTTTCGGGAAGCGACTTAAATTTTACGGGTTGGTTTCAGTTGTCCACGGCCCCTGATTTCGGTGTATCCGGAATCGGAAGTGGTTTATTACCGAACGAGTTAAGTGCCATGTCATTTATCAAACTGGATTCCGCTGGTTCAGGCTGCCATTCGGAAGAAACCCATTTGCAATTGACTCCGGAACACGCAGCGATGTTGCCACTGTCCTGGAATAACGATATTGGTTTTACCATGCAGGTGACTGAAATGCCCATGACCCTTAATGACATTCCATTTGAATCCCGTTTATTCTGTCCCATTTACATGAGTGGTTGTGATTTGCTGAAATTAGATGGACCTGCCGTAGTTTGTCAGGCCGGAGATACCGTCCTGTATAAATTACATCAGGATCCGTTTTGTGCCGAACCTGTAACATGGTCCTTTGACCAGCCATCGGTGAATGCGGTGGACAGCAATCAATATGGCAGGTCGTTCCGTTTTGAAAAGCCGGGTGAATATCTCATAAAAGTGGTGAAAAGCGGTTGTAATGAGGTGTTGGATTCCATAATCGTTTCAGTGGGCAATGATATTCCAAAAATTAATTTACCCCGCGACACGGTATTGTGTTTCGGATCAACCATGATACTGGATGCGGGCAGCGGCTATGCCGGCTATCTCTGGCAGGACGGTACGGACAAAGAAAGCATCGAAGCAAATGAGAAGGGTTTATACTGGGTACAGCTAACGGGAAAAAATGGATGCATCAGTCGGGATACCACAAACATTCGTTCGGTTGAATCATTACCATTTTCATTTTTACCATCTGATACGGTCATATGTGCCGGTGAGCCCTGGGAAATTCATCTGTCCTTATCTTTCAAATCTTATGTCTGGAGCACCGGCGAAACGTCCGCATCCATACTGGTCAGTAACGCGGGATTGTACAGCTTACAGGTAATTGACGACAATGGTTGTGCAGGTGCAGACTCCATCCGCGTGGATACAAAAAAATGCCCTTTCGGAATTTATTTTCCCAATGCTTTTACGCCAAACAAAGATGGCCTCAATGATATTTTCCGGCCGGTGATCATCGGCAGGCCGGCGGTTTATAAACTGAGAATATACAACCGCTGGGGTCAGCAGATTTTTGAGACCTCAGATCCTGCCCAGGGATGGGACGGAATGATAAAAAGCGGGGAGCAGGAAAGCGGAACCTATATATGGACCTGCACTTATCAATTTAATACACAGGAAAAGATGATAAAGAGGGGTGTTTTTTTATTACTGCGCTGATCGTTGTGTATTCCGGTCACGATCAAAATAATATCTTTTTTGGCAAAACTTCATTATATTTATAACAGAGCCTTATTCGCTGTTTCCTGGTTTTGGAAAACCGGTTTTTACTCTCTGATCTCCTTTACGATTGTCTTGGTTATGGTGAAACTATATCGAATATCTCGAGAACTTATTTATATTCACCGATGCCTATGAAATATATTATTTTTTTCATAGCACTCCTTTTATTTTCCCATATTCAAGGTCGTGGCCAGTCCTATGGTCTGACGTTCAACAGTCACGAGAATGTACTTGAAAAAAGGACCTCATTGGACATTTCCCCGGATGATTCCATTTGTTTTACAAAAAATTTCGAACTCGGTTTTGACATCAATTACCTGCCGAACCATAAAACATATTTTGGTTATATCCTGCGAATTATCAGCAATGGTGACCATAATATTGATTTAATCTACCACCAGAAATCCCACACATTTAAAGTCATCAACGGTGAGATATTTTCAAATGTCAGTTTTCAGATTGACAGTCCCCGTTTGTACAGGGAATGGAACCGTATAAATCTGAAATTCAACCTGGAAAACCAGACCATAGAATTCGAAGTGAATGGGAAACAGATAGGAATCTGTAACACACCCCTGAATTTTCGTTGTTTTAAATTTTTATGGGGAGCCAACGACTACCTGAAATATAAGACCAGGGACATTCCCCCGATGCAGTTGAAAGACATAAAAATTTATGAGAACGGCACTATGAAATATTACTGGCCGCTCAATGAAGTATCGGGCGATACGGAATATGATGGCGTCAATAAACAACTGGCAAGGGTAAAAAATCCAACCTGGCTCAAACCCAAATATCAGATATGGGAACTCCTGAATTCCTTCACCTTTAACGGATATGGGGCGGTTGCATTTGATTCCAAGACCGATAAAATTTTTATTACGGGTTCCGACTCCCTGGCCGTTTTCCCGATCAGTGAAGAACATGGCACGGTTCAGTGGATTCCTAACAGTCATCAAAATTTCAGACTCGGCCATCAGGCTATTTTTGATACCGCCAGTAACAAATTGTACGATTTATTTATTGACCAGAAAAAAGTGGTTGCCTACGATTTTAATAAGCACCAGTGGGAACATGACTTTGAATCGGGCAAAATAACTGAATACTGGCATGCCAATAAATTCATTTCATCCTTCGATTCTTCCCTGTACATGATTGGAGGATATGGACAACTGAGGTACAAAAATCTTGTTCAGAGATATTCCTTTTCAACAAAAAGCTGGGATACTATTATGACTGCGGGAGATTATTCTCCTCCGAGATACCTGGCCGCCCTGGGGAAAGATCCAAAGAATGGTTTCGTTTATATCATCGGGGGATATGGCAGTCAGACCGGAGACCAGATGCTGGATCCCCGGAACTTTTATGATATGTTCCGGTTCAATGTTAAGGACCGTTCCTTTAAAAAATTATATACCCTCAGGTCCGCGAAAAGTCAATTTACTTTTGTCAACAGCCTGGTGATAGATCCAAAAACGAATGATTATTACGGAATGATTTTTCCCAATGACAGTTCCAGTTCAAATCTTCAACTGATCAAAGGTTCACTTACAGACTCTTCTTTCCAGGTGCTGGCGAATTCTATTCCATTTACCTTTCATGATATTGAGTCCTTCGCCGATCTCTATTATTCACCGATCAGCAACAAACTGATCGTTGTAGTTTTAAATTATTCCAAAATCGACGATCCGGTAAAAAATACCACCGTAAGGATTTTCTCTCTCAACTATATTCCGGAACCAAATGAGATTCCGGGAGAAAAACCGGACACGGGTATGAGAAGAAATCTTTTTTTAATCGCCGCGCTGGCCGTCGTTCTCGCCATAGCAATGATTCTTTTTATCAGAAGAAAGAAACAAAAAAAGATATCGAATGCCGAAAGAAATTCTGTACCCGCTTACGCGCCTGAGCTCGTGGGCATAGCCGGCATGCCGTTTTTTCAAAGCCACGCAGACAGGGATATTCATTCTTCCATTTTTCTGTTCGGGCAATTCCAGGTTTTTGATAAGGAAGGTCATGATATTACGGGACTTTTCACTCCATTGCTGAAAGAGCTCTTTCTCATCGTTTGCATTAATACAATCCGGCAGGGCAGGGGCATCTCTTCTGAAATGCTGAACGAAAAACTCTGGCGTGATAAATCAGAGAAGGATGCAAAAAACAACCGGTCCGTCAACATCGCTAAGTTGAAAATCATTCTGGAGAGAATCGGCAATTGTGTGATTAATAAAGAGTCCGGATTTTGGCAATTTCAGATTACGGATGATCATATATATATAGATTTCAAAAAATATACTAACATAATACAGCAGGGGAATGCGCGCGCTGATTATATTCATCCGCTGATTGATATCGTCCGGCGGGGCCCATTTTTGCACCAGACCGAATATGACTGGCTGGACAATATCAAGTCGGAAATTTCCAACTCAATGATCGACCTCTGTCTGAATTATATAAGAACGCATGAGATATCCAAAGAACCGGAGTTTATCATAGAGGTAACCAATTGTATTTTCTATTTCGATCATTTGAATGAGGATGCATTGATATATCAATGTAAAGCGCTCATTGCGATGAAGCGGTTCACACTGGCCAGTAATATCTATCTGAAATATGCCAAAGAGTATAAGGAAATCTACGGGGCAGAATTCACCAAGTCCTTTCATGAGGCAATCGCCTGATGAACTCATGATGTGGTCATTTTTCAATTTAGTCAGGGAATATTTCAGCAATTAATAGAATATTAATATCCTGGTTAATCCTTTATTAGTTTATTGCATGAACAGCATGACTTAATCCCGCAGAAATGGTATGAATGACTAAATCGAATGTATACCCGGTCAATGACAAAGGCGGAAATAATTCCCGTAAGAAAAGGATTATTTTCAAAACGGTGGCCATCCTTCTTCCTTTCCTCGTTCTCTTTCTCCTTGAAATTTCATTGCGCGTTTTTCACTATGGCAACGATCTGGAACTATTCATTGAAGCCAGGAATCATCCGGATTATCTGGTATTAAATCCGGCGGCTTCGAAAAGATATTTCATCAATGAGTCTTTTGCCCCCACAGGAAATAGTGAATTATTCAAAAAAGACAAGGACGATTCCACATTACGGATATTTGTATTGGGAGAATCTACTACCATCGGTTATCCTTTTTTTCATAATGGGTCTTTTCACAGATGGCTGCAGTACCGCTTGATGCGTAGTTTTCCTGATCGGCAGTTTGAAATCATCAATCTTTCATTAACGGCGGTAAATTCTTATACTGTTCTGGGATTTGCCAAAGAACTGATTCGGTATAAACCGGATGCGGTGCTGATTTATACAGGACATAACGAGTTTTATGGAACGCTGGGCGTCGGTTCTTCCAACAAAATCGGGAACAGCACCCGTATTAACCGGCTCGTGTTGCTTCTGCGACAGTTACGCCTGGTGCAATTACTGACCAATGCATATGAAAAGATAAAAAATGTACCGGCCCCCGGGGAAAAATATGCCGGACAAACTCTGATGCAGCGCATGGTGGGCGAACAGCAGATACCCTACAAGTCAAAATTATTTTATCAGGGAGTAAATCAGTTTGTTTCGAATATGAATGAAACACTGGATCTTTTCAATAAAAATCATATTCCGGTTTTTGTAAGTAACCTGGTTTGTAATGACAGGGGTTTGAAACCTTTCGTGAGTATTTCGCCGGATAGTATTCGATTCCCGGGATTTCAAAAAAACCTGGCTCTTGGAATCAGTGCATATGATCAGGGTGACTGGGAATCGTCTTCCCGGTATTTGCAAGTCGCAGATAAAATATATGACGCACATGCGCTGTGCAATTTTTATCTGGGCAATCTATCGGTCATACAGGGTGATCAAATCAGGGCAAAATTTTATTTTACCAGGGCCAGGAATTTGGACGGTCTCCGGTTCCGCGCGCCCTCCCTGATAAATGACACGATATCGAAACTTTGCAGCCAATTTCCCTATGCTCACCTGGTAGATATGAAGACAGCTTTTGAAGATTCTTCTGCACATAAAATCATCGGCAATGAACTTATGCTCGAGCATGTGCACCCGAATTTAAAAGGTTATGCAATCATGTCTGACGTTTTTTACGAAGCCTTAAAAAGAGAACATATTATTTCTCCCGCAAAAGAATACGAATATTGTTTTCGGAAGTTGCTGCAGGACATGCCGGTAACGACCGTTGATTCGCTGACGGGTATATACCGGATTTCAAGATTGAAAAGCAGCTGGCCCTTTAGTGCGGTTCTTACACGGGATTCAATACAGATAAGCACCGAAGAGGAAAAACTGGCCGATTCCATTGCTTTTTGGAAAATGAACTGGGCATATGCGATGGATGTTTTGTATAATTATTATCTGGACCGGAATGATCTGCCAAAGGCAAAAACAGTTATGGAAACCCTGGTGCTTGAACATCCGACCGACGCATTTTTATATAATCAGACGGCTACGATTGATGGCAAACTGGGCAACTACGAAGAAGCGGCATTTTATTTTGGGAAGGCCTTTGCCATTTCACCTTCTTTCGCGGATGCGAAAACATTGTTTGTTATTTACCTTAAACTGGATCAGCCGGCGCATGCCATGCCCTATCTGAATTATGCTATTCAGAATAATGCCAGTAATGTGAACTTTCTTCCTGTTAAAAAATATGCAGGTGAAGTAATCGGTCTCAAGAGGGAGTTCGAAAAGGATTCTACCAATCTGCCGGTTTTAAATCTGATAGCTACCACCTACCTGAACATGGGAAATAAAGACGGAGCCGCGAAGTATATTAATAAAATATTGAAGGCCGATCCTAAAAATAAAACGGCGCTCATTATGCTGGAGCAAATAAAAAAGGGATAGACACTACTTTCAAAATTTCGGATTGGCCATTTTAAATGGGCTTTCAAATGAGTTTACACCTTTGATTTTTAATTTTCTTTTGTAAACTTTGTCTCCGCAGTAGTATGGTATTGACCCAAACCAGGTGTGATGCAGATTCGGTTCCAGGGCCTTCCGTTAGCCGGTTTGTATTCATCATGGCGCGGTTTTTAATGCTTAGGGAATAAAAGCCCATAATTAGCCAATTAATCGTAGTTCATTTATTGCCGGGATCATGATCGAATCAAAAAACATTCAGTTTACTATCCTGATAAAAGCAGGTGGTCAGCTAAGAGAATTCAATTTTAGAAAAAGTGCCGGACCTGCGGGTTCCCTGTTTACCATTGATGTCGCGGATACCCGGGGAGAACGGCACTATCTGATGTTCCGGCAGGAGAACGGTCAATGGATTCTGAAAACGACCGGAATACCCGATTGGATAAAGGAGGTCATTCCGAAAATCAATGAGACGATTCATCAGTTTTGACGGGCGATGAGGAAAAACTTGCACGAACGTGTGTTGGAACGCACCTGCGGGGTCGGGTTAACGTCCGTTATCATGCTGCCAGTCCTTAATCAGCTGTTCCAGCCTCTCAGCATTTCGGCGGATAATGTTTACGCAATCCCGGACATCTTCAGACAGCGGGTTGGTTTCCAATAAATCAAGCGAAAGAAATATATGTGTAAGCGGGTCGATGGATTCTCTTTCCAGAGAAGACAGGGGGTTGCTCATATTTTAAGTTTTAGGATTTGTTGGGAACGATCGAAAAACAAAAAATGTTACGGGACAAATATATAACGGAAGCGGCCTGATTTCAAAAAAATCCCGTCGGATAAGGTCAGTGGCATGTTTTTTTAAGAAACTAACCAATCAGATTTTATGCAGGGAGAATTAAAGGAAGATGTGATTGCTACGGAAGTCCGCAGGCTCATCCATGATAAATTGGGGATTGGAACGGAGCTATTAACAGATAATGCCAGTTTTAAAGACGACCTGGCGGTAGATTCCCTTGACCTGATCGAACTCCAGATGGAAGTTGAAAAACAGTATTCTTTGAATATGCCGGAGGAAGTAGCAGAAAATCTCAAAACGGTCGGCAATCTGATCGCATTCGTTAAACAGAATAGACGTTAGGGCGGGCATGCGATTTGCCTTTTCCGAATTAAAAGATATGAAAGCTTACTATACGCCGGTCTCCATTGCGCTTATCCTGCTTAGCTGTTTCATGCTGGCTTTTATGCGTTACGCTGATCAGTCTTTTTTTAATCAGGCAAGCCAGGCAAACCTGGCCGAAATCGCTGCGGGGAAGCTGGCCGAAACCAAGGGAAATGCAAAAGTTAAGTCACTCGGCAAACAAATGGTGGCCGATCACACGACGGCGCAGAACGAGCTGGTGGCACTTGCAAAAAAAGAAAGCATAACCATTCCGATGAGTCCGGATGCTGACCACACACAAGCCCTGGCGGATTTAAATAAACGTTCCGGTAAGTCTTTTGATTCTGCCTATATGGCGAGTCAGCTGGCTGATCATAAAACAGCAGTTGCTTTGTTCTCCGAGGAATCCGTGAACGGATCCGATCCCGGTGCCAAAGCATTCGCCACAAAGTATTTACCAAAACTGAAAATGCATCTCCAGATGTTTCAAGGTGCCGTGAAAAAATAATAACCATTCCATACTATGTTAACAAGAAACGAATGGAAACAGGAAGCCAGGGTGTATATCTTTCTTCAATTGTCCTCGCTTATCTACAGGATGTTACCTGCCTGTTGCGTGTAAAACAGTATTAACGAAGGAAGGTCCGGTATTTGTATCCTGTGTTTAAAAAAAATGAGAAAGGTATTTTATTTAATCCTTACCGGACTTGCCCTTGGTATTCTGCTTGCTCCTGGCCGGGGATCTGACACCTGGCAAAAAATTACAGATTGTTTGGACGATTTAAAAAGTAAGACGAAGGATACCATTAACGACCTGGTAGGCGGAGCCAAGAAAATGGCTGAAAAGGGAAAGAAGGGGGCAGAAAAAGCAGCGAACGAATGGTAGCAGTTCACAAAAAAAGATCAAAAAAAAGCCTGTCGGTATTTGTCCGTACGAGGAAGAAGCTGATGATCGTTCTGGGAACGGTCCTGGTTTTATTAATTGCCATCCGCATTGCCCTTCCTTATATATTGCTAAAACTGGTCAATAAAGAACTTCAAAACATTCCCGGATATACTGGTCATGTGGATGATATCGATGTCGCACTCATCCGGGGAGCTTACAAAATTAAAATGATCAAACTGGAAAAAACAGGTGGCAAAGTGCCTGTACCTTTTTTTTCCGCTCCGTTGATTGATCTCAGCCTGCAGTGGGCGTCCCTGTTTCACGGGCGCATTGTCGGTCAGATCGAAGTCGACCAGCCGGTGCTGAACTTTGTAAAAGGACCTACTGAAGAAACCAGTCAGACGAAGATTGACTCCAGCTGGACGGATGTCGTAAAAAAGCTGATGCCCCTGAAGCTGAATAAATTTGAGATTGTGGAAGGTCAGATACATTACCGGGATTTTCACAGTAAACCTGCTTTTGATATCTATACAACACAGGTTCATATTCTCGCTGAAAATTTAAATAATGCAGAAAAGAATAAGGAACTTCTGCCATCGACGATAACAGCCTCAGCGGATGTCTACGGCGGGAAGGCGACGGCCAGCATGAAAATGGATGCCCTTGCAAAAACACCCACTTTTGATGGAAAGGCCAAACTGGAAGGATTAAATCTGGCCAACCTGAATAACTTTATCGATGCTTTTGCAAAATTTGATATCAAATCAGGTGAGATTAGCATTTATACCGAAGCCGCTGCCAAACAGGGACAGATCACCGGCTATACCAAACCCATTATAAAAAATCTGAAAGTAGTCAATTGGGAAAAGGATAAGGAAAAACCACTCAAGATAGCTTATGAGGCGGTCGTGGGAGCGATTGCCTGGGTTTTTAAAAATCACAACAAGGAACAACTCGCTACCCGGGTAGAATTTGAAGGAAATATAAAAAAACCGGATATCAATATATGGGAGCTGATTGGACAAATTTTAAAAAATGCTTTTATTCAGGCCCTGTACCCGTCGCTTGAATATTCAGTCAGTATCAATTCACTCGGAAAGGATTCAAAAGATTCGCAGTTAAATAAAGAAATCTCCGGGTCAGGTGGTGGGATCATAAAAAATAAAACAGATCCAAAGAAATCGAAGAAGGAATTGCGAAAAGAAAAACGCGCAGAGAAAAAAGCGGCAAAGGAAAAGAAAAAGAAAGAAGAGGAGAAGAAGGAAAAGAGTCAGTCATAATTTTCGGACATAATAAACTGATAAAATTTATTCCATACAGGATAAAACAAAAAGCCATACTCAGGGTAATAAAAGCCAGAATCAGCAAGTGATAAATAATCGTGCCACTCTAATGACAGTTTCACAACATTGACATAGAAGATTAAGGGGTCTGTGCTTTATAATTCCTCGCCGTTTCGTGTTTTATGCGTTTAAGTGGAAGTTTGTCTTTATGGTCTATAAAAAGTGGAGAATATTCTATGATCGTGTCTGAACTATCAAGCCCGTACGCCTTCTGATCGCTTTGGGCTACACCTTTGATGGAGAAATAGGCATCCAGTATGAAATCCTCCTTTACCGGTAATTCATTTTCAACAGAGAGGAATCTTTCAATGATGATGTAATTGATGTCGGCGTGAAAATTATCCTTCTGCATGGATTCATATTTGCACGCAAATTCCAATTCGGCGTTCTGGACCATTTCCTGCATTACCTTTTTAAATAGCTTATGAATACGTGGTTGTACCCTGAATCCAAGCCTGAATTCGACACGTATTAATTTATCCTTTATGATTTCAACCACATCATATTCCATTGTATAGGGAGAATCGGAAATATCAATGTGAACAAACCAGTAAATATCAGCCCGTTTTGGTTTCTTATTTAGAATAGAATCCATAATCCTTTGCTCGATCTGCATTTCCATATTTGCCTTGGTCAGATAAACCAGATGGGTGGCATATTTTGGTATGTCCTTGTCATTACTGAGCTCCACAATGTCGTTACTGAATTTGCTGATATTAACAAAATTGAGATAACGATTCGTGATTTTACGGGCGTTGAACCAGATATACATGACGAACACCAGACCGAACTCAAAAAACAGGAACATCCAGCGCTGTTTAATTTTGGCGACATTGGCAACAAAAAAAGAAGTCTCGACTGTAAAAAATATTCCGATAATGATAAATATGATCACCATATTCCATTTCCGGACAAATTTCATATAGCCGAACATGAGTGCCGTTGTCATCATCATCGCGATAATGATGGAGAACCCATAAGCCGCTTCCATATGTTCTGATTTCCTGAAATAGAACATCATACCAACACAC
>JABDFX010000086.1 GCA_013286315.1 Bacteroidota bacterium | reverse complement strand
AATGTTCGCTTATTTATGAAAATAATTTATTCCATTTCTCTAAAAAACATCTCAATCGTGTGACCAACTTCGTGCCAAACGTCTCCAGCCTCCTACCGCCACCCTGTTCAGACGAACGAACAGCCATTATATTTTAAAACCTGAATAAAAATAAATGACGGGGCATTTTATTGCAAGTCGTTATAGGTAACACGACTTTTATTACCGGTAAAAGCCCTTTTTTGCCGGCAGATAATTTAGGCTGGAGACAGGAGGCGTGAAACTCAAAGTCAGCCTCTGGCATCAAGCCTCCTGCTTAAATATCGCCTCTCTTTAATTCATCAACTGCATGATTCGCCGCCCTCGCCGTGATGGCCATAAAAGTGAGTGAAGGATTTTGATTGCCGACCGAAGTCATACATGCTCCGTCAGTGACAAAAACATTTTTGCATGCATGTAGCTGGTTCCACTCATTGAGCATGGAAGTTTTTGGATCCCTGCCCATCCGTACGCCGCCCATCTCATGGATATCCAGGCCTGGTGCCTGTTTATTATCATTGGGCTTAATATTTTTACAACCGGCAATATCCAGTATCTCGGATCCTTGTATTAAAAAGTCCTTCACCATTTTCTCATCATTCTCGTCATAATCCACAGAAGTGATCAATTGCGGAATATCCCACTCGTCTGTCAAATCCTTGCTAAGCCGCACATGATTTGTTTTTTTGGGAATCACTTCTCCCTGCATCGACATATAGGCTGACCATTCACCTGCTTCACTGAGCGATTTTTTTAAGTCAGTACCGATATCGGTATCCTCAATGCCTGTGTTTCTATAGGCACCCCAGAAAACAAGATATCCGCGCTGGAAATCTTCTTCCTGTTTATAAACATTTCTGAAATTGGGCATCAGCGGTGATACCGGTCTTCGGCCATAATAATACTCATCTTTAAATCCTTCAATACTTGCTGAAATGGATCCGCGGTAATTCTGAAAAGCAATATATCTGCCGAGCATATCATGATCATTTCCCAGTCCTTCCGGAAACCGGCCAGAAGTCGAATTCAGTAAAATCAGATTAGAATTTAAACAGGCTGCGTTTACAAAAATGATGCGTGCAAAATATTCTGTGGGCTGTTTTGTTTTTGCATCTATCACACGCACGCCCGCCGCCCTTCCTTTTTTTTCATCATAGAGGATAGAATGAACCACTGAATCCGGACGAAGGGTCAGGTGACCGGTTTTTTCCGCCCAGGGCAAGGTGGAAGAGTTTGAACTGAAATAACCGCCATAAGGGCAGCCCCGGCTGCATAAATTTCTTGCCTGGCATTGACCACGGCCCTGCTGCAATTGTAATTCTCCGGCCTTTGTGAGGTTGGCACAGCGTCCCATCAACATGCGTCTGTTAGCATAATAAGCATTCACTTTTTGCCGCATCGAATCCTCAGCACAATTGAATTCCCATGGCGGAAGAAATTCACCATCAGGCAGATTATCTATACCGTCTTTATTCCCACTGATACCCGCAAAATTTTCTGCGTGTGAATACCAGGGTGCGAGATCATTGTATTGGATCGGCCAGTCAACAGCAAAACCATCCCTTGCAGGGGCTTCAAACTCAAACCGGCTCCAGCGCTGCGTTTCACGTGCCCACATCAGTGATTTCCCACCAACCTGATAACCGCGTATCCAGTCAAAAGGCTTTTCCTGCACGTAAGGATGTTCTTTATCCTTTACAAAAAAATGCTGGGCGCTTTCATCAAATGCATAACATTTGCTGATTATGGGATTTTCCTTTTCAAGTTCCCGGGAAATTCTGCCCCGATGCGTAAACTGCCATGGATGTTTGGTAGCCGTCGGATAATCTTTGATATGCTGCACATTTCGCCCGCGCTCCAATACCAGCGTTTTGATTCCATGTTCACATAATTCCTTGGCTGCCCATCCCCCGCTGATACCGGATCCGATCACGACGGCATCGCAAGTATTTTCCAATTTGCCTTTAGAATTAAATCGTAAGCTGTCACCCATAAGTATATTTTATTCCAATCTCAAAGGCTGATTGTCAACGGCAATATAACTAAGATGTTAGTTAAAGATAATAATAAGTTTAGAACTAACTTTATTCGGCGCGACTAAATTTCAAAACAGCTTTATGAAAAATAAGCAGTCGTTATCCCGCAGGAATTTTTTACAGTGGACGGGTCTTGGCCTGGCAGGATCCGTTATTCCTTCATCTGCTTTCTCTGCATTCAACCCTGAAAAATGGAATCCTGCTAAATTATCAGTTCAGCTATATACCGTTCGGGATCAGATCAAAACAGATATTCCGGGAACCCTGAAACGCGTAAGGGATATAGGGTTCAATTATGTGGAGACTGCATTCTGGCCCGATGGCATTTCGGTCCAACAGGCAGCATCCTTTCTGAAAGACGCGGGCCTGTCTGTTTCTTCATCGCATATAGAAATTCCCATCGGCGATCACAAAAATATTTTTTTGGAAACAGCCGCCGCTTACAATTGCAAAAGAATGATATGGCATGGCTGGCCGGAAGATAAACGATACAGCAGCGTGGACGGAACCATGGAACTGATTTCTATTTATAATCAGGCCGCAGCATTTGCCAAATCAAACGGATTGCAGTTTGGTCTTCATAATCATTGGTGGGAATATCGCAACAAAGTAGGCGGACGATTGGTTTACGAACTCTTACTTGAAAACCTGGACAAGGATATATTTTTCGAAGTAGATACTTATTGGGTGAAAGTGGCCGGACAGGATCCTGCTACTATTGTGAAAAAACTGGGTAGCCGGGCACAATTACTGCATGTTAAAGATGGACCCGCTAAATGGGATGATAACTTACCGAAAGACGTTCCCGATCCGATGACGGCTGTTGGAAAGGGTACACAAAATTTTCCGTCAATTGTAAAAGCCGCTGATGGAAATACGGAATGGATGGTGGTTGAAATGGATAAAACAGCGGGTGATGTATTTGCAGCTTTAAAAGAAAGTTATGATTACCTGATAAACAATAAACTGGCGATGATCGGTTGAAAAGCGGTGATTTTGCCACTTATTACCTGCGCAACTGTCCCGGCTGATACGACACTTAATATTTTCAGTTTTCCTTCGTAAGCTTTTTCATGATGTCACCATTTAATTTGATCTTATGAAGCTTTTAATCAGAACCCTGGGATTATTAATTGTGACCTCTCAATTATTCCTGCAGGCTGGTTGCAAAAAAAACAGTTCCTATTCATCGTCGCAACCGCCTCCCCCGCCACCGCCGCCGGTAGTGGACACAACTGTCAAAACTCCGGGACTGCAGCTTATCGCCGATGGCATGATTGCTCCCCTCATCATTTCTGAACCGCCCGATGGATCAAAAAGATTATTTATTGCTGATGAGACCGGTACCGTATGGATCATCGGTGCTGATGGTAAAAAACTAACCAGCCCTTTTATTGATATTTCAGCCAGGATGGTAACCTTAAGTTCGACTTACGACGAAAGAGGACTGCTGGGTATGGCTTTCCATCCGGATTTTAAGACGAATGGCAAATTCTACCTGTTTTATACAGCGCCGCCAAATGCAGGCACACCGGTTCCCGGACCTCCTGGATCGGGGTGGAACAATCTGACCAGGATATCAGAATTCAGAGTTTCCGCAGTAGATGCCAACCAGGCTGATCCGGGTTCAGAGAGAGTTCTGCTGGAGGACAATCATCCCTATATAAATCATAATGGTGGAACAGTGGCATTTGGCCCGGATGGGTTTTTATATATCTCTATAGGAGATGGTGGAAATGCAGATGATGTAGGCAATGGTCATGTCTCTGACTGGTATAAGGTAAACGCTGGCGGGAATGGGCAGGATAATTATGCAAATCTGATGGGCGATATTCTGCGCATAGATGTGAACGGCAGTCCTTACAGTATCCCTCCCGACAATCCATTTGTGGGCACTGCCGCGAAACCGGAGATATATGCTTTTGGTTTCAGAAACCCGTACCGTTTTTCATTTGATATGGGCGGATCCCATCAGCTGATTGCCGCGGATGTAGGACAGTCACTATACGAAGAAATTGACCTGGTTACAAAGGGAGGCAACTATGGATGGAACGTAAAGGAAGGCAGCCATTGCTTTGATACAGATAGTGACCTGGTTGAACGTGCCTCTTGCCCTTCGATTGACTCTGCCGGAAATCCTCTAATTGATCCGGTTCTTGAATTGGTGAATAACGCCAATCCAAAAGGTGGTGGAGTGGGCAATGCAGTGATCGGTGGATTTGTGTACAGGGGGACCGCTCTGCCATCACTGCAGGGAAAATATTTATTCGGAATGTTTGCGACCACAAACAATGCAGAATCCGGAAAAGTATTTTCAGCCGACATGTCTGCCAACGGCAGCTGGTCCTACAGTCCGCTCGCATTAGTTGGCTATCCGACTGATCTGGGCACATATCTGAAAAGTTTTGGACAGGATCAGAGCGGAGAAATCTATCTGCTGACTTCAGACCAGGCTGGCCCTAATGGTAATACCGGCAAAGTCTATAAGATCATCGGCAAATAAAACTTTTATTTGGCGGTCACCGCATCGGTGACATTGGCTACAGCCCATTCATTTTCACAAAGTATTGCATAGGTTTTTTCTGAACTGATGTACATGACTTTGATGATATAAGGTTTGGCATTCATCACCGTATTATAAACCTTGGTGTCTTCATCCATTTTACTTGAATTAACGATCTTATATACTTTGATTTTTTGTCCGAATGTAGCCTTAAACGTCGTGGGCGTTTCAACGATTGTCACGTTTTCCTTCACAGGATTGTCCAAAGCAGTGGCCCAGTCGTGGTCCTGGGTTTGTTTTGTATTACCCCATTTGTTGGTTTTGAAAGTGGTGGTTTGGGAGGTTGCGGACAGGGCAATAAACATTGAGCTCAATAGTAAAATTGATTTCATGGCAAGTTTGGTTTAGATCTTACTAAGTTAACAAAAAAGGGTGATGATTATTCACCCTTTTTGCACATAATAAGGCCGAAATTACTTTCCATAATAATTTCAGACCCGCTTTTACCATTCTATGATATCATTGAGTTTGGGAACCGTACCTTCCCATCCGTAAACGTCTTTTAATTTTACCCGGAATACATCAGCAACCCGTTTTTCCCCATGTGTGATCATGACCCGCTCTGGTTTATTTTTTACTTCACTGAGCCATTGTAACAAACCGTTTTGATCTGCATGGGCCGATAAACCTTTGATCATTTCTATCCGGGCTTTTACAGTGTAATATTTTCCGTAGATTTTTACCTCGGTCAAGCCATCCTGCAATTGCCTTCCCCTGGTACCTTCAGCCTGGTAACCGACCATCAGTAGGGTCGTCTCGGGCTTGCCAATATACTCCTGTAAATAATTCAATACGCGGCCACCGGTAATCATGCCGCTGCCAGCAATAACAATTTTGGGAGCATGGTTTCCTATGAAAGCCTGGGTTTCTTTGAACTCACTGACAACATGAAATATTTTTGTCATCTCCTCAAAATCACCCACCGGAAGTTTCAGCCAGTCATTGAATTTTTGAAATGTACCCAGCACATGTGATCCCATCGGACTGTCCATGATGAGTGGAATATCCGGCAACGTGCCTGATTTCTTTAATTGCCAGATCAGGTACATCAGGGTCTGCGTTCTTTCAACCGCAAAACTTGGAATGATCAGTGTTCCTCCTTTTGATACGGTTTGCAGAATGATTTCTTTCAGCCGGTCCGGAACATTTTCTTTCGGATGAAGCCGGTCACCATACGTGCTTTCAACAAAAAGTATATCGGCTTCTTTCGGACGGTTTGGCGGACTTAGTAAAATATCCGGGGATTGGCCGATATCGCCGCTGAATACAAGTTTTTTTTCTCCGATATGAATTTCGATAAAAGCCGATCCGATGATATGACCGTTGGTATGATAACATACTTTGATACCATCCCCAAAATCGATCCACTCATCTGTCTTGATTTCACTCAACAACGGAAGGGTCCGCGCAACATCTTTCAGATCGTACAATGGCATCGCCGGCGCGTGCTTAGAATAATTGAAACGGTTAGCCTGAGCCGCTTCTTCTTCCTGTATTTTGCCAGTATCATTGAGAACAATGGTTGCTATTTCAATGGTGGGAGCCGTTCCATGAATCTTTCCCTTAAATCCGGCCTGCACCAGTCGGGGAAGGTAGCCCACATGATCCAGGTGGCCATGGGTCAGAAGTATAAAATCGATGGTGGTTGCGTCAACCGGTAAGGGATTCCAGTTCAACAGACGCAGTTCTTTCAAACCCTGGAACAGACCACAGTCCACCAGAAATTTTTTACCGTTGGCACTTATTAAATACTTTGAACCGGTGACCGTTCCGGCTGCGCCCAGCACCTGGATAAATCCTTTTTGACTCATACGGGAATTTGCGGTTAAGGTAGTATTTATTGGGATTTAAATACTTTTCAGCCAGCCGGAAATACTCATCCGGGGCCTGGTGGATCTGAATACTTCATGTTCACAGTCTTCACTCCGGAAGAAAACTGCTTTTTTATATTTCGGGGAATATTTTATCTGTTTTGTTTTCATGGTAAATTAATAATTCACCACCCTCTTCTTCTTTCCAGTCTGCATTGAGATAATGAATCATCGAAAATTTACGATCGTAATTATTCTGAAACTGGTCGACATGCTTCCGGTAATAACTACCCGTTTCATACAACGCATAATGAAATTCATAGGCATTGATGCCGGTATAACAGGTATCATTCAAAAGTTCAATGAAGAGATTGATCTGATTTAAAAACGCGCGCTCTGAGATTTCATCCGACTGGTTGTCGATCCAGAAAATCTTGTCGCCACGTTTGTCCTGGTTCCTGTCTTTTACAAATAGATTTCCGATTCCGGCAGTTTTCATTTTATCGTCTTCATCCAGGGAAAGCAGATTTTTCTGAAGGCCTGCCGCAAGTTCGTTTGTAATAAAATGATTGCTGATTCCGATCCGGTTCTGAATATAGGTTCCGATCAGTTCTTCAAATTTATCATCCATATTTTACTATCGGCATGGATATATTATTGAATCCATTCCGTGAAGGAACAAGTTAGCCTTTTTAGGCAGAAGGCTTAAAACGTAAGGCTTAAGGCAGGATGGCGTTAGGCGTTGGACTCCGGAGGGGCCGTCGGTTCAGTAAATAATCTTTTTAGCCAGGCAATACTGAGAGAAGCTTTATATTTTGCTATTTCAGCCCTGTTATATGTTCCATCCACGATCGACTGGATGTCGCTTTTCATCATGTTGATAATCCGGGATTTACTCAAACCCCTCATATCGGCAGTCATTATTTTTTTGTTGGAGGCGGCAGGTACCGGTATTACTTTGTCCAGAATCTCCTGTAAGTAGTTGCCAATTTCCGGTAGATTATTCGATTGCAGGATTTTGATATGCAGGTCTTTGACCCCCTGAAGCAGAGTTTTGTGAATTTGGTTTTTCATATGGTTGCGTTTATGTATTTATTACATATCTGATACTCTGGACTATACATGCCATTTCTGCTTTGAGCCGCTAAAATAGACAAGGGTATTCAAAGCAGTGCATTTTATTTCTCCTTTTTATCCACCTATTTTCCAAACTCCAAAAAGGACATTTTATTGTGGAATATTTGGGATAATATGGGGACGTGTAAAATAAAAAAGAGCCGCTTCGTAACGGCCCCGGTTACCCGAACAGGTCATATTAGACATGTATGCTTACTGGATGTTTAGCGTGCCAGCAAAAAGGCTGGTAGTCACAAACTTAGCATCAGCAGATAAAAACCCGATATAGGCATGTACTGCTTTTCCGCTGAATGCAGGTACATCTAACGTGTAACTGCCGGCAATTCTCTGAGGACCTTTTTCTCTGGTCCCCCATCTTTTCAGTTCTTCGCAATACAAAGCTGCGAAAGACCGATCCTTGGCCCGGTCGCTTCCTTCGTTGCTGTTAACTGTCCGGCTGAAGGTTAATCTTCCTGTTGATTCAGAACTGATTGTGGATTCATCACATTCAGAGATCTCCGGCGCCTGGTGCTACCGGGGCATAATTAATCTTAAATGTGGGATACTCAACGCTGATCGCGTTGCGCAAGTTGTACGACATTGCTTTGTTGAAACATGAAGTCTGAACAGTGATATTGCGATATATCTCCTTAATACTAATTGAAATCCAACACATACATAAGACCTTGGACCAGGCATACAGGGCGAGTTTGTTCGCATATTGTTTGCATAACCTTTGCTCATTGTTTACCAGGCTAAGCGAAGAACATGCTTTCGCAATACACAGGCTCTCTTCAAATGGCGTCCCTGGCCAATTTGACAGACATTTCATTCGATACTGTTCCTAATTGGAATCCAGGTTCAATAAAACAGGCTTGCACATGGAAAGGTCGATTTTTCTTGCGCGAAGGCTGGCATTTGAATTGCAAACTCCATACTATTCAGTTCTAATAGTAATTCAATTGATTTTATGACAGCGAGGAAAAGGAAGGTATTTGCCGTTATTCTATCAGCGTTATTGGCCTTAGATATGAGTGTGGTTATTTATGTAGTACATAAACTCATCTGACCGGCGAATAAAAAAATAGCAGCACCTCTTCGAAAAGAGGATCCATTCATACTCCGATTGATCTCATCGTATTGGTCGCTAAAACGCTCTTTCCCTGCCGGCCACCCGAACCACCTGAGATCAAATTGTATACATAGTCAAATCATTTTCAACATGCGAAAATTAAAACTTCAAATGCAGATGACTCTCGACGGCTTTGTATCCGGTAATGGAGGAAAAAATTTCAATTGGGACGATGAAATAAAGGCTTTTTCCATTGCAAATACAGAAGGAGTTGATCACATTATTCTTGGAAGAAATACTGCAGAAGGTTTTATACCGCATTGGGCTTCGGTAGCATCTAACCCTGAGGATTCTGATTTCGCTGTAGGAAGGACGTTAACGGACATTCCGAAAATTGTTTTTTCAAATAAACTCGGTAAGTCCAAATGGGCAAATACCGAATTAACAAAAGGTGATATTACAGAGGAAATAAATAAACTAAAAAATCAGCCGGGTAAGGATATGATCGTGTATGGCGGAAGCGGCTTTGTATCATCCTTGATTAAAGAAAAACTTATAAACCAATATTACTTGCTTGTAAACCCGATTGCCGTTGGTAAGGGATTAACCATATTTCAAAGCTTGCAGAGCAACCTTGCATTGACCCTTTCGAAATCCAGACAGTTTAATTGCGGGACCGTATTGCTGGTGTACGAACCAAAAAACTGAGCATCGACAAGACCCTGACCGTTCTATTTAATCGTTTCAGACAAATAAAATAGTTCCGGATAAAAAGGTCTTCACAGGGTAACGCATTCTTCATTTTCATTTGGCCTTTCAAATTGTATGAGTCGTAGGGTGCGACTGCCCTTCCCAGATCTGCCATTGTTGTTTAAATATGTTTTGCTTCGAACATGCAGGAAAAGAAAAGAATTAAAATATATTTCATTGTTCTTTATCTGGCCACTCGTAATAAAAAATACAGATCTGAGACGGTGAATGATTCCGCTGAGATTTACCTTCAGAAACTGCAAAAATTATACTGTCGAATTGAAGAGCTGAAAGAAAGCCGGATAAATATCCGGCCTTTTAAAAAATCCAATATCCTATGAAAAACTATTGTAAATGTAATGGGCAAATGTTTAATAGTTGTTACACAATTTTCAATAAGATTTACATAATTCACATTTCACTACTAAGTGTTTCTGCTTAGTCGGAACCCGGAATGACCAGGGCATCCCGACAAATACGATTTCATGAATCTGCATTTTTTGGCTTTCTATTTTGAACCGTCGTTTGGATGGAATTGAAGTATCATTGCAAAATATTAAATAACCTTTACCAGCCAACGGTCAGTATGAGTAGAAGATATCACTGGATCGGTATGACCTTTTTTCTAACTGCTGTATTTTTATTTAGCATTTGGCGCGATGTGCAGGCAAGACAACCATCCCGCAAATATAATGATGGTTGCCATTTTTGGTTTCTGCCTTTATATGGTATCTGACTTCCTCTCACCGGTACTTCGCGCCCAGTATTACGGCCTTCAGTGGGCATTTCCACTGCTATTGCTGGCCGCATATTTTGACAAACGTCAGGGCGTTATTTATATATGGTTAATTGCCGGATTTTTATTGAATATTGTGAACACACCATATTTGAAAATGCGACACAGCATTGGTGAGTTGATTATCTTGTTTACTTTACTATGGTTATGCCTGAGTCCTAAATCCCGGTTGATTCAATGAGAAAAACAATTGTTATAGGTGCAGGGCCAGCAGGGCTTACCGCAGCTTATGAATTATTAGTGAGAACGGATATTATACCGGTAATCATTGAAAAAGACAACCAGGTAGGTGGTCTGGCAAAAACCATCCAATACAAGGGGAATCGTTTAGATATCGGGGGCCATCGTTTTTTTTCAAAATCAGCCAAAATTATTGAATGGTGGCTGAAATTCCTGCCCATGGATGAATCGGTTCATGAGGAACACATTCACATTGCCCATCAGCATAAGAACGCAGATTTTGATATTAAGAAATTTGGAAAAGGTGAGCAAACCATGTTACTGCGTCCCCGCAAATCGAGGATTTATTTTGAGAGAAAATTTTTCGACTACCCATTACAGTTTAATATGTCAACCCTCCGCAAGCTGGGTTTCATAAAAATGACCGGCATCGGGTTTTCATATATCCGCGCAAAATTATTTCCGGAAAAACCGGAAGAAAATCTGGCTCAGTTTTTCCGCAACCGGTTTGGCAAAAAACTTTACGAAACTTTCTTTAAAGACTATACGGAAAAAGTGTGGGGCATTTCCTGTGAGCAAATTCCATCCAGTTGGGGTATCCAGCGGGTAAAGGATTTGAATATATCCCGGTTGATAAGACATGCTTTTCTTTCTATATTCAGGGCTAACAGAAGTATTTCACAGCAGGGAACCAGTACCAGCCTCATCGAACAATTTCTTTATCCTAAGTATGGCCCCGGACAAATGTGGGAAACGGTCGCTGCAGAAGTAATCAGGCTGGGCGGCGAACTGCATTTGAATACTACGTTGGAATCCTTGACCGGTGATGGCGATCAAACACTGATATCCGCTGAAATAAAAAACAGGATCACTTTACAAACTAAAACCATTACAGGGGATTATTTTATTTCAACCATGCCGGTCAAGGAACTATTGAATAAAATGGTCAATATATCCATCCCTTCAGATGCAAAATTAATTTCTGACCAATTGGAATACCGGGATTTTATAATTGTGGGAATTCTTTTATCGGAACTGGCGGTGCGGGATGATAAAAAGACTGGAGAAAATATAAAGGACAACTGGATTTACATACAGGATAAAAGCGTAAAAGCCGGGCGCATTCAGATCTTTAATAACTGGAGTCCTTATATGGTGAGTGATGGAAACAAGATCTGGCTTGGAGTGGAATATTTTTGCAATGAAGGAGATGTGTTCTGGCGGCAGACAGACGAGACCCTGATTCATTTTGCCATTACTGAAATGGAAAGTATCGGTATGATACGTGCGACGGATGTAGAAGATTCGATGGTGCTGAAGGTTGAAAAAGCATATCCCTCCTATTATGGCAGCTATTCATGCTTTGAAACGGTAAAACAGTTTCTGAATCGCATCGGGAATCTGTATCCGGTTGGCCGCAATGGGATGCACAGGTATAACAACAGTGATCATAGCATGCTCACCGCTATGGCTGCAGTTGATAATATCATTTCAGGCAATCAGTCGAAAGAAAATATCTGGGATATCAATTCGGAGGAGGAATACCATGAAGAAAAATAAAGTATACAATTAATAAACATTCCTTCCGATGGATTGCATGCATGCCCGGGGAATTATTTGTTAATAATTGGTTATCTGGTTTTACATTCTGCATTATACAAAAAACCCTCTGGTTACAGAAGGCTGTGACACACAGGGCGGATAATCCAATTGTTGATTTAACTACGCTAAGTTAGTTACAATCCAAAAGTGTACCCATAGGGAACTGCCTTGATTTTTCGATTATTATAGTCTTTTTTTTATCACTGTAGATTATTTTACGCAAATGAAAACCATTTTTGTTGGAGATTGCTTTTAAAATTAAACCAGGATTTATCTGCGATCCGGGTATTTGTTTTGCAATTCTATATTTTGGTTATCAATGTGGAATTGAAACTTAAATCAAAAGCCGGGGCGTTCCCCCGGCTTTCCAATTGGCAGAGGTTCTATTTTAATTTTTACTTATTTCCGTTTTAAAGATTTCGTTCGCCGGTTTTTTCTGTTCAGTAACTAAAATCCATAGTAAATAAATATTTAATTAGAGCTTTGCTTTAGAAAACCAATGGAATGGCACAATTAAGAGTTGGAATTCAGTTGGCCTGGCTAACCGTAGGACTTTTATTGGCAACAATTATAATGGGAATTCTTTGTAATAGATCAAATGGTAAAATTCGGACGATTAACAACACAGTATATAATTATTTAGATAGTCCGAAACTAAAAGTAATGAATGCTCCTGTGCAACAGAAAACATCAGGAACATTAAAACCGGTAGCTAAGGCTATCCATGAGAACAAGACGAGATTCTCATCAAAATATAATATTCATACTCCCAGAAAAATTAGCGAAAAGGAAATAATGAGGGATATGAATAAATATTTCCCTGATAAAACACTTGCAGTTGAATTTGTAGCTTTCGAAGGTGCAGATGCTGAAGTGATATCCGTTAAAAATCGAATTACTACTATACTAAGGAAAAATGGTTATAAAAACATTGAGGAAAAATTCCATTTAAAATTAGGCGCTATTGTGCCGGAAAAAATAGTGCTTGATACGATTCCGGGTAAGCATTCTATATATTTTGCAATACCACCGGCAAATTGAATCGCGTAAGTGTGTTATTGCTCATTTTATTTTTTTCTCCCGAGAAACCGGATTACGGAGACTGTTCCATTGTGAAACAGGCCTTCTTTCAATTCAATCTCCATTTCTGACAATTCGATAATTTCATAATTCAAAAAATCCGACTTTATTTCGTCGATAGAGAATAACATGTCAATGTCCTTCGGGCCACCAACTGCCTCATTCTTTTTTATATATTCAACGTGTTTTTTACTGAATGCTTCGAAAATAATCAGTCCACCACTACGCAGATATTTGTCAAGTGTTTTGTGATACGATGATTTGATATCTGCCGGGAAGTGAGCATAAATGAGCGCAATCGCGTCAAACCGTTCTGGCTTATAGTCCAGGGTTTCTAATTCGCCCAGTTGATAATCTATTTTTACTTCCTTTGCCTCTGCCAGTTTCAGAGCTTTCTTTTTCCC
>JABDFX010000085.1 GCA_013286315.1 Bacteroidota bacterium | reverse complement strand
TCCGGTTCGCCGGCACCCGGATATTCGTCCACACAGGCTTTGGATGCATTGGCCAAAGCGGCGAATGAGTCCTTACCGAAGGGGGTGGGGTTTGCATATAGCAATATGTCTTTTCAGGAAAAGGCAGCTGAAGGCCAGAGCGGATTTGTATTTGTCATGGCGCTTGTATTTGTATTTTTTATATTGGCGGCGCAATATGAAAGCTGGAGCCTTCCTTTCAGTGTACTGCTGGGTACGCCCTGGGCGATCATGGGTGCCATGCTGGGATTGTTTTTAAGCAGATTGTTTTCGGATAGTTATGTGAATAATGTATTTGCGCAAATCGGACTGGTTATGCTGATCGGATTGAATGCAAAGAATGCCATCCTGATTGTGGAATTTGCAAAGATGAAACTAGAGGAAGGCGGTATGACGGTCATGCAAGCAGCGATTGCAGGAGCGAAATTGAGATTCAGGCCCATTCTGATGACATCCTTTGCATTCATCCTGGGAGTGATTCCACTTGTACGGGCGTCGGGAGCCGGCTCGGAGTCCAGAAAGGTAATGGGTATGGCGGTTTTCAGTGGGATGATTGCAGCTACGGCACTCGGTGTTATGCTCATCCCGGCTTTTTTCGTACTGATTGAAAGAAAGAAGAAAATAAAATCTGAAGCAGAAGAAACGAAATCATCTGATTCAACCCAACATGTATAAGAGAATGAATAGGAAAGGAACATATGGTTTGCTGGTGATGGTTGTGTTACTATTTACCAGTTGCATGGTAGGGAAAAAATATAACAGGCCGGCAACTCCGTCCGGAATTACATATCCGGATGCTGCAAAAATGGATACATCTGCGCTGGCTACCTGGTTTGAGATCTACCACGATAATGCCTTGCAAACGCTGATCAGGATGGCCATTGACAGTAACCGGGATCTGCTTACTGCCGCTTCACGCATGCAGGAGGCCCTCGCATTATCGGGTGCAGTAAAGGCCAATTTGTATCCCAGGCTAAGCTATCAGGCTACCGCAGGTGGCGGGAAGGCAGGATCCGATGCAATCAAGGTCGCCAGCGGTGTAGACGGAGGTCTGCTGAATGTATTTGGCGTGTTGAACTGGGAGCTTGATGTTTGGGGGAAACTGCGTCTTCAGAGTCAGTCTGCCGTGGATGATTTCCTGGCCAGCAAGGCCAACCGGGATGCCTTACAGGTAAGTCTGGTAGCCGAAGTTGCCACGGATTATTTTTTGCTGCGGGATCTGGATAATAAGATACTGATCTCAGAAAATACACTGGTGGGAAGGAAACAAAACTCCCAGATTATTTCAGATAAATTCCAACATGGATATGTTTCCGAATTGGACCTTCTACAGGCTCAGCAACAGGAAGCGATTGCGGCAGCCTCCATTCCAGGCTTCCGTCGTCAAATGATTCAGACTGAAAATGCGATCCGCTTACTGACAGGACTCGGACCGGGTCCCGTAATACGCGGTGCAAATAATTATGATCAGCAATTATCTCCGGATATACCGGTTGGCCTGCCTTCCCAGTTGCTGGAAAGAAGGCCGGATATCGTTGCGTCAGAATATGCCCTGCAGTCCCAGTTTGCAAGAATCGGCGTGGCCCAGGCAAACCGGTTTCCAACAATCAGTTTAACCGGAGTTCTTGGATTTGCCAGTCCTCAATTGTCCACCCTTCTTACAAATAATGGTTTTGTTGCCAATGGATTTGGATCATTGGCAGGTCCATTGTTTAATTGGGGACAGAATAAGAAACTGGTTGAAGTAGAAAAAAGGAGAACGGAACAATTATATTATCAATATCAGCAAACTGCATTAAACGCTTTTGCCGATGTCGATAATGCACTGGCTGCCTACAGAAACCTGAACGAAGAAGACAGTGCAAGAAAAATACAGGTCGCCGCTGCTACAAAAGCATTGATGCTCTCACAGGCCCGGTATGATAATGGGTATACTTCCTATCTGGAAGTAATCATTATGCAAACAAATTTATTTGATGCCCAGTTGCTGGAATCCACAACCACTCAGGAAAAACTGAATTCAATTGTCTCGCTTTATAAGGCACTGGGTGGCGGATGGAACTAATTTGAATATTTTGTTATGCAACCGAACCATTTTGAACTGATACCTGCTTTTTATCTGGCCTTTCCCTTTTTGTTTTTCCTGATATTCATTAACTGGCTGGGATTTAAATTTAAAAACAGACATATCAGGAAGTTTCCAGGTACTGAGCATGTGGGAATCGGGCCTACGGAAGGCTCCCTGCTGGGATTGACTGCTCTGCTGCTTTCTTTTACATTTGGAATGTCTGCTTCCAAATATGAAACCAGGCGACAGCTTATTATCTCTGAATCCAACGATATCGGTACAACCATATTACGAAGCGATTTATATTCTGACAGCATTAGAAACATTTTAAGAGCAGACCTGAAAAATTATCTTGAGACCAGGATCGATTATTTTAAAGCAAAGGATGATGAAACCAGGATTAAGTATTCCCTGGTCCGCGCAGATTCAATTTCAAAAATTATCTGGAAAACGGTAGCGACTCTTTCTCAAAATCCGAAAAACGCGGTGGCATCGCAACAAATGGTGCCTTCTTTAAATGACATGATAGATATCGTTACAACCCGGGAAGGAACCAGAAGAGCAATGGTTCCCGGGATGATTTTAATCGTGCTTTGTGTATTGGTGGTAATATCCGCTTTTCTTTCAGGATATGGCAGTAAACGTCTGGAGAGGAACAAGGTCCTTGTCCTTGCTTTTGCCGTTATGACGACACTTACCCTTTACCTGGTCATTGACCTGGATAAACCACGTCAGGGATTTGTCAATTTGAATTCCTCCGAACAGTTGCTGGAAGATCTGCGGGGACTTTTTGCAGAAAATAAATGACATTATATTTATACCGGACGGGGATTGAAATAAAATCTGGTACTGAAAATGAATTATAACTGCAAGCCTTTTCTGATTCTTTATATTAGCTGCTTTTCTTTTTTTAGTTCTTCTTCCATTGCTGCATCAAAAGATACGCTCAATGCTATTTCATTGCGACCTTGTGGAAGATATTTTCAATATCCAAACGGAAATCTCGAACTGATCAGTTCCGGGGTGCACTTTGGGTTTCGTTTTACGGGGCAGTACTGCAGTGTATTTGCTGCCCTTTCCGATCCGGCGGTTCATAATTATTTACAATATACTGTGGATGGTATTTATTACAGGAGAATTAAAATATCCGGCAATACGAGTCGATCATACAATATCGCCATCCCCGGAAAGGGTGAACATACTATCTGGATTTATAAAGCAACGGAAGCAACCACAGGTCCCATTTTCATCCAAAAAATCGTCGGTCATCAAATGAGTGCACTGAAGGTTCCTGACAAGCCCTTAATCGAATTCATCGGTAATAGCATAACCTGCGGCGCGCAGGCAGATCCATCTGAAGTTCCCTGCGGTATGGGCGAATACCATGATCAACACAATGCTTTTTATGCTTACGGACCGAGGGTTGCCAGAATGCTCAATGTAAATTTTATTCTTAGTAGCGTAAGCGGGATCGGTATTTACAGAACCTGGAATACATCCGGTCCATCCATGCCACAGGTCTACGAAAAAACGGATTTTCTGGTAAACAGCAAAAGAAGTTGGAATTTTAAAACATATACTCCCCGTGTTGTAAGCATCGCCCTCGGAACAAATGATTTAAGTGACGGAGATGGAAGGACCATGAGACTGCCATTCGACAGCGCCGTGTTCGTAAACAATTATGTCCGTTTTATTGAATTGATTAAATCGAAATATCCGAATACCCGGATAGCTCTGCTCAGCAGTCCGATGCTAAATGGGAAAAAACGGACGACACTGCAAAATTGCCTTACAATTGTAAAAGCGCTGATTGATAAAAAACACCCTTCGAATAAGAAGATCGTTTTATTTTTCTTCAAACCGATGACTGCCAGGGGCTGCGGGGGTCATCCCAATGTTGAGGACCATGAAATTCTTGCAAAAGAACTTGCGCCTTTTTTTAAAACGTTGATATAAAATTTATTTACTTTTTACTCTTTACCGTTTCCTTTGCCAAATTCTCCCTGACCTTCCATTTAACCATTGCGGTAATAAGTTTAACGGGAATGGGTTTATCCAATGGAAATCTAACTGCCCCCTTAGATGTTTCGAAAGATTTCAATTTTTCCCTGAGTGCAAGAATCGGACTGGCAGTGGGGTAGAAGCCATAGTGATTTTTTGTTGCTGAAAAAAATGCCAGCATACCTTTTAACTTATATGCCGGCATTTGATAACTGATCAATTCTTCTGCTCCAGGTGCTGCTGTTTTTATGGTTTTTCTAAGTAAGTCTAATCCTGCTTTGATAGAAGGAGGGTGCAAAGCAATATATTCATCAACCGTTGTAAACAGACCCTTTTCTTTCATAATGATAAATAATTCTTCCGGATAAATTTTTGATCACTGATCCGGACGATTACCTGGTATCGAAAATTATAAAGGAGAGCCCTTTAAAATCAAGGAAATTAAAGGGCTCTTATAAAAGTAAAACTTATTTTTGAAAAGAACAGGAATTACCTGTCAAAAAGACGTTTTATTAGTGTCCTCCAAAATCAAATACCAGGCCACCGGTAAAACTGAATTGAAGTATGGTGGCATAGGTTGTATATACATAACCATAATAGAAAGCATTGCCCGTTGCCTGAGCACTTGACATAAGCTGCGCCCCGATTTTTAAACCGACTGAACTGGACATTTTGAATTTGACGCCGGCCTTGACGTCCCAGGCAAACTTGGTGGCTGAAGTCGATCCCTGAAAATCGCTTTTATAAAACGCTGCCCCCAATCCCAGACCGCCGTAAGGCTGAATCTTTGGATTATTCGTGTAATATTGTTCGAAATTCAATAAGAGATAAGAAATTACTGTATTGGAACTGAATGTTTGACTGGGGATATAAATAGTTGTAGGCGTTGCAGTGCTTTGATATTGATATAATATTTCCAAACCGGTACCCTGGGCATTCACACCTTCTATGGATGCACCCCACATACCTCCGGCATTGATGTATGTGTAAGCATTGCTAAAATTGATTCTATCACGGAAAGTGTACCCACCAAAGGCATTGACTGACAAATGCTGCGAATATCCTGCAGCCACAATAAAGATTAGAACGACGGATAGTACGATAGTTTTTTTCATAAATAGTTAATTGGATATAAAATTCGGTTTTATAACTTAAGAACTACTCATTTTGAATCGTTTTACTGTTAAACGGTGGTAAAAACCAATACCATTTACTGAGTTCTATTTTTCAATTTACTAATCCGGCATCCCAATGAAAATGGAATCCTGTTTAGATCATACTTATTAACAAACATTACGATTTACCATTGACAATCGTATACTTTCATTTCGCCGGCGTAATCAGAATATTCCGAAATTCTATCGGACCATGATCTCCCTGCATCATAATGGGACCTGGTTCACCTTCCCGGCTATCGAGCGCACCACCTGTGATGCCGGGAATTTCCTGATTGAATATGACTGTTTTGCCATTTACGGCGAGGGTTATCAATCTGCCAACGAGCGTGACATCATAACTTTGCCATTCACCTGCATCTTTGGCAAGCATTTCATGGGGAGCTATAAAACCATATACTGCGCCGAGATAATCCCTTGATGCTTCTTTTCCCTTGCTGTCAACAATCTGAATTTCGTAGCGCCCTCTTAAATACACACCACTGTTACTGCCTGCGGGGTAGCGGAATTCAATATGTAATTTAAAATCGTTAAACAACTGGTTGCTGATGATATTAGATCCCGAGGCCGGGCTTTTCATAATTCCGTTTTCTACAATCCATTGATTTGTTCCATTTGTATGCCAGCCCTTCAGGTCTGTTCCGTCAAATAATTTGATTTGTTCTCCCCATGAAGGCTCCGTAGTTCTCCATAGAGACGGTGCACGCGTACCAGTCAAAGTAAATTTTTTACCATCCGGCATGGTAAGCCACCCCGCGAGACTGTCTCCCTGGAATTGGGCTTCAAAAACCAGATCGTTCGAGGCAGTATCCCATTGAGGCGGGATAGAAAAACTGACGGTTCCATTGATGAAATTTATTTTTGAAATGGGTCTGGCACTACCTCCCTGACCAACATACTGGCCGACCAGCGTGCGTGTACCGGAATGGTGAATCTCCAGCCAGGCGGGATAAGACTTTCCCGAATTGTATAAAGTAAGGTCATACCTGCCCTCCACCGGGGATTCGAAATATTTCTCTTTCGGAATGGCGTACGCATTTGAAATGTAAAAAATAATAAGTAAAAAGTAAGTAAAACTGATTGCGGATATTTTTTTCATATGCGTTTTATCATGGTCCGATTAAGATATTAAAATTACTGAATCATTTCCCACCAGGAAGTAAATTCCTGATAGGCGTCCAGGTCAACATATTCGCCGATCATCGGATGGAGTAAATACAGGTTTTTTAAATCGGCCTCTTTTTTTATCCGGATGATCGGCTCATCCCAGGCATGTAGGGATAACGAAAATTTTGCCCAGTGTACCGGCAATAACTTTTTTGCGCCCAGGTCGTTGGCCGCCTGTACTGTTTCTTCCGGCATCATGTGAATATATTTCCAATACTTGTTATACTGGCCATCCTCCAATATCGCCAGATCGAAAGGTCCGAATCGTTGTCCGATTTCTGCAAAATGGCTACCATAACCAGAGTCACCTCCGATAAATATTTTTTTATCCGGGGTAGTCAAAATGAAGGAGGTCCACAGGCTTCTGTTCCTCTGCAATCCGCGACCTGAAAAATGCCTGGCGGTAACAGCGTTGACAGAAAATCCTTCTTCCGGATTTATTTGATCGTTCCATTCCATTTCCCCGATATTTTTTTTATCAAAACCCCAAAATATCAGGTGGGCGCCTATCCCCCGTCCGGTGATTATTTTTTTGACCTTGGATTTAAGTTGTAAAATGGTCTGATAGTCCAGATGATCCCAATGATCATGAGTGATAAATAAATAATCTATATCCGGTAAATCAGATACATTATAAACATCCGACCCGGCAAAACTCTTTGTCGTAAAACTCAGGGGCGACGCATTTCCACTAAATACCGGGTCGACAAGGATTCTTTTACCATCGATCTGCAAAAAATAGGACGAATGTCCGAACCAGACCAATACATTTTTATTTCGATCAAGCTGGAACAGGTCTGTTTTTCTGGATGGAAGAGGAGCGGCTGGAATATTTCTTTTGCTTTTATTGAAAAGGAATTCCTTCAGCACATTGAAAAATCCGGCTCCTTCAGATAGTGAAGGTGTGGGACTCAGGTTCTGAATCTGTCCATCGCGAAAATAGGGCAACTGCTGAATTTTTTTTAAGTCGGCTAATGATGGGAGCGAACCAAAAGGCGCCCCATTTACGAATAATATAGCCGCTCCAATGATGATCAAAATAACGATTCCGGTCGCGAGCATTGATTTTTTTGACAGATGCGCAGATCAATTAGAAAATTCAATGTACAATTTTCCTATGAGCTGTACAATTCCGCCTGATTACCTGAAAACAAACTATCCCGACTTTCACAACCGACGTTTACTCAGACGACTGGTTAATGCTTAATGATTTGGCAACATGAACCCCGACGGAATGAAATTTTGAGCTGATTCATTTGCCTGAGCGGGAATTTCTTAAAATAAGTTATATTCATTTTTGAAGTATTCCCTAACCACAACCCATTCACTTGAAGCAATTATTCGTCATATGCATGCTCCTGGTTTGCTATGACCAGATCATTGCGCAGAATTCTACGGAATCAACAAAGGACACAATATCAAAAAAGCCTGCCGGGAAAGACAGTACGGGTTTCGACCGTTTTAATGCAAAAGCGGAGCACCTTTTCAAAATATTGCCAGTTCCCATTTACTCATATTCTCCTGAAGCGGGAAACATTTACGGTCTGGCCAAATTCAATGTATTCAACTTGTCGAAGAAAGACACGGTCTCCAAAGCCTCAAAATTATCCGGAGTGTTTACCAGTTCCACCCTGGGGCGGGTGAATGCTTCCCTTGCCACACAATTGGTTTTTGATGAAAATAAATATGTCATCATCAGCTATATTAATTATAAAAAACAACCTGAATATATCTGGGATATCGGCAACACCATAACAGACACTCCGGATCAGGATATTGTAAACCGGTTTGTCTTCGCCGGAACAGCATTGCGCCTGATAGCAAAAAATTTTTATGTCGGTGCGCCTTTCGAAGTAGCAGATTATTTCGGAATCATTGCGGATAGTAACAGTGTTCTTGTAAAAGAAAACGTGACCGGTTTGCAGGGAGGTACTAGTGTTGGTCTTGGCCTGGCTGCTGCATACGATACCCGGGATAACCGTTATAATCCCAGACACGGCTCTTATATTCTCGGCTCAGCCATTTTTTATCCCGGAAGCTGGGGGCCTTATGCTTTTTCTAAATTTTCATTGGATGCCAGAAAATTTTTACCCTGGAAAAAGAACGTCCTTGCCGGGCAAATAACCACCAGCTACGCAAATGGGAATGTTCCGTTTTATGAGCTTTCCGAGTTAGGCGGTGATAGTCAGATGCGCGGGTATTATGAGGGCGGCCTGCGTGATAATGTACTGGTGGACGCCCAGGTGGAACTTCGGTTACATATCTGGAATATTTTTGGCATTGTCGGCTGGTTCGGTGTGGGTCAGGTACAAAAATCATATAATCAGGTTGCCATGGATCAGTTTCATTTGTCATACGGACCAGGACTTCGCATCAGGGTTGATTCAAAGCATGATACGAATCTCAGATTGGATTTTGGATTTGGTCCGGGCGGTGTCCAGGGTTTCTATATTAATTTCGGTGAAGCATTTTAAATAATTGAAAACCTTTCGAAACTACTCTATTAACAGGTTTAATTGGATAAGGCCGCCATTTTTAATTAACTTCCGAACAAAATATATCATACAGCAGCCTGCTACGTTTTTGAATTTACGGGCCCTGCGATCTGATATTGTTTTAAGCGGTTATCAGATAAATTATTTTAATGAAGTACCTGGTTGTCATATGTGTTTTTGTAAGTCTTTTTGTTTTTATTCAATGCAGCTCCAGGAAAAAAATAGAGTACGATATACCTTCCCATTACGGAAAAGAAGCCCGGGAAAATGCGATTGACTGGTTTGAAAAGGGAAAAATACTTTACAAGATAGATTGTGCGGGTTGTCATGGAATTTACAAAAAGGGAAAGGATAGTGTGCCTAATTTCACTAAAACGCAAATTGACAACTATAATGCAATGTATATCAAGGGCGATCCCAGGAATCATTCAGTTGCATCCAAATTGAGCCCTGACCAATTGTATTACATACTCACGTTTTTAAGGCTCAGAAAAATAGATAAGTAAAAAATTCTGGGGGAATTATTACCCGGCCTGAAAATGGCCTTTTTTTTGGGGCTATAAACTTTTTTTTGAAAAATCCAACTACTTTAATCCAGCTACCAATAAATAGTCTTTAATTTGTGGTGTTGATATATTAGGATACTTCTAATTATCACCCATTCCTCCTTTAACTCCGATTGCGAGTTTTAAAATCCCACTGTCCTCCCATTAATCCAGATCCTGCCGGAACACCAGAAACCTCCAGTAATCTCAGAATTTAATTGTAATTGTTATTGTTATAGTTTAACAACCTTATCCGTATTATATGCCCAAGACCCTGACTCTCCATTCTAAATCAGCAACCGCGAGATATTTCCTATTATTCCTGTTTTTTATTTTAGCCATCCATTTTTCATTCGCTCAGAATGCTATTGTAACTGAAAATGCAAATCCTGGTGTTCCTTCGTCGCAGTGGGATATACCCAAAAATTCAGATGGCACTTTTGGTGATAAATCCATTCAGGGATTTGGCACAGACATCAGTGTAAATGTTGGAGGTACCATTAATTTTAAGATTACAGTTACAACAGGCACAGATAAGTCATTCGGAATAAAAATTTACCGCATAGGATATTACCAGGGGAACGGAGCGCGTCTGATCGCCGATTTGGGTACCGCATTTACCGGCATCACGCAAAATGCCTGTTCATTCGATAATACAACCGGTCTTACGGATTGCGGCAACTGGACTACCACCACTAGCTGGACAGTGCCGTCAACAGCTGTATCCGGACTATATATTGCCAAATTAACCCGATCTGCTGCCGGCGGTGGTGGTTCCAGCCATATTGCTTTCATTGTTCGTAATGATGCAAGTACCTCTCAGCTCCTGTTTAAAACGTCTGATGCAACATGGCAGGCTTATAATCCGTATGGCGGGTACAGTTTGTATGTAGGAGCCGGAATGCCTTTTAACCATGGCGATAAAGTGAGTTACAACCGGCCATATCTTACAAGAGATGGTGGTGGAGGTGGGGGTGCCTCAGAGGATTTCTTTATGAATGGAGAATATCCGATGATCCGTTTTCTCGAAAGTAACGGTTTTGATATCAGCTATACAACCGACATGGATATGGCGCGAAGCGCCACTAACCCTGTTACGAACCATAAAGTTTTTCTTTCTGTAGGACATGATGAATATTGGTCAAAGGAAGAAAGGAATACCGTTGAAGCGGCACGTGCGGCAGGAAAAAGCCTGGCTTTTTTCAGCGGAAATGAAGTCTACTGGAAAACCAGATGGGAAAACAGTGTAGATGGAACAAATACTCCTTTTCGTACAATGGTATGTTATAAGGAGGGGACACTACCTACTCCCGGTGAAAACGCATGCGGTGGAAAATGTGATCCCAGCACTGAATGGACTGGTCTATGGCGCGATGGGTGCAGCTTTCCGAATGATAACGCCTGCAAGCCTGAAAACGCTTTGAGTGGAGAGATCAGCTGGGATGGAACGACCAGTGCTATTCTGGTACCGGATACTTATAAAAGTCTGAGATTTTGGCGGAATACATCTGTTGCCACACTGGGAACGGGACAAACAGCTACGATGACTCCGGGAACCCTGGGTTATGAGTGGGACTGGGAGCAATATCAGAGTAGTTATCCCCCTGGTCGCATTACAATGTCAAATACTTCTTTCGATGGCCATGTACATAAATTATCTTTTTATAAATCTTCCTTTGGCGGTTTAGTTTTTGGAGCCGGATCGGTTCAATGGTCCTGGGGACTTGATGCTAACCATGATAGTAACGAACAGGGTGGTGGCGGACCCGCTACTGTAGCTATGCAACAGGCAACGATCAATTTGTTTGCCGACATGGGAGTGCAGCCTGCCAGTATTATGACGGGTCTTACGGCTGCCACCGCTTCGACCGATGTGACTCCCCCGGTAACCAAATTTACATCACCTGCCACCGGGTCAACTTTTACTTCATTAAACCCTATCAGTTTTTCAGGAACCGCCAGTGATGTCGGCGGAGTCGTTGCCGGCGTCGAAATCTCGTTTGATGGAGGTGTGACATGGGCAGCTGCAACAGGAACAACCAGCTGGACTTTTTCCTGGACTCCCATCGGGAATGGAACATTTACAGTGATTGCCCGCGGCATCGATGATTCAGGTAATTATACTGCAACAGCGTCTTCTCCGTCAATTTCCATAACTGTGAATGCAACAGCCCAGAATTGTCCCTGTACAATTTTTGGTACTACCGCTCCTACAGTGACTGTACAAAACGACAATGCAGGAGGAATTGTAGTAGGTACGAAATTCCGTTCCGCTTTGAGTGGAACCATCACCGGCATACGTTTTTATAAAGCTTCCGGCAATAGCGGCACTCATCAGGGACTATTATATTCCGGTACCGGAACTTTATTAGCCCAGGCAACATTTACCGGCGAAACGGCGACAGGCTGGCAACAGGTAAGTTTTAGCAGTCCGGTTACTATCAGTTCAGGCACAACGTATATTGCTGCCTATTTCAGCAGCAGTGGCAATTATAGTTCGACCAACAATTATTTTTCACAAGCCATTGTAAATAGTCCTTTAACAGGTCTGGCAGACGGAACGGACGGAACAAACGGTGTTTATATTTATGCCAATGCACCAGCTTTTCCTATTAATTCTTATCAAAAGGGAAATTACTGGGTAGACGCTGTATTTACCAATACTACCGCCATTGCAGCCAACGCCGGACCTAATCAGACCATAACCTTACCAACGTCTACAGTCACTTTAAATGGCAGCGGTTCTACCGGAACTATTACCAGCTACGCGTGGACCTTTGTATCCGGACCCAATACGCCAACAATCACTACACCGTCCTCTGTATCGACAACCGTGACCGGATTGATCCAGGGAACTTATGTGTTCCAACTTTCAGTAAATGCCGGAGTAAGCACTTCTCAGGTTACTGTGACGGTAAATCCGGCTCCACCACCTGTTGCTAATGCGGGCCCCAAGCAGACTATTACATTACCAACTTCAACGGTGACTCTTGATGGCAGTGGTTCTACCGGCACGATATCCAGTTATGCGTGGAGTTTGGTTTCCGGTCCCAATACACCTTCTATAACAACGCCTGCAGCAGCGAAAACGACTGTCACAGGCCTTATCCAGGGAACATATATTTTTCAATTGGCACTGAATGGAACCGTGAGTACGGCAAATGATACAGTGATTGTAAATCCTGCTGCGCCACCGGTAGCAAATGCGGGAAGTAATCAAACCATTACCCTACCGACTTCTACCGTCACATTAAATGGTAGTGGTTCTACCGGCTCTATAACCAGTTATGCCTGGACGAATATCTCCGGACCTAATACACCGGTAATTACAACACCCGCCAATGTTTCAACAACCGTCACCGGATTGATCCAGGGCAGTTATGTATTTCAGCTTTCATTAAATGCAGGCGCCAGTGTTTCTCAGGTTACCGTAACTGTAAATGCAGCTTCAACCACCACCACTATATTCACAACACAAACACCGGCGGGGCCTACCGAAAACGATGCTTTGGCACTTGAGCTCGGAGTGAAATTCCGGACAAATACGGCTGGTTCTATCACCGGCATTCGTTTCTACAAGACGACCGGGAATTCAGGCACCCATACAGGAGAATTGTATTCTTCAACCGGCACCCGGTTGGCACAGGCAGTATTTACAGGCGAAACGGCGACAGGATGGCAACAAGTGCTCTTTAGTTCGCCCGTTGCGATCACAGCCAATACAACCTATGTCGCTGCTTATTTCAGCAGTTCCGGTAACTATACCAGCACAACAAACTATTTCACGACCGCGGTAGTGAACGGTCCGATTACTGCATTGGCAGATGGAACAGACGGCTCCAACGGAGTATATAAGTATTCAACAACTCCGGTGTTTCCTAACAGCACCTACCAAAAAAGCAATTATTGGGTGGACGTATTATTTTCTTCCGCGCCGGTTCCTCCAGTAGCCAATGCCGGACCTAATCAGACCATAACCTTACCAACGTCTACAGTCACTTTAAATGGCAGCGGTTCTACCGGAACTATTACCAGCTACGCGTGGA
>JABDFX010000084.1 GCA_013286315.1 Bacteroidota bacterium | reverse complement strand
GCTGAAGATGCTTATCGCGCTATGCGGCTGGTCAGAAGCATGGCCAAAGAATGGAAAATCGATACCGCCCGGATAGGTATGCTTGGATTTTCCGCCGGTGGAGAAGTGGTGGATGCTATTGCCTTTGGTTCCGGAAAAGGAGATCCAAAGGCAGCTGATCCAATAAACCAGCTGAACGGCAGGCCGGATTTTATCATGCAGGTTTACCCCGGCCCCCTGTTCGTACCCGACAGTGTTCCCTCCGATGCGCCGCCTGCGTTTCTGATTGTCGCAGATCATGATACCTGTTGTTCAATACCGGTAATACGGCTTCTGGAAGATTATAGAAAATCAAAGGCTTCCGTGGAGGCTCATATCATGGCCCATGGAGATCATGCTTTTAATATGGGCTACCGGTCCACTCTCCAATCTTTAAAGACCTGGCCTCAATTGATGGTAAACTGGTTAATGGACAGTAAGCTGATTAAGGCTGGAGATTAAGGTCAGGGTTACATGCTTTAAGCTTTAATCTTGAAAGCTATATTTATTCTTATAATCCAGGGGAGATAATCCGGTGATTTTTTTGAACATTGTCCGGAAAGCCTTGGTATCGGAATAGCCCACATCATACATCACTTCATTCACATTTTTCCTGCTGGTTTCAAAATGTTTTTTGGCGGCTTCTATTTTGACACGCTGAATATATTCGACAGGCGTATTTTTCGTGGCTTTTTTAAAACGTCGCTCAAAATGACGCCTCCCAATGGCGAACCTGAGAGCAAGTTCACCAACTGAAATTCTTTCCGATACCCTGGATTCAATATAATCCTGCGCTTCCCTGATCGGTTCATCCACATGTTCTTTTTGACCGTTGAACATAATGAAAGGCGACTGGCTTTTTCTGTCAATTTCCAAAGCATATACTTTGGAAGCCATGATGGCCATATCGCGCCCTGCATATTTCTCCACCAGGTGCAGGAGCAAACTCCAGTAAGAGGTTGCACCGCCGCTCGAATAAAGACCATTCTGTTCTGTTACTACCCTTCCATCTACCAGTGTCACTTCGGGAAACATTTCCCGGAATTCATTAGCCATCAACCAGTGTGTAGAACATTCTTTCCCATTTAATAGCCCCGTTGACGCCAGCAGAAAAGCGCCCAGACAAAGGCTGGCCACATCTGCTCCCTTTTTATATTGTTTTGAAATCCACGGAATGAATGCCGCATTTTTTTTGAGCGCATCTTTGATATCTCCTCCCAACGCCGTGATGATAATTAAATCCGTTTTCTTCAAATCTGCCATCAGGATATCTGAATGAACTATGAAAGGGCCATTGTGCAGTTTCACTGCTTTTGTTAGTCCGACCAATTGCACTTTGAACGCCGGTAGTCTGCCCGAACTGACCAGTAAATCGTTTACCCCGTTAAACATGACGGTTGGATCAACCACTGAGGCGGATACCGCATCATTCAGTGCAAGGATGGCGACATGCTTCATTTGACAAGTTTTAAATGATATTCAAGATACAAAATCCAGGTCGCAAATACCCTCTTACCCGTCGTTTTTGCACCCGAATAAATGCAAATGTCCCCATTAGCTTTATATCAGAAATATTAAATAATAATAGGCATGAAAAAGATTTGGATTTTTTATTGGATTACCACCGGTTTATTTCTTCTTATGATGCCGTTTTCGGCTATCTCACAACTCCGGTGACATGCGAAAATTAATTGTGTCCATGAACCTGAGCCTGGACGGATATTTATCGGGCCCCTTCGGAGAACTGGACTGGCATTTTGAAATTTGGAATGACAGTATGGGAGATAAAATGCTGGAGCGGCTGGAAGAAACAGATACGATTATACTGGGGCGGGTTACTTATGAGGCCATGGCGAAATATTGGACGGTGAAGCCGCTGGAAGATCATTTCCCCCGACAGGACCTGGCCATTGCCGACAAAATGAATCAGCATACCAAGGTTGTTTTTTCTAAAACCATACAAAAATCCATTTGGCATCATTCAGTGTTTGCTACCGGAGATCCAAACGAGGAAATCAAACGGCTCAAACAGCAGGAGGGTAGAGATATGATACTGTTTGGCAGCGCCCGTCTTGCTTCCACCTTCAACCTGTCGGGTATTGTGGATGACTACCATCTCTGGATACATCCGGTTATTTTAGGAACAGGTAAACCCTTTTTCAATCACCTGCAGAAAATGATAAACCTGAAATTGAAAGATTCGGTGAGTTTTGAATCGGGTGTTGTAGCGAATTATTATAGTCAGGTATAATACAGCAAACTGCCCCCCGGAAGGCCGGGGGCAGAGGTTGCCGGGATAAGGGTTGATATTATTCCGCGAGAAAGGGTACTGTTATTCTTTAGACAGGTCCTGTAGAATTTCGTATTCGCCCATATCATTCACTTTTAAGATCTTGATATTCGCTTTATCTTCCAGGTGAAGGATATATACTTTGCCATCGGTTGTCTGAACTTCTTCCACCAAAGTGATGGCCATATCAAAATAAGTAGATTTTACAGCGGCCCGGACGTCGCGGGGAAGTTTGTCTTCACTGTAAAATATCAATGAATACTGCCAATGGCCTTTTTTATCATAAAATGCTCTGTTACCAAATCCGTCTTTTACAAAGTAGCTTGTAAAGCCATTGCGATCTGAAAACCACATGGCATTGTTGGCGCCATTAAACCGGGCGTTGAAATCTTTGATTGCCTTGGCATTGATTTCTTTTGCATCCGGAATATAAGTGCCCATATCGGCGGGGCTTTCCAGAGCGGCCATGTTACGGATCGTTGACTTAAAATTTTTACTGTCATTGAATGCAACGGGTTGGGCAGTTTTCTGTGCGTAAGCACAGTTACTGATGGCTGCCAGGGATGTGAATCCAAAGGACAGCGCAAATAGGAATTTTTTCATTTTTGTAAGGTTTAAATGATTAACGTTTTTGATTTGAAAGGTTCTGATAATCTATTCCGGAATGTATTGATAAAAGATTTATCGCAGGATTTGGAACCAGGGAAACATAAATAACCGGAAGCATCCAAAATTTTTCTTAAATTGGATGAAAGACCCACTATAATGGACAGTGCTGGTTCAAATCGATATACAGACCAGGAACTAATCGATCAGCTAAGGCAAAGTGGGACGGACAAAAGACGGAGCGAAGAGCAATTATTCAACCGGTTTGTTTATTTTATCCGGGAAGGCATGACCAAACATGCATTGTCGGAAGATGAGTCGTTTAATGCTTATTCAGATACCATTCTGGCGGCGCTTGATAATATAAACAAGGAGCATTTTGAAGCCCGCGCCTCCATCAAAACTTATCTCTACCAGATATTTCATAATAAATGTGTTGACCTTCTTCGAAAAAGAACGACTAATAAGAATACCGTACATCGTGCGGAGACGATTTCAGACCGGCTAATGCAATTATCCGATTCCGCCCGCTCCATCGTGCAAACACTGATCGATAAGGCGGATTGGAACAGGCTCCGGGAAAAACTAAATGCATTGGAGGAAATGTGCCGCCAGATCCTGTTGTTCTGGGGGGATAATTACAGTGACAAAGAAATCGCATCTTTCCTTCAATATAAAACAGCGGACGTGGTAAAAACGAGCAGGCTTCGTTGCCTGGAAAGATTGCGAAAATTGTATAAAACAGAATAGATAAGATGGACAACCTGGATTATATAGAAAATTACTTTACCAACACTCCGGGAACCGACCTCACCCGGGAATTTGAGGAAAGAATTAAATCAGATCCCGGTTTTGCAGAAGAAGTAGCATTTTATCTGGCGGCACAGGAAGTTTCGAAAGAAGCATCCGGCCTTGAAAAGAAACAGCGTTTTAAAGAAACCTATCAAAAGAACCGCGTCGTCCGATCTGTCCCCATAAAAAAATTAATATATTATATCGCAACCGCGGCGGTTGTATCAGGTCTTATTTTCGGGACGTATACTTTCTTAAGGCCAGTATCTCCGCAGCAGCTGGCTGTTCAGTACGAAAAAGAGCAACTGCAATCACTGCCTGTCACGATGAGTGGTCATAGCGACAGTCTGCAAACGGGACTCCGGTTATATAATGACGAAAAATTCTCTGAGGCCCTCGCCCAATTCGAAAACATCCTCCGGTCCGATAGCTCAGTTTTCACAGCTAAGAAATATGCCGGCATTTCCGCTTTACGTCTGAAAGAATATGACCGGGCGTTATCGTACTTTGAAGAGATGGCAACCCGCCAGGGCCTTTATTCAAATCCCGCCCAGATCTTACAAGCCGTTACCCTGATGGAACGTAACAAGCCCGGTGACGCCGCAAAGGCAAAACAGCTCCTGCAGGATATTGTTTCGAATGATCTGGAGGGAAAAGAGTATGCAGAGAAATGGCTAAAGAAATGGTGACTTTTAAATTCGATTTTATTCGCCGGAATAAGTAAATTTATATCCGCTTACAAGTCCTGCTTTCCAAATCTCCCGTTTTTAATCCGGATTCATCATTGATCCGCCTCTGTGTAATATTCCAATCTCTCGTTGATTCATTTGTTTCATCCGTCAATCTTTGATCATGAAAAAAGTATTACTATTTATTTGGGGGATCATATTCGTTGTATGTTTCGCATCCTGCAGTAAGGAAACCGTACAACCCAATAATGAAAAGAAAGCAAGCACCAGTCAGTCATCATCCACACAGGAGTCCCCGGCTCCGGCAACGCCAAGTTCAGGCTGCGGTCAAACGGCGCCTCCTCCCTGTTGTCCTCATACACCCGTCAATCCGATGACCGGCATGAAATAGTCTTTTCAAAGTCTGGGCGTGGCCGGCTTCACAGGTTTATCAAAATTATTCGCACCACGGGTTCGAAGTTTGCGGGCGTATACTTTATCTACAGAAGTCAGGTAGAGGATATCGAAGTTTTTTCCTCCAAAACATAGATTGGAGGGCTGACCTGAAGGAACCGGGATAATAGCATTTACACGTCCCGCCTGATCGAGAATCTGCAGGCCCATTTTTGTAGCGACATATACTCTTCCTGCTGTGTCGCAACGCAGACCATCGCTCCAGGCATTTTCATCCTGGTCGCGCACATGTAACCAGCCATAGTGTTGCTTGAAAGCCAATTTCCCATCCGCCAGGATCTGGTAGACCCAAACCCAGTGTGTAGCGGATTCAGTAACATATAACTGTGTTTGATCGGGGGTCAACGTCAGACCGTTCGCGAATTTCAATCCTTCATCAACTACTTCTTTAGTTCCTCCCGGTCTGATAAGGTATAACTTACTCGGTTTTTCAATTCCATCCGGAGCAGTCACATAGATGTTGCCATTATTCGCCACCACAATATCATTTCCGGAAATACTGTCAGCTATAATGGTTTCATTTCCTGAGGCGTCGTAGGCAATCACCTGCTTTGTCGCACCCGCGATGGTATAACGCCTTCCATCCGGACCAAAGGATGTTCCACTCGCCCGCTTCGCATTGATGTTCAGATCCGTGAGTTTGCCGTCCAGGTCCACTTTATACGTTTTCGAATTCGGTATATCCTGGAAAAATATTTCTCCCTTTTCATTTACGGCGCTGCCTTCGGTAAACTTATAATTTTGTCCCACCAATTTCCAGTCTTCGCCCGGAATCAGGATGTCACTGAGCATTTGGTTTTTTGTATCGCCGGAAACCGTAGCCTTTGGCCAGTCCTTCCAAAGCCAGCGCATGGCGTCGGGGAAAATGGACGTGCCTTGTTTACCATTATGCTGACCCTCACCCCAGACATGATTTACCTGGTAACCCGAAAAGGTGAGCGCACGTTCCATGGTCTGGTTAGCCATCCACCAGTCACCGGCATATATATTCAAATCGTTTGAACCATCCTGTAAAAATATTTTGATGGGGCGGGGCTCAAATTTTCTGACCAGGATTGGATACCGGTCCGCGCCGCGCAAGCCGATATAGGTGCCGATGGATGAAAATACTTTTGAAAATTCAGCCGGTCGTTCCCAGGCAACCGTAAACGCACAGACGGCTCCGCTGCTGGATCCGCCAATGGCCCGGTCGTTCCCGTTTTTTGACAAATGAATAGCGCGGCCGTCAGATGTATGCTGCTTTTCTGTAAACGGCAAAATTTCATCCAATAAAAAACGCGCATAAGCGTCTCCCAATCCATCGTATTCAAAACTTCTGTTGTAACGATTCAGCGCGGTGGTCTGATCTTTTGCTTTTACAATACCCGGCGTGATGAATACACCAATCGTAACGGGCATTTCTTTTTTATAAATCAGGTTATCAAAAACAACCGGCGCACTCCACTGGATCCCATCCTGGTTTACATATACACAGGCAGGTTGTGCCGGAGTATATTCTGCCGGAACATATATCGATACATCACGTGTGGTACCGGGAAATATTTTAGAGCTGTCGAAAACTAATTTTATGATTTCGCCTTTCGGAACGCCGGCATGAACGACCGAAGCAGAATCCACCGTATAATTTTCTGAAGGGGCCTGGGAGTACAAATACATGTGTGGGAAGAGTAATGCAGCAAGCAGAAGCTTTTTCATGGTGTGTAAATCTATTTTGAATAAAAGGTTTGTCAATGAATTCATTGTGTTTGTGAGTAAGAATAACCCCAACTATGTTTCTTAACAGTTAAAAATACGCTGTTATCGGAATAGGGCAAACATTAACATCGGCCGGATAACCATTACGTCTACATTACATCGTTACCGGTTATTCTACTGGTAAATAAATAAAGTCAAATGTCAAATATCACACAGCTAGTAAACGTGGAAAAGAACATGACCACATTGAAAAAAAGTGTTCATGCATCCGGATTGGATCAGGTATTGAGCGGCAAAGGGCCCTACACTGTTTTTGCGCCAACAGATATCGCATTTGCGAAACTGGACAAAAGCATACTTGAAAATTTACTGAAGCCGGAAAATAAAACAAAACTGACCGACTTATTAAATCATCACGTAGTAGAAGGAAAAATCAATTTCAGGGATCTGAAAGATGGTGAAAAGCTGAAAACGGTTAATGGTAAGCAATTGGTAGTGCATGTAAAAGATGGTCATACAACCGTCGACGGCGCTGTCATTCAGGACCACGACGTACAGGCTACGAACGGAATCATTCATTCCCTCGAAACAGTGATGTTTAATAACTAGAATTTAAAAATCTGTTTTAAAAAGCCGTCACGTCTCAGGCGTGATGGCTTTTTTATTTGTATTCCGGATTTCATAACTTCAGGGATTAACCCATTGCCATCCGGATGAATACGCTAACAACCAAACGAATAACTTCCATAGATTTTTTAAGAGGACTGATCATGATCATCATGGCACTTGATCATGTACGCGATTATTTTCATGCAGACGCATTTCTTTATGATCCGTTGGATTTAAGCAAAACAACAGTAGCACTTTACTTCACCCGCTGGATCACCCACTTTTGTGCACCGATCTTTGTTTTACTGGCAGGCACTTCCGCTTTTTTGTCCGGTCAGCGGAAAACAAAAAAGCAACTGGCTTTTTTTCTGTTAACCCGCGGTATCTGGTTAATGATCCTCGAAGAAACCGTTGTGAATTTCGAATGGTTCTATAATATTCATTTTAATTTTTTCATACTTGGTGTCATCTGGGTGCTGGGGCTTTGTATGGTCTGCCTGGCCGGACTGATTTTCCTTCCACGAAACGTGTTGCTGATCTTTGGACTGGTGATGGTGGCCGGCCATAATCTGCTCGATAAAACCCTGGTAACTGAAAATAATGCCCTGGGATTCTTTTGGGGAATGCTTCACCAGCAAAAGTTCTATCAGATGGGTCATGTGAGTATCGCCGAATTTTATCACCTGATACCCTGGCTGGGGGTGATGACGCTGGGGTATTGCCTGGGTGGATTATACGCCAAAGATTTCGACCCGGTGAGAAGAAGAAAAATCCTGCTGCGCATTGGCATTTCCTCCTGGATTCTTTTTATTATTATCAGGAGTATCAATGTATATGGCAATCTGTATCCCTGGACCACACAATCCAGTCCATTGCTAACCCTGCTTTCTTTTTTGAAAATTCATAAATACCCGCCTTCGCTGGATTACCTCCTGGTCACGGAAGGGTTTGCGATGATATTCCTGAGTGCAACGGAGGATATATCCAACCGGTTCACGAAGTTCATTTCTGTTTACGGAAGAGTTCCCATGTTTTACTATTTATGTCATCTTTTGCTGATCCACCTGGGAGCCATGCTGGCTGCAGTGCTGACAGGTTACCATTGGTATGATATGGTTTCTTTTGACACATGGATCACCGAACTGCCCCGGTTTAAAGGTTATGGATTCAGTCTGGGCGCCGTATATCTGATCTGGATAGCCCTCATTCTGATTCTATACCCACTCTGTAAGAAATATGACAGTTATAAATCCCGGCATAAGGAAAAGTGGTGGCTGAGTTATCTGTAACAGGCCCCTAAAAATTGTGAATTTGTTGAATATAAAGCAACCCTCCGGCGTCATAATCAGTTATAATAAAGCAGAAGCCGCCGCCTTCTCCAAGACTGATTGTGACAATTAGCTGATTATGAATAACATTAAATCCCTGTTGTTTTTAATCCCTACCCTTTCTTTTTTGATTCTCTCCTGCTCAAAGGATCCTGCTGCAACATTTGATAAACCCATACTCTTTCTTTCGAAAACCACCCTTAAGATAGGTGAACCACTGTATGCCACGTTAACCGGGCAAGCATACAATACAAATGTTGCCTGGTCATCGAACTCCGGGGGACATATATGGCCAACACCTAACACCGACAGTGCGATCTATATTTTTACGAGTCCGGGAATCTACACTGTGAAAGCGAAGTTTCAATCCCATATCAATGGATCGAATGACAGTACGGATGGAAACGTAACTGTTACGGATAGTATATTTTCTGATAGCGCAGCGGCGACCTGTGATGTGATCGTTGTGAAAAATCTTACACCAGATGATCAGATAAATCTTACTCCGGTAGATTATTCAGATACCGGGCTTGTTTTTGTTGCGCAGACCACCAACCTGTACAATCATTCACCCTTACTGAATAGCAATGGAGAAATACATGTATCTGAAAGCGGATTTGAAGTGGATATCAGTTCAGCCCTGATATTCCCCTGTTCCGGATCTGCGGCGCTCGCACCTGCAGTCGGTTTGGTTGCCCTTACCGGGCTGACCAACAGAACATATACCCTCTCATTTAAATTAAACTACACCACTTATTCAGGCACGATGACGGTTTCGGATTCCAACATCATTTTTAACTGGACCTATACATCCGGCGTAACGATTTCCCCTTTGACGATCCAGAGGCGGGGGCACTGAATTTAATAGTCATGGCGATTGTTTCAGGTCCCGGTATGAAATCAGCTGTATCCCTTTTTGTTTTATAACCGTTTTCACTTTATCACTGGTAAATACATCGGTGACGCCCTGCCTGTCTTCACAAACATCTTCATAACCGATATGATATACGGCTTTTAATTCATCGTTACAAAGCCCCGGATGATCCAGAAAAATATAGGTTTTACCCGGCTCGAGTTTGCTGAGCATACGGATAAAGCTCTCTATTTTTTCTCCGGATGTTTTATGCGGGCCGTCATATCCGATGAACCCTTTATAATCCCATTCCGGATCCACTGGTATTTTATATTCCTTCGCCAGCCTTATCGTCAGAGCGCGCACTTCGGGTGACAGATTGGTGCAACCCATATGAGCTGAAAAATGACTGATATTCGGAATATTTTTTAATGCCAGTTCAATCTGTGCACGGAATTCCTTCTCCACATCTTCAATCTTCCAATGCTGTTCTGCAATGGCCCTTCCCGGATAATTCTTGTTGGGATAAACCATCGGGAAAAAATATCCGGCTGAATCTTTCAAACTCGGACAATCAGACAGTGGCCTCCATTTTATATTTTCCCATTCACTCGTAAGATCCAGATGAATACCTACGTCGATTCCGGGGTTCTGTTTTAATAGCTTTACGGCTTCAGGAAACCAGGGAGAAGCGACCAGTACTTCAATGGACTTCTCAATACCATGCTGAAAACACATGATAAGGGCCTCATTACCTGAATGCGTATAACCCATGTCGTCACCACGAATCAATAGTCTCGGTGCCTGTTGGGCAAAGGATGCATTGTATAGTAAATGTAAAAACAGTAAGAAGAATAATTTTTTCATATTGGTCATTTATTGCAATTGATATATACAAGCTTCATATGGACTTAGACTCATAACCGGACTATCCGGCGCTCTATGATCATTTGATAAAAGCAGTTTCGCCCCGGTAAGGGGAATGCCAATATTTGTCTGTGCCTTATTGGGTGAAAAATTCAGGAGGATCAAAAATTTCACGCCATTATTTTCCCGGGTGTATGCATAGACCGATGGATTATTCTTGTCTAGCAAATGGTAACTTCCATATACCAGTGCGGGATTATTTTTTCGCAGGTTTACCAGTTTTCTGAAATAATGGAGACAACTGTTGGGATCTTTTTCTTCTACTTCTGCATTGATCATTTTGTAATTGGGATTCACTGCTATCCACGGTATACCGGTGGTAAAACCTGCGTTGGCCGAACTGTCCCACTGAAACGGTGTGCGACCATTATCCCTGCCCTGCAATCTTAACTTTTTTAAATAGGCACTGGTATCGCCATGAATATCTATCAGATGCTGGAATTCATTGAGTGCGGGCATGTCCCGGAAATCGTGGATATTTCTGAACTCTGAATTCGTCATGCCCAGTTCATCTCCATTATAATAATACGGAGTACCCCGCATGGTCATTAAAAAAGTGCTGAGCATTTTGGATGAAAGCGCCCGGAACTGCGGCTGGTCATTCCCGAAACGGCTAACCATCCTTGCCTGGTCATGATTGGAGAGTACGATGGCCAACCATCCTATACGTTCAAATGCACTGTCCCAGCGGCTGAAAACTTCTTTAAAATGTAAAAGACTATACCCTTCAGGCTTCGCAATATCGATGCCTTCAAAAGCGTAAGCCATATTGAGTTCCCTGCGGTCTGCATCCACCAGGTTATGTGCATCTTCAAAAGTATTTCCTGCACCTTCAGCAACACTCATCACATCATACTTACTGAATACCTGATTGTTCATTTCTTTCAGGTATTCATGCAGGTGTGGCCCCATAGCATAGTACAGCATAAAGTTTTTTTCATATCCCGCGGGGAAAACCGGAAAACTGGTATCCTTGGCGGCAAAACCAAATGCATCCAGCCTGAATCCATCGATACCCTTGTCGGCCCAGAATTTCATGATATCATACACTTCCTGACGCAGTTTTGGATTTTCCCAGTTCAGATCAGGTTGTTTTCTGGAGAAATAATGCAGGTACCATGCGTTGGTTACTGAATCATATCGCCAGGCATCGTGGTTTATATCAAATAAACTATACCGGGGTGAAGGGTTGCCCCTTTCTGCGTCCCACCAGTGATAATAATCGCGATAAGGATTAGTTCTCGAGCTCCTGCTTTGTTTGAACCACTCGTGTTCGTCACTGCTATGATTCACTACCAGGTCCATAACCAATTTAATTCCGCGTTTATGCATTCCCGTTATCATGGAATCAAAATCGGCCATCGTTCCAAAATCCCTCATGATATTCCGGTAATCGCTCACATCATAACCATTATCATCATTGGGTGAGCTATAAATCGGATTGAGCCATACCACATCGATGCCCAGCTTTTTAATATAATCCAATTTGGAAATAATGCCTTTGAGGTCGCCGATGCCATCCCCATCGCTGTCCTTAAAACTGCGCGGATAGATCTGGTAGATGATCGCCTCCTTCCACCATTTTTTATCAGCAGGGACAGTCTGGCCTATCATATTACCTGCGAAGAGAAAGAGAAATATATATGAAAGCGGCAGCCTTTTCATGCATCTTATTGAATCTGCTATTTAATTTCCATAACAACCGCTTCATAAGGCCTCAATGTGCCGGTTAATGAAGGATCCGTATAGTTGCCAATCAGAATCCTGGCCTGATTTAAATCCAGTCCTGTATTTGCCATCGCAGCCTGCGCTTTAAAATTCAGGAGCACGAGAATTTTTTTACCATTCCATTCACGGGTATAACAATAGATGGAGGGGTTATCTTTATCGAGCAGCTCATATTTTCCATAGATCAGTGCGGGCGTTGTTTTACGGAGCCTTACCATTTTCTTAAAATAATTTAGAATCGAATTTGGATCCTTTTCTTCCGCGGTCACATTGATGGTTGAATAGTTCGGATTTACTTTGATCCAGGGTATTCCATTGGTAAAACCGGCTTCCGTAGTATCTGACCATTGCATGGGTGTGCGTCCATTATCCCGGGCACCGCCATTTTTCTGCGATTCAATAAAAGCATGTAAATCTCCGCCCTCATTTTTTATTTTCCGGTACATGTTGAGGGTCTCGATATCGCGGTAGTCTTCAATTTTATCAAATTTGATATTCATCATACCCAGTTCATCACCATAATAATAATAGGGCGTAGAACGCATGGTCATTAAAAACGTCGTGAGCAATTTCGAAGAATAAACCCTGAATTCGGGTGCATCATTTCCCCAGCGTGTCAACATACGGGGCTGATCGTGATTGCCGAGGTAGATGGTTCCCCAACCCTTTTCAGCAAAAACCGAATCCCAGCGTGAGTAGATTTTCTTGAAGCCAACCAGGTCGTATCCATTGGGATCGGGGGTTTTCCATTTACCCGGCAGGTAACCATAACCCATGCCTTCGAAATGATAAGCCATATTCAATTCCATCCGGTCAGCATCTACAAATTTCAATACATCTTTTGTTGAAATGCCCATGCCTTCGGCTACACTCATCATATTGTACTTGCCGAGCACTTCCCGGTTCATCTCCTGCAGATAATCGTGAATGTGCGGACCATTCGCGTAGAATTTATCCCAGCTTCCATTGTAGATGGCGGGCATGGGCGGGAACGTTGTGTCTTTTGAAATGATCGTGATCACATCCATGCGGAACCCATCGATTCCCTTGTCCAGCCAAAAGCGCATCATCTTATAAATCTCCTGACGCAGCGCCGGATTTTCCCAGTTCAGATCCGGTTGCTTTTCCCCGAAATAATGCAGGTAATAAGCGTTCGTGGCTGAGTCATATTTCCATGCATCATTATTTACATCGAAAAAACTGTATCGTGGAGATGGTTTTCCATTTTCTGCATTCCACCAGTGAAAATAATTCCGGTAGGGATTGGTTCTTGATTTGCGGGCTTCCTTAAACCAGAAATGTTCATCGCTGCAATGATTCACTACGAGATCCATCACTAATTTGAGTCCGCGTTTGTGGATTTCGGCAAGCAGCCTGTCAAAATCCTGCATCGTCCCGAATTCCTTCATGATGGCCTGATAATCGCTGATATCATATCCATTATCGGCATTGGGTGAAGCATAAATGGGGTTTAGCCAAATCACATCAATACCCAGACTTTTTACATAGTCCAGTTTTTGAATAATGCCATTCAGATCGCCGATTCCATCCCCGTCACTA
>JABDFX010000083.1 GCA_013286315.1 Bacteroidota bacterium | reverse complement strand
GCCGGGTGGCTTTGGAACTCTGGATGAAATGTTCAATACACTCACGCTGATCCAGACAAAATCAGTTATCCAATTTCCGGTGGTTCTATTTGGGAAATCCTACTACCATCACCTGGTCGAGATGATCCGGAAGATGATCAATGAAGAAACCATTCAGAAGGAAGACCTTGATCTTTTATTGATTACCGATGATATGGATGAAGCAATGAATCATATCAATATGTATATCTCGAATAATTATGATCTCTTGAAAAAACGTAAAAGTTTCTGGTGGCTGTTTGAGAAAAAATTTCCTTCTGTTTAGGCTAAAGCGTAAGGCAAAGGCTAAGGCGTAAGGCCAAGGCTAAAGCGTAAGGCAAAGGCTAAGGCTTAAGGCAAAGGCTAAGGCGTAAGGCCAAGGCTAAGGCTTAAGGCCAAGGCTAATGCGTAAGGTCAAGGCTAAGGCTTAAGGCTAAAGTGTAAAATTTATTTCTTATGATAATAGATAATTTTTAGGAATGAGATCTCTTCTGAAGACACACATTAAAAACGTGGAAATCTCAAAAGTAATTTCAGGCCTTGAGCCTTCGCCTTCGCCTTACGCCTTCGCCTTAAGCCTTCGCCTTGAGCCTTCGCCTTCGCCTTATTTGTATTTTCCGACAGGAACGCTCACTCCCAGATTCAAAATCATTTCATATGTACCAAAAGCCTGCTTGTCAGTACCCTGATATATTTTCAGATTCGTATACCGGGCATAGTCCAGCTTATTGCCGTATTCCAGAAATACGTATTGGAAGAAAGTAACTTTCAAATCTGCTTCCAGGCCTGCGTTCCATCCGCCCAATTGAAAGTGCTGATCATTTTGCGGTTGCTCAAAATACTTTACCTGCACATGCGGGATAACAGGACCTACTCCCAATTTTCCCAGTCCGTCCACCATGATGGTTTGCTTTTTATTTTCCCAGATATGCCAGCGTTTCACCACATTAAAAAGTAAAAAGTTGGCGCCGTTATTCAGATAATGATAAGAACTTGAATCTGATCCGGCCACACTGTCCGCGAAGAAAACCTGGCCCTCGAACGGGTGATTATTGACCTTCCCTTTTATATGAACCATCTGGTTATTGGGGAATAACCATTTTGTATGATCAAAATTTATTTCAACACCCCATCCCTTATCCCTGTCAATAAAATAACCGAGACGGTAATTGTATTGCGGGATACTTAGAGCCTTTGTGAAAAACTGCTCATTCTCCCAGCCGGGATGATCAACTCCCTTCACATTTGTAAATGTAAAAGAGTTACCCAGTGAAGGTTGGCTTACACTGACATTACTATTGGTATACCATTCTTTATTATATCCCCAGGAGAAGTATAATTCATGTTTCCTGACTTTCTTACCCGAAGTCTTAGAGGGAGAAGAAATTATGATTTGATTGCCGGACTGAGCCAGGCCGGGAAAGGGTAACCATGCGATGATAAACACAAAATACCTGCACATCATTTTTCGGTTACTCATCATGGGGGATATCAATTTTTTCACGCCGCAATTTACAACCATTCTTTTTAATCAGAAGTTAAAGCGGGAAACCGTATTAAGCTTCATAATCCAAAACAGGCCGCAGCCACCTTTCCACTTCTGCAATTTCCATATTTTTTCTGGATGCATAATCTTCTACCTGGTCACGGCTTATTTTTCCAATACCAAAATATTTGCTTTCAGGATTGGCAAAATACCAGCCGCTGACTGATGACGCCGGATACATTGCCAGGGATTCCGTCAGCGTGATACCAGTTGTTTTTTCTCCGCCCAGCAAATGGAATAATTTGTATTTCTCTGTATGATCCGGACAGGCAGGATATCCGGGAGCAGGTCGTATGCCCGTATATTCTTCCCTGATTAATTGTTCATTGGTCAGTTGTTCCGTCTTTTCATATCCCCAGTATTCCATGCGCACTTTTCTATGAAGCCATTCCGCAAATGCTTCGGCGAGCCGGTCGGCCAGTGCCTGCAGGATGATCTTGTTATAATCATCCAGGTCTTCCATAAACCGTGTAATATGTTTTTCAATTCCTTCAATGGTAACAGAGAAAGCGCCGATATAATCCGTTTTACCGGAATCTGCCGGTGCAATAAAATCTGCCAGTGAAATATTAGATTGTCCTGTTGCCTTTTTGGATTGCTGCCGAAGGAATTCCAATGGCTCCGGAAGACCATCTGCTTCGGTCGCGGCGACGGATACTGTGTCATCTGCTGTTGCATTGGCTGGCCAGATACCAATCACGCCGCGTGGCGTTAACCATTTTTCATCAATGATTTTTTTAAGAAGGGCCTTTGCATCCGCAAACAAACGGGTGGCTGCTTCTCCGATCACTTCATCGCTCAGCAATTGTGGAAACTTACCATGCATTTCCCAGGCAATGAAAAATGGCTGCCAGTCGATGAATTCGGCAATTTCCTGCAGAGGGACCGAATCGAAAATTTTCACTCCGAGGAAGGCCGGTTGTACAGGTTCAAATTTTTTCCAGTCAATCTTTATTTTATTCGCCTTTGATTCCGCGTAGGTCAAGAGTTGTTTCCCGGATTTCTTATTCGCGAAATCAGATTTCAGTTTGCTGTATTCTGTACCGATATTTTCAAGAAATGGTTTTTTCAGAATATCATTCAGCAGGCTTCCGGCAACAGTAACACTACGGGAAGCGTCGAGTACATGAACAACCCCGTGTTCATATTCCGGTGCAATACGGATGGCAGTATGCAGGCGGGAGGTGGTTGCGCCCCCGATCATCAGGGGAAGATTCATATTTCTCCTTTTCATTTCGCGGGCCACATAAACCATTTCGTCAAGTGAAGGAGTAATCAATCCGCTAAGCCCGATGATATCTGCATTTTCGCGGAGAGCTGTTTCCAGAATTTTATCAACGGGTACCATTACACCCAGATCGACGATATCATAACCATTGCAGCCAAGCACGACGCCAACGATATTCTTACCGATATCATGCACATCTCCTTTTACAGTTGCCAGTAATATCTTCGCATTTCCTTTTTCTTCTGTTGCCGTTCCGGTAGAGCTCGCAGCCACACGCCGGTTATAATTGTCAATTTTTTCCTGTTCAATAAAAGGGGTGAGCACCGCGACTGATTTTTTCATCACGCGTGCACTTTTCACAACCTGTGGAAGAAACATTTTTCCACTGCCGAAAAGATCTCCAACCACATTCATTCCCGCCATGAGCGGTCCTTCGATCACTTCCAGTGGTTTATCGTAATGCAATCTGGCTTCTTCCGTATCCGCTTCTATATATTCCGTAATTCCATGGATAAGCGCGTGTTTGAGACGCTCCTCCACTGATGTCAGGCGCCAGCTTTCATCCTTCTTTTCCTCTTTAACTTTCCCTTTGACCGATTCCGCTGCAGCCAGTAATTTTTCTGTGGCTTCGTTATTTTCGTTATTCAGATTCAGGATCACGTCTTCGCATAACTGGCGAAGTCCTGGTTCTATATCATCATAGATCACCAGTTGTCCGGCATTTACAATACCCATACTCATACCGGCCGCGATGGCGTAATAAAGAAATACGCTGTGCATGGCTTCGCGCAGCGGTTCGTTTCCGCGGAATGAAAAAGAAAGATTGCTGACGCCTCCACTGATCTTGACCAGTGGATGCATGGCTTTGACCTCGCGTGTGGCTTCAATAAAATCTACTGCATAATTATTATGTTCTTCGAGGCCCGTGGCAATGGCAAATATGTTTAGGTCAAAAATAATATCCTGCGGATCGAAGTCAAGCTGTTTGGTCAGAATATCATACGCACGATTCGATATCTCCACCTTGCGTTTCCTCGTATCTGCCTGACCCTTTTCATCAAATGCCATGACGACCACTGCAGCGCCAAAACTTCTACAGATGATGGCCTGTTCGATGAATTTATCCTCTCCTTCTTTCAGAGAAATTGAATTGACGATACATTTACCCTGTACACATTTAAGACCGGCCTGAATAATGCTGAATTTGGAAGAATCGATCATGATGGGAATCTTCGCAATATCGGGCTCACTCTGGATGAGGTTGAGGAAATGTGTCATGGCTTTCTCGCCATCCAGTAACGCATCATCCATATTTACATCCAGGATCTGGGCTCCGTTCTCCACCTGCTGACGGGCAACGGCCAAAGCTTCCTCATATTTATTTTCGCGGATCAGCCGCGCGAATTTTTTTGATCCCGTGATATTGGTTCTTTCGCCCACATTCACAAAGTTCGATTCTGGACGAATGACCAATGGTTCAAGGCCCGATAAACGGAGATAAGGATAAATGACGTTCGCTTCACTCATTTAGAATATTAATTTTTTATGCAACCATTTCCATAACCGGCAATTTTCTTGGTGGGAATTTTTTCACTCGTTCAGCAATATGCCTGATATGATCCGGTGTGGTACCACAGCAGCCACCTACAATATTGACAAATCCCTGTTTTGCCCATTCTTCCAAAAAATGGGCAGTTTCTTCCGGTTCTTCTTCATAAAGACCCATGGAATTCGGAAGACCTGCATTTGGATAGGCAGAAGTGAAACAGGATGCGATTTTTGAAAGTTCGGCAATATGTGGTCGCATTTCAGCCGCACCCAGTGCGCAATTAAGTCCCACACTGAGTGGTTTGGCGTGTGCAACAGAGGTATAAAAAGCTTCAAGGGTTTGTCCGCTCAGGGTTCTGCCACTGGCATCCGTAATGGTGCCGCTGATCATGATCGGCAACGATTCTTTTTTTGTATCGCGGAAATATTTTTTTATGGCATAAATGGCAGCCTTTGCATTCAGTGTATCGAAAATGGTTTCAATTAAAAGTAAATCCACACCACCATCCACCAAACCGGAAACCTGTTCATAGTAAGCATCTGAAACTTCATCAAAACTCACTGAGCGAAAACCCGGATTGTTTACATCGGGGGATAATGACAAGGTTTTATTCATCGGGCCGATGGCGCCGGCAACGAATTTTTGGTTGACGGTTGATGGTTGGCGGTTGGCGGTTGGCGGTTGGAACTTGCTCGATGACCGTTGACCGTTGACTGTATTAGTTTTGGTCGAAGAGAATTCCTCAATCGCTTGCCTGGCTACTTTCGCAGAAGCCACGTTGAGTTCATACGCAAGTGATTGCATATTATAATCAGCCTGGGCAATCGCGGTACTGCTGAATGTATTGGTTTCAATAATATCCGCTCCGGCATCAAGATATTCCAGATGAATGGCCCGGATGATATCCGGACGGGTTATGGACAGAAGGTCATTATTACCCTTCACATCTGAGGCCCAGTCTTTAAACCTTTCACCCCGGTAATCACCTTCTTCCAGCTTATATCGCTGTATCATCGTACCCATGGCGCCGTCAATAATGAGAATACGGGACTCCAATGCCGATTTTATATTTGACATGGTTCTAGTTTTATGCTGACTGTTTGTGACGGAAAATGACAGAGAAGACTTACTGGCAACGGAAGGAAAAGTATATAGGACTTACCTGGCGTTTATTAGTTCAGTTCATCTTTCAATCTGTCAGGCCGAACAATAAACAAATCTGCCTGATGAAGTGCAAAATTACATCATTTAAGCTTAAAGCCCAAAGACAAAAACGAGTATGGAAGACTGGAAGTATGGAAGACTGGAAGTGCTGTTCTCGGCTTAGTCCAGGCGCTTATCGGTCATCCACCTTCTCCCGCGAGGCGCGGGATTCGGCGGACAAGACGGTCATAGGTCATCGGTCATCGAATTACCGTCAACCGTCAACTGTCAACTGTCAACCGTCAACCGTCAACGGTCAATGGTCAATGGTCATCGAAGTACCGTCAACCGTCAACCGCCAACCGCCAACCGCCAACCGTCAACCGCCAACCGCCAACCGCCAACCGCCAACCATCAACCACTAACGATGTGAAACATAACTCTCTACCGGCAGGCGGTTGGAAATCGACCGGGCCAAAGTCATCTCATCGGCATATTCCAGCTCTCCGCCAAAGGAAATACCCCGGGCGATGGTAGTTATTTTCACTGGGAATGCAGCCAGCTTTTTCTGTATATAATATATGGTAGTATCCCCTTGAATATTGGGGTTGAGTGCAAAGATGACTTCTATAACTCCTTCTTTCTGAATCCTATCCACCAGGGAATCGATAGAAAGCTGATCCGGACCTATCCCATCCAGCGGAGAGATAACGCCCCCCAGCACATGGTATGTTCCGCTGAATTGCTGGGTGGTTTCAATGGCAATCACGTCCCGGATGGTTTCTACAACACAGATCATATCCTTCCTGCGCATCGAATTGGCGCAGATCGAGCAGATATCAGCATCGGCCACATTATGACAGCGATGGCAGAACCGGATATCCAGACGCATTTTTAGAACGGTTTCCCCGAAGGCCCGGGCAGCAGATGGATCTTGTTTTAACAAATGAAGAACCAGCCTAAGTGCTGTCTTCTTCCCTATACCGGGTAGCTTGGCGAATTCGTTGACCGCCGTTTCCAACAGAGCCGATGAGAATTGCATCTATAAATTTACAAAGTTATATCGATTTCATTGTCCCAGTTCGCCTTCACATTGATCTTATTCTTTAATGGAACAGCGATCTCCGGTTGCAGGTGTTTATAGTAATCACCCGGATCCCAGACACCGTTCTGGTTGGTATCGTACAATATCCGGAGTTGGTATTCACCGGGGATAAATAATTTGTTATTGTAGCGGAGCGAAGGGCCTAATTTATAGGATGTAATGATTTTGTCGCCCGAGAAAAAAAGTAAAATGGGATGACGGTTCAATTCGACGTTCCGGAATCTTAACCGGAGATTGCCGTAATCCGATTCACTTTTAGTGCGGAAATTGATCGTATCGATCTTTAATAATTTGCCGCCCAGCGTGTCTTCTGCAAAGTCCTTCTGTAAAATGAGATGATAAGGGGTGCCGGGCTTAAATGCATAGGTTAAAGTCAGTTTTTTATTACTGCTGTCCATCAACCAACTATAGGAGGTGATATTTAGAAAACTATCTACTGTGAAACGGATTTTGTTTGTGTCGTAAAATTTAAGAGGAGCTCCAAAACTTAATATCAGCTGGTCATGCAAATCCAACTGGCCATTGGGAATATTTCCTGAAATAATTAATCTTTTGGGTTTGTCCTTATCTTCTTTCTTGGGAGGAGCAGGTGGCAGTAATAGTTTTTTAGTGGGTTTTGCAAAGCCACTGGTGTCTGCATAAGCATATAGCAGTAGCGAAGGGGCCTGCCTGGTAAGATCCACCGGGCTGTCAGCAAAAGCGAATATCTGTGCCCTGGATGTGTACTCGTGCAAACCCGTTTCATCTTTCAATGCAAATAAGTTATAAACTCCCGGACGGATATTTGAGAAAGTAAAATTTCCGGAACTGTCGAGCCGGGCAATATAACGTGGCCTCTCCTTGGCAACCGCTGAATCATAGAGTTTGTCATGGAGCATCACAATCAGCGTACTGTCGGGCTTGCCGGTATAAGCCATGATCACACGGCCACTATATCGCATGGAGTCCACATATTTTCCAGTAGAAAAAACATAGGTGAAATTTTTCAAAACATTTCCTTCGTTCACATCTGTAACGGCCCTGCCGAAATTCAGTGCGTATGTCGTGTTCGGCTGAAGGGTATCCTTCATTTCAATGGTGATCACTTTCAGATGGGAAGTTACCGTGGGCGTCGTTCTCGGAACAGGAGAAACGATGAGGTTGTTCCGGATGTCTTTTAAATCAATGTATTCATCAAAAGTCAGAATGATTTTTTTCCCGTCCACATGAATCGCCCTCATTCTTGGTTCGGCGGTCAGCAGAACCGGCGGAAGACTATCCCTGGGGCCACCCGTGGGTGGAACTATATTGGCACAACCTGTAATAAGAGGATAACGTGTGACAGCCACACAGACCAGGAAGAAAATAAAGAGTCGCTTCATGTACTTGGCTGCAAACTTACTGGAGGGAAATGGGATTTAAACAGTTTTATGATTTTATAAACTTGAATGTTCCTCTTCCTGTGCTATGGTTGCCCGGATGTCCAGTTTATTATTTTTTGCAAAATTGCACCAATGGCAATCCTCCTTACCGCAACCGGTATAGAATTCGTGACGCTGAATTTTCCCCCATGTTTCCGTTACCTGCCGGGTAACCACCATTTCATCTTCGGGAGTGATGAAAAGTTTTTGTTTTACATAAGTTCCTTTATTATTCGGCTCGACAAAATCAAACTCCGTACTGACCACCTGCCAGTCCCTTTGACCGCGGTCTACAAGAAGTTTGTAAAAAACGGCCTGTCGCCAGTAATCGCCACCCAGGGGTTGCTTGTCATTCGGCCCCTTGATTTTTTGGATGGAGTTATCCGGATTGCCGGTTTTATAATCGACGATATTCACCTGTTTGCCATCAAATTCAAGTTTATCAAGCATACCCTTTGCGGGAACTCCTTCAATAGACACATTATTAATTCTTCTTTCAATACTTACGATCGGGTTCCAGCTTCGCACGTATTTTTCATAATATGCCGGAAGAATAATATGTCCGTATTCCTTCCTGCGCCTGAATTGTTCAAGAGTAAAACTCTCACGGTGGCGGTCCATGTACCAGTCAAAGGAAGCGATAAAAAAGCCTGATTCGGGAAACTTTTTTTCATTATCCATCATTTTACGGAACAGCTGTTCGAGTGCGAAATGAACGGAAGAACCGAATTCTGTATTTTCATTTTTGGGTGATGGGATACGTATGAGATTTTTGAAATAGAATTCCAACGGGCATTTGATAAAGTTATTCAATGCGGTTACATTCATCTGGAAATTCTCCAGCACCCGGTTAATGAAATCCATTTCGATTCTTTCCATTTCCGGTGGCTGCTGACCCTGCAACAGTAAAAATTGAAAGTCGCTGATTGTTTGTCCGGCTGGCGTCGGAGTTTCAAAGGGCAGGTCAAATCCGGCGCGGATTTCTGCAATGAAAATGGAAGGCTCGGCTTCTTTGCCATTATTGCGAAAACGGCTGTAGGATATATATAAATGTGTTTCGGCACGGGTGATGGCAACGTAAAATAGCCGGCGCAATTCTTCATAATCACTTGCATGGGATTGTAATAATGTATCCGGGAAATGAAATCCCTTATTGGCGCCGCCCTTCTTCTCCCAGTAGTGGGAATTACAACCGGCAAAAAAAATGTATTTAAATTCGAGCCCCTTGGAGCCGTGCACCGTGAGCAGGTTAACGGAATCCATACTGCCATTGACTTCGGTGAGCGGAAGATCAATGCTGTTATCCTCCATCAGGTCGAGATGTGTAACCAGCTGCTGCAGCGTTAACAATGGCTGGCGGCGGGTTTCTTCTTTTATAAAGTCAAAAAATGCAGTCAGTACCTGGAGGATGCGTTGTTTCTCGGCATGTTGCATGGCGAACCGGAGAATTCCGGAGTCGCGGAAAATGGCCTCGAACAAGGATTGCAATGTGGTGTTTGAAACCGCGCTGATCAGGGCTTCCAGGATCCCCGAAGCGGCTGCCAGTGCGGGATTCAGGGGTTGGGAGAATAAATCTTTGCCCGGTTTATTGGCTTTATCACTAAGCAGTTTTCGCAAGGAAATCTTTTCGTTGCTGTATTGTTTCTGGGCGACTTCCGCTGTAATGCTGGCAATTTCTATGGCGGGTATCCGGAACCATTCAGCATGCAGTATTTCAAAAAGCATCTCATCCCCGCTGAAGGGAATTTCGTGTTCTGTAGCCAGGTAACGGATGATCAATAAAATTTTCCCGATGAGCGGGTCCTCCAGCAGGTTGATACTTCGTTTACTGTAGACCGGTAGATTCTTCAGTTTAAAATATGGAAGCAGTTCCTCACCGTAGCGGTTCTCTTTATATATGATTGCAATTTTCCCGGGAGGCACCTGCTGGTTGATCAGACTTTCAATTTGTGAAATGATATCAATCATTTCCTCTCTTTCGGTTTGATATTCACGAATCACCGGAGGCTCCGGCAGCCGGGCAATTTCTTTTTTGGCCTCGACCAGATCCTTGCTAAGACCTTCTATTTTATTGATCAGCCGTTCCTGATTATAGCCGATCAGATGTTTTGATATGTCGAGAATCGGTTGGGAGGAACGATAATTATGAGTGAGCACGACTGTGAGCAGGTTTTTCTTCTGACTGTCGGCAAACTCCTTCATATTATATATGTTGGCACCCTGAAAGCGGAAGATGGACTGGTCGTCGTCGCCGACTACAAAAATATTTGGCTTATCCCAGAAGTTGATGAGCAGGTTTACGAGTTTATTTTGTGTACCACTGGTATCCTGAAATTCATCGACGAGAATATAGAGAAATTTTTCCTGGTAGCGGCGTAACAATTGTTCGTTTTCGGTGAATGCCCGGATCACCCAGTTGATCATATCATCATAATCATAGCGCTCATTGGCAAACATCAGGTGCTGGAAGCGATTGAATTCGTGTATGGCTGCCCGCAGTTTTTCCATACGCTCTTTCTGATCATCGAGTTTGGTCCTATTGGGATCACCCTTCTTAAAACCAGGACCATTTTTCTTATATATATACTCATCGCGTGAGGGAAGATCGGCGAGATATTCGTTGATTCTTTCTTCGATGAATGCAGGTGTCCATCCTTCACGTTTCATCGTGCTGAAAAGCGAACGCAGATTTTTGATTTCATAATACACATCCCCGCGATAACGTTTTAAAGCATGATTCTTCGGAAAACTGTCTATCAATTCCCGCAACATCTGGATCTGCTCGAGTTCAGAAATCGGATCCAGTTTGTTTTTTTCGAAAAAGGAAAGATTGTCCTGGATAATATCATTACAAAAAGCGTGGAATGTATAGATATTCACTTTATACGCCGCCGGTCCTATGAAGGATAGCAGGCGACGGCGCATGGCGATAGCGCCCGCATCGGTATAAGTGAGGCATAGTATGTTGCCTGGATCGGTATCGGTTTCCAGTAAAATCTTACCAATCCGGGCTCCCAGAATCTGGGTTTTTCCCGTTCCGGGACCTGCAATTACGAGTACGGGCCCATCAATTGTATCCACCGCCAGTTTCTGTTCCGGGTTCAGATCATTATAATACTTGGAAAAAGTCTCTTTTTGGTTCATAATCAATACTAAAAATCTTTAAAACCACGTTATACCGAAGGTAAAATCCGATATAATCCGAAATATGAAGAACAACCAGTCGTTCAAGGTTTTCATTGTTGAAGACGATATGTGGTACGGCTCCATGCTGGAACATTATTTATCCCTTAATCCGGAATATGAAGTTAAACGATTTGAATCACCTGGTGATTTCTTCGCCCACCTCCATGAAGTTCCCGATGTTGTAACTCTCGATTACTCGCTGCCCGACAGTGACGGCACGGAAGTATTACGAAAAATTAAGGAATTTAATCCCGACATCCGTGTCATCGTCATTTCAGGTCAGGAAGACGTGGCCACCGCCATCAATCTGTTAAAGAACGGTGCCTTCGATTACATCGTGAAAGACGATGATACCAAGGACCGGCTTTGGAACAGCATCCTGCATTTGCGTGAAATCAGCACCCTGAAACAGGAAGTGGAGAGCCTGAAAAAACAGGTAGGGCGTAAGTATGATTTCTCCCAGATCATTGTCGGAAACAGCGAACCCATGGAAAGGGTGTTTGCGCTGATTGAAAAAGCCTCAAAGACCAATATTACTGTATCCATCACCGGGGAAACCGGTTCCGGTAAGGAGCTGGTGGCCAAAGCCATACATTTTAATTCCGAGAGGCATGCCATGCCTTTCGTAGCAGTGAATGTGGCGGCCATTCCAAAAGAATTGCTCGAAAGTGAACTATTCGGCCACGAGAAAGGATCGTTTACGGGTGCCGTTACCAGACGCATCGGTAAGTTTGAAGAAGCCGATAAAGGAACATTATTCCTGGATGAAATTGGAGAGTTGGATATTAACCTGCAGGCCAAACTATTACGCGTTGTGCAGGAAAGAGAGATCACCAGGGTTGGCGGCAACAGCGTATTGCCGATCAACGTGCGGATCATTGTGGCAACCCATAAAAATTTGTTGGAAGAAGTAAAAAATAAAACATTTCGGGAAGACCTCTACTATCGTTTAATCGGATTACCTATTATGCTGCCGCCCTTGCGCGAAAGAGGCAATGATATATCCATCCTCGCAAAAAATTTCGTGGATGCATTTTGCAAGGAAAATAAGATCAACCGGAAATCAATCAGTCCGGAAGCCCAGCAAAAACTGATATCTTATCCATTCCCGGGTAATGTGCGCGAGCTGAAATCTATTGTGGAGCTGGCCGTCGTGATGAGTGACGAAGAAAATATTCTTCCGGAACACATTACATTGAATTCGTCCACCAGCATCAACGATTTGCTGAACAGGGAAACAACCCTGAAGGAATTCGAAAGTCAGATCATTCAGCATTATCTGGATAAGTATAATAAAGATGTATTACTGGTAGCCAGGAAATTGGATATCGGAAAAAGTACCATATACCGGATGATACAGAATGGCGAACTGAAGAGCAAGTGATGAGTGCCTGCGAGGCCGTTGAAATAAATGGAATGTTGACCCCAGAAACTGAAAAAATACTATCTGGAAAAACCATCCTGGTTGCAGAAGATGTTGAAATGAATCAACAGCTCATCTGGCATATACTTGAGTCCAATGGTGCACAGGTGGTCATAGCAAGAAATGGCGCCGAAGCACTGGAGCAGGTAAAAAAACAAATCTTTGACTGTGTTTTGATGGACGTGCAGATGCCGGTGATGGATGGCATCATGGCAACAGAACAAATCCGTAATCTAGCGGATCCTCTCCTTTCGGCGATTCCCATCATCGCACTGACGGCCAATTGTAACTCTGCCGACTTAATAAAATATGAGAAAGCCGGGATGGATGATTTTCTCGCCAAACCCGTAGTGGAAGCAAATCTGCTGAATACCATCCTTAGTTATTCCGGGGAATTGAAATCCGGAAAAACGGGTTTAGCCGACAATCATTTATTGTATGATCTTGCGATGATTCATTCCGTTTCAGGGGGTGATGACGCATTTATAAAAAAAATGATCCGGCTTTTTATTCAAACTGTACCACAAAATGTGCAGGAGCTGGTGGAAGCCGCTGCAAATGAAAACTGGGAACAGGTTTCCAAGATGGCGCATAAGTTAAAATCCACCATCGACTCCATGGGCATCCGCAGCATCCATGATGTAATCCGTGCAGTCGAAATGCACGCTAAAAACCGCGATCAGCTCGAGCGCATACCCGAGCTGGTGAAGCAGGTGGAATCGGTTGTTTCATCATGCATCTCGCAATTACACTTAGAAATTGAGTAACAGTTGACGGTTGACGGTTGACAGTTGAACATAGTCTGAAATTAAGATCCCCACTCTTATACTCCTATACTCTTATACTCCCATACTTGTTTTCCCTTTCCCAAATCGGGAAAAACTACCTATTTCTATCGGTATAAATAAGTGATAATGAACGATTTATGATTCGGCATTCTTTTCGAAATGATAATGTATAAATTAATTATTAACCTATTACCCATGTATTTGCAAGATTCTCAGGGCATTTTCATTGTTGAAGACAATCTGTTGTATCAGCAGATGATCGCCCGCGAGCTGGAATCCTTTGGAGCCCAATTCTTTTTCTATACGACCGGTGAACACTGTATTGCCAATCTTTGCCGGCGGCCTTCCATTGTGGTCCTGGACTATAATCTCGATGGAGAAATCAACGGTCTGGAAACCCTGGAAGAAATTCGAAAATTTGACCCGTCTATTTTTGTGGTTTTGTTTTCCAGCCAGAAGGAATTGTGCAACAATGAAAATCGTCAGCGATATGGCTCCTTTGATTTTATCGAAAAAAAAGACAAATCTTTTTCTCTGTTGAAGAAATTCATTCAGGCAAAAGTAGAATACGAATCCATTAAAGTAAACAGCTAATCCAACGTTATGAATCATTACCAGATACCTTATTACAAGGAACAGGAAAACGTCGATCCGGATGAAAGCTTTGA
>JABDFX010000082.1 GCA_013286315.1 Bacteroidota bacterium | reverse complement strand
CCCACACTGGTTCTTACACATAACAAGACGCTGGTGGCACAACTTTATGGAGAATTTAAACAATTTTTCCCCGACAACGCAGTCGGTTATTTCGTTTCCTATTATGATTATTACCAGCCGGAAGCCTATATGCCGGTGAGTGATACTTATATAGAAAAAGACCTTTCAATAAATGAAGAACTGGACAAATTACGGTTGCAGGCGACTACACAACTTCTCAGCGGGCGGCGCGATATTATTGTTGTGGCATCCGTGAGTTGTATCTATGGTATCGGAAACCCGGAAGAATTCGAAAACGGTATCGTTCGCATAAAACGCGGACAAACCATTTCCCGCCAGGGGTTTTTACATGCACTCGTGAATTCATTATACTCCCGTGATCAATTTGAGTTTAAACGGGGAACGTTTCGTGTGCAGGGTGATACCATAGATATCAATCTGCCTTACCTGGATTATGGTTATCGCATAGCGTTTTTTGGCGACCAGATTGAAGAAATAGAAAGTTTTGAATTAAAATCCGGCAAACGCATTATGCCGATGGACAATGCTGCTGTTTTTCCCGCCAACCTGTAAGTTAAGGTTTTTGAAAATAAATTTCCATGGCTGAATGCTTAACGCTGAACGTTTACCATAGCTTTTTAAACTGTTTGGGTCACAATTTCACTCTATCATTTGTTGTGGTAAAAACGACTCCCTAGGACTTTTTTTTCTTCTGTTTGCCAGCCTTGTTAAAAGGATCCCAGCTTATTTTGATTTTCCCATCTTCGCCCTTTTGCGCGCGGAGACGTGCGCTAACCCCAGTCTTACTAAAGATACCCTTATTGACCAGTACTGAATCTTTATTTGCTTTTAAATTACTGAGTGGCACCTGTATGCTCAGATCAGGACCCGTTTTCGTATTGTATTTACCCTCAATGAACATCGTAATAACAGAGGAATGGATTTCCATCCGGTTGATGGTAATATTGTCGCCGTTTATTTCCAGCAGATCGTGCAGGTCCGCAAATTGAATATCAGAAAAATTTCTGCTTTTGAAAACGGTTTGTTGGATTTTTTGCACAGGTTCAAAGTTGATCAACTGGCCATCGTGCAGATTAAATTTTACAAATCCCTTCAATTCTCCCGGGATGATCTGGGCTTTGGTAGTGAGGCCGCCCTGCATGGTTACATCGGCAGTTAAAGAACCTCCGATATTTTTATCAGTGGGAGATTTCAAGCCGAAATTATTAAACGCATAAAAAATCTTACTGACGTTCACGTTTTGCAACTGTGCTTTGAAAGAAAAGGGATTGGAAGCAGGCAGATTTTGAAGAAGGCCCTGTATGGAGATACTTCCACCTGCATGCTGCAGCTTGATTTTTTTCAGGGTGATGGCGTTGTCATTCATTTCGAGATTCGCCATCAGATTATCAGCATTAAATTTTTTATAAATTAATTGTTTGGCGCCGAGGTCAAGATTGAAATTAGCCGATTCCAGTAAGGCCGTGAACTGCGTCAGGGTCTGCGCCAGGGAAGATTTTTTTTTCTTAGGAGCTGATTTAGCTTTTACCTGTTTCAGATAAGATGTGAAATCATTCAGATTCAGTTTATTTGACCGGATGTTCCAATCGATCGTCAGTTTATTATTTTTTTGATTGATCAGATAGAACACAGACTTTAACTTTCCATTCATCAACAGATCAGAACTGCCGGAGTTGAGGCTTAATTGTTCGATATAAATGTCCTTATTTTGAAAACGTACATTTCCCTGGCCATTGACAAATTGCAGATTCCTGGGAACGTAATCCAGGCCTGCAGAATCCATTCTGAATGTGCCGGTTATTGAACGTAAACTATCATAATTATTTTCAAGCGAACCGCTATAACTCATGCTTATTTTCCCGGACCCTTTTGTAAATCCAAGCGTATTTTCGTCGAGCAGGCTATTGATGTTTTGCAGCTGGAAATTTGAAACAATATGAATATTCATTTTCGGATGTATAAGGTTCCGGATGACAACGGAATCACAATTAAAATCAATTTTTTCCCAGTCGGCTTTTAAAGGCGAAAAATGCATCACGGTATTCGAGTCTTCATGGCCTTTACCTTTTATCTCTTCATTATTAAAAGTCGCGGTGAATGACGCATTATTTATAATTACGACCGGCGTAGTGATGGTCTTGTTTTCCACATTGAGTCGTAGATGAATGAGCGGCGTTTTGTATTCCGGTTCTGAATTATCCATGCTACCGGTTAAATGTGTAATGGTTTCTGAAATATCATAAGGGTCCAGTTTGAGCCGGATATTATTTGCCAGAAACGAAGCAGCTTTTCGGAATGAAAGATTATTTGTTTCCCAGGATAATAAAAAGGGAGTAGGCACTTCTGCCAGGTAAAATTTGCCTGTAAATACAAATGGTTGTTTGTCGACCGCCAGTTTGATTTTTTCGAATTGCAGAATCTTGGAATCCTTATTGAATTCAATCTGAAATTTCCCAACCACAGATTTACCTTCCAGGTAAGGACCCCTTTCATGATTGAACGTCATGCGTTGTATTTTACAATCCAGCATGACATCAATTTTTAGAGCTTCGTTTTCCGGATTTCCATGAATGACACATACCAGGTTGTTAATATTATAACCAAAGAACTTATTCGCCTCTTTTTTATCGATAGCCAGCGTTCCGTCAATTATTTCCAGAATGGGATAATCAAGGTTTTTAGGAGCATCTTTCTTTGGTGGATTATTCTTTTTAAAGACGGATGTATTTGTGTAGCGGTTAGCATCGGTGTAAATATACATGTGCGGATTTTCAAGTTGCACCCGTTCGATATTTATTTTTCCGATAATGAGTTTGAAAAAATCTAGTGTTGCATATACCCGGGTAGCGGAAATCAGATCGTGATGGTGCTGAAACCATAAACTGTCACGAAGGGTGAGGGTGTCAATGGTAAATGCTATCCTCGGAAATGTATGCTTGAATCCGATGCTGATATCTCCGATATGCAGTGTTCCGCCGTTCAGGCCTTTTTTCGCTTCGGATTCAATAAAGGCAATGACTTCTTTTTTATGCTGTTTCAGATAAATCCACCCTCCAATGAAGGTAAGTAAAATAAGGCCCATCAGTACAGCCAGAACGCGTAAACTGATTTTCAGTATTTTATTCACATGAACAGGTTATAGGCCATCAAATGATTGATTGAATTAAAGATAGTAAGATTGACCTATCTGTCAGGTCTTTTCAGGTAGAGAGAATAATCCGGCTGAATTACATCATAATCCTGGTGCATGAGAGGAGAAGTCAGCAGAAAATCAGCCGTGGAACGATCACAGGCAAAAGGGATATTCCAAACGACACCGAGACGAAGTAATGCTTTAATATCCGGATCATGGGGCTGGGCTTCCATGGGATCCCAGAAAAAAATCAGAACATCAATTTTTCTTTCTGCTATTCTTGCTCCTATCTGCTGATCACCACCCAGAGGACCACTCATAAACTTCGTGATGGGAATGCCAATGGCTTTCTCCAGCATTTTCCCCGTAGTTCCTGTGGCAAAAAGGCGATGCATTGAAAGAACGGACTTATTATAGATGGCCCATTCTATAAGCTCTTTCTTTTTATTATCATGAGCAACCAGGGCGATCCGCTTACTGGCAGCCATTTTATATATACTCATGCTGATGGGTTTAATCACAATGTAAGCTTAAACGTCATGGCAGTCGGCGCTCAGCCCGACTTCCGGAATTGAAGTCATTTCAGATGAGAGAACAATGGTAAACTTCTGACCGGATGTTTAATACCGGCCTGGCCCAAAAAGGGAAACCGGGATAAATGAGATCTGCATTTTTTGTTTATAAAGTTCTTAAACCTTACTATTTTGGAGAGGGCTTGACCGCAAACCCTTTACAGCACTGTATTCAGGCAATCAAGTGGATACCGTAAAAGACCTGGTTCGGGTGGGAGAAATGACCGGTCGTCATTCCTATTTTGGGAAATGGCATAGATTTTGTCCACAGTTTATCCACATTTACTATCCCATGAAGCGACTTCAGTTATGGCTTATATCAGCTTTCCTATGCTGCTCGGCGTTCGGCCAATCAACAAATGATCATCTTGGTCGTATAAATATTACTTCGCCGGAGTCGAATATAGCTTTCAGTCTTTTTACGGTTACTGCATCCAATGGTCAGGCAATCTTACGATGGACAACTCCATCTGTTAAAGCTGATGATTATTTCATTGTTGAGAAAAGTGTTGATGCCATCCATTTTGAAGTAATCAGTGCCATGGAAGCATCTACTGGAACAGATTCGGATTATTCTATGACGGATAATACCGGAGGCGACGGCGCAGTTTCATATCGGATTCGTATAACCGGGAAAGATGGCAGGGAGTTGAGCTCAAAAACAGTCAATGTGAATTCCGTTTCGGATGCCGATTTTAAATTTTATCCCAATCCGGTAGACAAGCTATTAATTGTTCGTTCTTCACATGCCATGAATATTCAGGTTATGGATGCCAACGGAACGATAAAATTTATACAGGATGTGGAAGCAGGAATGCAAATTGTTAATGTGTCAGCTTTACAAAGAGGGAGTTATATTTTGAAGGCAACGGATAAAGCTACAAATACCGTTATTTCAGAACAGCTTGTAAAAAATAATTAAAGATTCCCGGGTAATCGGTTTTACATCTTGTGGATGTGAATGTTTACGTATATCTTTACCTCGGTTTTTCATAGGATATTGGATTTTAAAACGGGGTTGAATTTTTATTCTGACCCCTTTTTTTTACCGCACTGTTTCCGTGTGCAAACATTAATTTTTATAGGGAAGTAGATACTTCCGGCAATTTGGTCTGCGAATATTTACAATAAGATTTAATTTGAACGCGTTCAAAAAAAAAGACTGCCCTTTCGAACAGTCTGAAACTTACCAACCCAAGAATTTAAATCTTTTCTTATTTTTCCGGTGCCACACCTTCCTGGGTCTCTTTAATCTTCGCACGAATCTTTGCTTCGATTTCTGAAGCCAGTTCCGGATTATCAAGTAGTAATTGACGAACGGAATCACGACCCTGTCCGAGCTTATCTGATCCGTAACTAAACCAGCTTCCACTTTTATTGATGATACCGAATTCCACACCCATATCAATGACTTCCCCCATTTTTGAAATGCCCTCACCGAAAATAATATCAAATTCTGCGCTGCGGAAAGGCGGAGCCACCTTATTTTTCACCACTTTCACTTTAACATGGTTCCCGATCGCTTCTTCTCCATCCTTTATCTGGGCCATCCGGCGTATATCCAAACGCACGGAGGCATAAAATTTTAAAGCATTACCGCCGGTAGTCGTTTCTGGATTTCCAAACATCACCCCGATCTTTTCGCGAAGCTGATTAATGAATATGCAAATAGTATTTGTCTTGCTGATGGTCGCAGTCAGCTTACGAAGTGCCTGTGACATCAACCGGGCATGAAGGCCCATTTTACTGTCACCCATTTCTCCTTCCAATTCCCCCTTGGGAACCAGGGCTGCTACGGAGTCTATCACAACGACATCGAGGGCCCCTGAAAGAATCAGCCGGTCAGCAATCTCCAGAGCTTGTTCGCCATAATCCGGCTGTGATATCAGAAGATTGTCCACATCCACGCCCAATTTCTTGGCGTAATTACTGTCAAAAGCGTGTTCGGCGTCAATAAAGGCGCACATACCACCTTTTTTCTGTGCTTCAGCGATCACATGTGTCGCAATGGTTGTTTTACCGGAAGATTCAGGTCCATAAATTTCAATTACCCGGCCACGGGGCAAACCGCCAATGCCCAGGGCTACATCCAGACCGATGGAACCGGTGGAAACTACTTCCATGGGTTCTGTACTTTTTTCATTCATCATCATCACACTGCCCTTGCCAAAGTCCTTATCTATCTTATCTATGGTTAACTTAAGCGCCTTTAATTTTTCTGCGTTTGACATTGCGTATTTTTTATCTGTTTAAAGTAGTTGATTATTCAAAACTAGTATAAATATTTTATACACACTAATTTTTTTAGTAAATAAAACTAACTATTTTGGTGCTCCGTTTTGGATCCGTACCCTCGCCGACTCCCCGCCACGTCCGGACGTGGCGGGAAGTTTGGCATCCCTGATTGCAAAAAGACTGAATTTAAGAGCCGAAGTCAATACAACGAATGTGGTAAATTTGAAACATGAACCGTATCGACAGGTTATTTGGCATTCTCACATTACTCCAATCCAAAAAATTCGTAACGGGCGAAAAAATTGCTGAGAAGTTTAATATCAGTGTACGTTCTGTTTACCGGGATATTAAGGCACTCAATGAACAGGGAATTCCCGTTAGTTTTGAGCCACATCGGGGATACTTTATTGTGAATGGATATTTCCTTCAGCCAGTTTCTTTTAGTACGGAAGAAGCAAACGCATTGTTATTAATGGAATCCATTGTTTCCGCATTTGCCGATAAATCCATTCATCAACATTATTCTTCAGCCCTTACCAAGGTAAAATCCGTTTTGCGGTCATCCCAGAAAGATTCCATTGAGAAATTGGCTGCCAATATCAAATTGCAGGTGCCCGTTTGTTTCGTTCAGAGCTTTGATTACCTGACGCGCATTCAACAGGCCATCTCTTCCCAGAAAATCCTGGAGATCGGATATACGAATAAACAGGATGAAGTCTCTGTCAGGAAGCTGGAACCGATCGGGCTTGTATTCTACGCACTCAGCTGGCATCTCATCGGATGGTGCCACAATAAAAAGGATTATCGCGATTTCCGGGTTTCACGAATCCTCAGAATACAATGCACAGAAGAAAATTTTACCATCCCGAAACATATGCCGTTAGACGATTATATGAGCCTTCTTCCCGTAAAATATTAATTTAATTTTTGCACTGCCATAGGGCTGTCAGTGGTCGGTGTTTACTTTGTTTAAATCATTAAACAATAATATGAACACGATTACATCTCATTTCGAAAATCAATTGAAGGAAGAAGCAGTCATCACCCGCAAAATGCTGAAGATTGTTCCGGACGATCAATACGATTGGAAACCCCATCCCAAAAGCATGACCATACGCCAGCTGGCAACCCATATTGCAGAATTACCCGGTTGGATTCCGCTTGGCATCAATACTGAAGTTCTTGATTTTGCTTTGGGGGATTATAAACCAACACCCATAGACAATAATAAGGAATTAATGAAAGCATTCGAGGACAATCAAAAACTGGCTTTGGAATCCTTGTCAAAAACAAATGATGAATATTTGCATAATTCCTGGACAATGAGAAATGGCGAAGAAATCTACATGACCATGTCTAAGGAAGACGTTATCAGAATGGCGATTTCCCAAACTATTCACCATCGTGCGCAAATGGGCGTTTTTCTGCGGCTGCTGAGTATTCCCATTCCCGGATCCTACGGACCCAGTGCGGACGAAATGGGATTTTGAGAGTGGATGGGAGATTCCCTGGTCAATGGACGACTGCCTGTCGGTTGAAAGAAACGTTAATTCCAAACGGAAATTAAACCCCGGTTTTGATTTCAGGTCTTAGATTACGTGCGAAGGCACTTAAAAAAAAACAAATGAAATCGAAATTACTATTCTCCGCGCTTTTTATTGCATTTCTCGCCATGGCCAATGTGTCTTTGGCTCAGGATGGTTTTGCAAAAAACCATCCCCGTCGGGCAGAAGTAAATCAGCGTTTAACAAACCAGCATCATCGGATCGATCGAAAGATGAGAAGGGGTGATATCAGCAAACGCCAGGCTTATCATATGCATCGTGGTGATCATCGTATCCGCCAGGAAGAAAGAAGAATGGCCTACCGGCATGGTGGTCATATTTCAAGGCATGAACAATACCTTTTGAACCGTCAGGAGAACCGCATGAATCGCAAAATTATAAGGTCTTAAAATGATGCGTCGAATGATCTAATTCAGGTATTTCCTGTCGCAAAGATGCATCCCTTGGTCAACGAGTAAATCCACCAGAAATGGTGGATTTATTGTTTAATGAATATTTTCGCTTTGCATATGGAAAATTTTCACTATCTTGTAATCAATTCAAATGGCTATCTCATCAGCAATACCCGTTTCAGTCCGCGACCGGTTTAAAAGCCTTGACCTGCAATCGGCTTTTGAACTCGTAATTTCTGCGCGTAAAGGAATTAAACCTAAATTATTTTACGAATTTGCCGATTCAATCCATATGCCTGAAAAAAAACTGGCTTTGTTGATAAATATCTCCTCCCGGACTGTTCATAACTATAAGGAGCAACAAAAACCTTTGGACCCAATACAAAGCGAACACCTGCTTAAGCTGATTGCATTGTATAGAAAAGGAGAGGATATATTCGGAAACATAGAAGAATTTAATGACTGGCTGGAAAAACCTTTTTGGAACTCTAAAGAGAAGCCAATAGAATGGCTGACAACACCCGGAGGTGTTGATCTGGTTAAAGATGAGTTGGGCCGTCTTTCTCATGGGTATGCCGTTTAATCTCCATCATGCTGGTTTACCGGATTGTACATAAATCATTTAGCAAGAAGATTATTGCGCCCGGTTTCGCAGGCCGCTGGAATGGAAGCGGCCGTAAAGTGGTTTATTGCGCAGAGTCGATCGCACTTGCATTTTTGGAAAATATGATTCGCAGGCAGGGTATCGGATTTAATCAGGATTTTAAAACCATGATCCTGGAAATACCCGATTCAATGAAAATACAGTTTGTTCAATTTAAGGACCTTCCTGGTGGGTGGCGAAAATTTAATGATTATTCCAAAAGTCAGCCCATCGGGAATAAATGGTATGATGAAGGTATTTTCCCAATTCTCAAAGTTCCCTCCGCCGTATTACCAGAATCATATAATTATGTTCTCAATGCTACTCATCCTGATTGCAGAAAAATTAAACTGCTTAAAACAACGGATCTTATACCGGATGAGCGGATTGAAGATTTGCTGAAAAAACGAAAGTGATCACGTTGTAGCGTTCTCTAATAGATTCTGGCAATGACAATTTAAAAAAATGCCTGAAAACGAAGACCGCACCAAAATTCCACTTAAGAGGGTTATCGGACTCCCCACCAGCATCCTGCTCGTTGCCGGTATCATGATTGGCTCTGGCGTCTTCAAGAAAATTGCGCCCATGTCGCGTTCGCTGATGAGTGAGCACTATATTTTATGGGTGTGGGTCGCGGCCGGTATAATTACGATGTTCAGCGCATTTACTTATTCCGGATTTGCCGGGTTGACTGATAAGACAGGAGGATTCTATGAATATCTGCGATTGATATATGGAGATTTCATTGCATTTCTATATGGTTGGTCTGTTTTTACAATCATTGGATGCGGTTCAATCGCTGCACTGGCCTTTGTATTTTCACAATCAGCCGACGCCTTGTTTCATTTTGGAACAGTTTTACCTTCTCAAAGCGATCTTTCAATAGCCCATTTTATTTATCCTTTCCAAAGTCTGTCGATTAAGATTCTCGCAATCAGTACAATCATACTCCTGACATGGTACAACATTACCGGAGTAAAAAATTCGGGAATTCTGAATAATTTGGTTACAACAGCAAAAATCATGGGTATTCTTCTTTTGATAATTGCTGGCCTTTTATATGCAGGAGAGCCGGTGAAAGCCGTCCGGTATGCTGATTATGACCATGCATTATCCGGTGTCGCCTTATATAGTGGTTTTTTTGGTGCACTGGTCAGTGCACTCTGGGCATTTGATGGATGGAGTATCGTCAGTTTTGTTTCGGGAGAAATAAAAAATCCTGAAAAAAACCTGCCCTATGCGATTATTGGCGGCATCAGCATTGTAACGATATTATATCTTCTGCTGAACTATGTATACATGCAGGTATTTTCAGTTGAATTACTGGCCTCCATTCCCGACGAAAAAATTGCTGCCGCCGTTGTTTCTGAAACTTTGTTCGGCAGGGTAGGATCAACTCTTATCCTGGTGCTTATTTTTATTTCCACTTTTGGTGCGCTGACCGGTTGTATTATCACATATCCCAGAATCAGTTTTCGCATGGCACAGGAAAAAGTGTTTTTCAGGAAAGCAGCTTTTGTACATCCTGTTTTTAAAACGCCATATATATCGTTGATCTATTCATGCATTTGGAGTTCTGTACTGGTGATTACAGGTACGTTTGATCAACTGACAAATCTTATAGTAGTTTGTGGTTATTCTTTTGCCGTGCTCAGTGCCTCCGGACTAATCAAAATGAAGCTGAAGAAAAAAATTACCGATAAAGTCATCGGGTATCCCGTTATTCCCGTAATTGTAATATTATTCTCGCTGACCCTGGTTATTACAACATTGATGGTAAATACGCGCGACTCACTGATCGGCCTGTTGTTAACATTTTCAGGTGTGCCTTTTTATTTCTGGTTCAAAAAGCAAAATGTTAAGCCTGACCCTTAACAGAGGTCAGGCCAATCATTTAATAAGATCCGCGTTAGCGTTTTCTTTGTAAGCCGGCGCTCATACTGAGCGGAGACTGGCTTTGTCAGCCGAAGCTCATTCTGAACGCAGGCTGTTAACGGGGTTTGCGACCGCCGCTCTGATAGCCTGGAAACTGACGGTTATCAGGGCAATGAATACAGAAGCAGCGCCCGCCATCGCAAATACAGTCCAACTGATTTGTATTCGGTAGTTAAATCCGCTTAACCAGGCGTTCATAAAATACCAGGCTAATGGAGATGCAATGAGAATGGCAGCGATTACAAGTTTTAAAAAGTCCTTTGACAATAGTGTGGCTATACTAGTTATAGATGCACCTAGTATTTTCCTGACACCTACTTCCTTCATTCTGTTTTCAGCCATATAAGTTGCAAGTCCAAACAAACCCAGGCAGGAAATAAAAATAGTTAATCCGGAAAACAATCCTGCGAGTGTCGCCGTGAGTTTCTCATCATCAAATTTCTTGGCATACTCTTCATCTATAAAATGATATTCGAATGGATATGACGGGTTATATTTTTTGAATATTTTTTCGGCGGAAGCTAAATTCTGAGAAGTATTATGAACACTGTTGAACTTTATATTCATGACATTTCTTCCATATTTAGGTCCTTTAAAGATGATAGGCCGGGTGGGTTCATAGGGCGAAGCCAGAATAAAGTCTTTTATAACACCCACAATATGCCAGGTTACCGGATCATCAAAAATGGTCTGCCCGACCGGATTCTTGAATTTCATCAGTTTTACAGCAGATTCATTGACTACGCAGGCAGTTGAATCTGTTGGAAAGTTTTTTAAATCTATATCCCTGCCGGCAACAAATTGGAGACCCATGGTTTTCGCGAGATTCCCATCCGTCGTTGACCGGTCAAAGCTTATACGCATGGAAGGATCCTTGCCTTGCCAGCTTAAACTGGATCCTGAGCTCCAGCTTTGTGTCAGAGGCGCCATCGTTTGATTGACCGAAACGGCAATATCTGAGTTTATTAAATCGTTTTTTATGGACTCATAATTTTTGGGAATATCACCTTCCAAATAAACATAAGCAAGATTATTTCTATCATAACCGGTTTTTCTTTCGCTTGCATATTTTATCTGCTGAATAATGATGATGGTGCAAATGACCAATATAATCGCGAATGTAAATTGAGAGACTACGAGAATTTTTCGCGGAGTGACCAAAGCATGTACCTTTTTGAAAGCACCTTTTAAAACGGCAGCTGGTTTAAAGCCGGACAAAAAAAATGCCGGATAACTCCCCGCCAATATACCGGTAAATAGGATGAACCCAATTCCATTCAACCAGTAATAAATATTACCAGTGTCAATGAATAATTGCTTTTGCGTGAGCTGATTAAATGCGGGCAGACATAAAACAAGAATTAAGTAAGCGAGGCAACCGGCAATAACGGAAATCAGAATGGATTCAATGAGGAACTGTATAACCAAAGATCTTCTCATTGCGCCCGCAACTTTTCGAATGCCCACTTCCTTCGCCCGCTTTTCACTTCTGGCGGTAGAGAGATTCATAAAGTTGATGCAGGCAATGATTAATATAAATAAGGCAACGAGTGAAAATATACGTACGATCTCGATGCGGCCTCCGGCAGGTTTTCCATTCTCGAATTTTGAATATAATCTTAACTGATTTACGGGGTACAAAAATACCGTTGAACTGGATAGACCTCGGGAGTATTTCCTGACCATATCTTTTATTTTTTCAGTCGCGTCTGTTGAAGTTGCATTCGGTCTGAGTAAAACAAAGGTGCGTATCGAGACATCGGTCCAATCGGCATCCATCCATCCCTTTGATTCCAGAAATGCAGAAGAGTTCAAAAATTCAAAATCGAATTGGGTATTGTTGGGTAGGTCTTTCATCAGGCCGGTTACCATAAAATTTTCCTGATTATCGAACTTCAGCACTTTCCCCATCGGGTTTTCATTTCCAAATAATTTCTTTGCTGCACTTTGAGTTAGAACAACAGAATGCGGGTCCAGCAGTGCAGTTTTGGGATCTCCTTTGAGTAAGGGAAAACTAAACATTGTCAGAAAAGACGGATCGGCCCAGGTGCCATTCACTTTGACAGCCTTTTTTTGATATCCAAATAAAATGTATTGATTCCAACCAATCCGTGCGGTGTTTTCAATTTCGGGGTAGTCTTTCTTAAGAGCCGGTCCCAATAGCTGCTGTGTAGTAATGCTTGATTGCATTCCGCCATCACGCTGATCATTTTCCCATATTTCAAACAGGCGCTTATCCTTCTCGTGGAATCGATCATAACTGACTTCATTTTGAACCCATAATAATATAATGGCGGCACTGGCCATACCGATAGCAAGTCCGAGAATATTGATGACAGAAAATCCCCTGTTCCGAATAAGACTTCTCAGGGCAACTTTGAAATAATTTTTTAGCATGTTGATTCAGTTGGACTTAAACAATCCCAAGAAAGTGCCAGTCTGATATATTATTGTTTATCAGCTGCTTATATTATTTATAACTCATGAATACTGTCCGGTTATGAACGAAGCTGTTCTGTTATTGCTTATCGCTGAGAATCTACATAATGGCTAGTGCCTTTTTAACCGGTGAAGAACCGATACTAATTTATCCACATCCGCGCAGGTATTGTAAAAAGCGATCGATGGCCTGACAGTACTCTCAACACCGAAACGTCGAAGGATCGGTTGTGCGCAATGATGTCCTGTTCTTACGGCAATTCCTTCCTCATTCAAAGCCTTTCCAACGTCGTCATTGCTATAACCCTGCAATATAAATGAAAGCACACTGGCTTTGTCCCGGGCAGTCCCAATAAATTTTAGTCCCGGTATTTCCTGCATGAGACCGGTCGCGTAGATTAATAAGTAATGCTCATATTGGCTGATATTGTCAATACCCAGTTTATTTACATAATCCAGGGCTGCTCCCAAACCAACGGCATCTGCGATATTACCCGTTCCCGCTTCAAAGCGTCCGGGAGCATCGTGAAATAATGTACGCTCAAACGTAACATCCCTGATCATATTTCCACCACCCTGCCAGGGCGGCATTTGATTTAACAAATCTTCCTTCCCGTATACGACACCGATGCCCGTGGGTCCGAAAATCTTATGTCCGGAAAAAACAAAAAAGTCTGGATTCAGTGACTGAAGGTCCACACGCATATGTGAGACTGATTGAGCACCATCCAGTAAAACTTTTGCGCCCGCGTTATGTGCCATATCAATTATTTGTTTGGCAGGCGTTATAGTTCCCAATGCATTTGAAACCTGTGTAAAGGAAACCATCTTGGTATTCGGGCCCAATAATTTTTGATATTCTCCCAATAGAATCTGACCATCATCATCCACCGGAATGACCCGGATTTTCAATCCTTTCCTTTGAGCCAGCTGCTGCCATGGAACAATATTGGCATGATGTTCCAGGTGACTAAGAATTATTTCATCGCCGGAATGCAAAAACTGTTCTCCATAAGATTTCGCGACCAGGTTAATGGCTTCTGTGGTACCCCGGACAAAAACAATTTCATTTGCGGATCTTGCATTTAGAAAACTCCTTACTTTCTCTCTTGCTCCCTCAAAGGCATCTGTCGCACGGGCAGCGAGTTCATGCGCGGCCCGGTGCACATTTGAATTTTCATGTTCGTAAAAAT
>JABDFX010000081.1 GCA_013286315.1 Bacteroidota bacterium | reverse complement strand
ACCAGGATGGCCTTGAGAACTTGCATAGGTAAGAACTTTAAGGGCAAATTCAATTCGGGTTCCGATTGGATTATGCTCTTCGTCAAATAAATCGATAATTTTTACACTTTCTGAAGAAGCAGGCGACTGATTGAAAATATTTATCCTGTCCTGTGTGAGTTTCATACCTACACTTTTATGAAACGGCTTATTCATCTCATTATAAATCCTGGACTGCTCACGACCAATTCCATTATCTACTATAATATAGTGAATCATATTATTATTCAGGCTGACTTTCAGACAAATTTTCAAATCCGTCCGGTCACTCGGTCCAATTCCATGATTGATGGCATTTTCCAGAAATGGTTGCACCAATAAGGCAGGCACATTATAATCACCGCTCTGTAACCGGGGATCCACTTCGCAATAAAAAGTAAATTTATTATTGAAACGAAGTTGTTCCAGGTCGATATATAACTGAAGCGACTGGATATCTTTATTGACGTCGATCAGGTCATTATTGCTGCTGTCCAGAATACTCCGGATAAACCGGGCGAATTTATTCAGGTAGTCAGACGCAAGTTTTTTTTCATTCTGCATGATAAAATTCTCAATACTATTCAGGCTGTTAAAAAAGAAATGCGGATTCATCTGGGCCTGTAATGCCTGCATTTCCGTCTCTGCTATTTTTTGTTTATACTGGGATACGTCTTTTAATTTTTTCGCCTGAAAGGATTTGTACAGCAGAAAGGCAACAAAAACACTCAGCAGAAATCCCAAGCCGATCAGAAATAACAGTATATTTGAAAAGGCAATTTGTCTTTTTTGTGTGGCGGTGAGTTGTTTAAGACTGGAATTCTCCAGTTCCCTGTTCTTGATCTTCCATTCGGTTTCGTTCACCATCATTCTTCGTTGATTATTTTCTGAAAATAATGAATCGGACGCCGAGCGGTATTTCCTGTAATAAAATAAAGAGGAATCCCTGTTGTTGAGGCGATCATAGGCGGAGGACAGTTGTTCCGCATCATTGGCTATTCCTTCCTGATATTGGGTTTGTTCTGCCAGTTTCATGGCTTTGAAAAGTAACGAGATCTTTTCGCGTTCGGGGATATGCCTGAGATATTTTGCTTCCGCAACGTAAACCTGGAATTCATTTCTCAGATCCGGCTTTTGACGTGCGCAGACAATGGCTTTATTAAAATAGTAATTGGCTGAATCACTTCGATTATATATGGCATACAGTTTACCATATCCCAGATAGTACTGCGATAATATATAATTGTCATCATCCAGGATAGCATAGGGCATTCCTTTATCAAGATTTGTTTTTGCATCTGTATATAAACCCTGTTCCAGATCACAGCGGTGTAACAGCTCGTAATTAACTGCTACCCCATGCCAGGCTTTCAGTTGCATATTGATGTCCACGGCCTGTAAAGTATATTGCCGGCATTTATCATAATCTTTCAGGGAAGCGAAATTATCGCCAATATTATTCAATGCGACCGATTCGATGCGGGGTTCGTTACATTCCTTTGCCTGTTCGAAGGCTTTGATATTTGCTTCTGTACTGGACTGCAAATTTCCGGATGAAGAAAGCAGGATTCCGAGATTGATATTGCCCAGAGCCTTGCCATAGGTAAAGTTGAGGGAATCACTCAGCCTGGAAACCATGCTATAATAAGTAAAGGATCTGGCGACATCCGACTCGCTTAGCAGATAACTGATCGTATGCATTGCGTGAATCCGGGCAGAATCATTGTGGGGATGCTCCTCCACCCATAAGATCAGGCTGTCTACCCGGGTATTTTGTGAAACGGCAGAACGGGTTGTAAAGAGGAGGAGAAGAAGAAAAAAAAGGGCACGGAATGGTCGGAGGCTAGGGGGTATAAATTTCTTTATGGGGTCTCTTGATATAATACAGATATACAACTTCCCGGCAATCATCAAGAGGCATCATTTTTTCTAAGATAACAATTATGTATTTGCCGCAGCAAATCCATAAGATGCGTCGCAAATGAAGACCTGTGGCAGAATATGGTCATTATTTAGCAACTCAGTCATTGACTCATTCAATTTGCCGGAAGCATAACCGCGCTTATAGATGTTGACAAGTTTGGTAATGATCGCCCGTTTTGTGCCGACATAGTAAAAGCCGGTCATACTTTCCTGCAATTTCATGAGTAAGGTTTAATGGTAATGGTATCCGTTTCTTGCGTCCTGAATACGTATCCAAATTAACTCAGTCTGTTACTTATTGAAACCGGATTGTGTAGTTTACCGGAATGATCATGTAACTGGCTGCCACGCAACCAGTGTCTGGCGGGAACTGCCCAGGCCATCTATACCCAGTTCAACAATATCACCGGGAATCAGATAAACAGGTGGATTCATTCCCAGTCCAACGCCAGCTGGTGTGCCGGTAGAAATGAGGTCGCCGGGCAGTAATGTCATAAACTGACTGATGTATGAGACCAGGAACGGAATATTAAAAATCAGGTTGGCAGTTGTACCATCCTGCATGGTTTTGCCATTTACTGTAAGCCATAGCCTGAGATTGTTTATATCGGCTATTTCATCTGACGTCGCCAGGAAGGGTCCCAGGGGAGCAAAATGATCACAGCCCTTTCCTTTATCCCAGGTCCCGCATCTTTCCATCTGGAATTCCCTTTCGCTGACATCATTATGTAAACAGTAACCGGCAATATAATCCAGCGCTTCTGACTCTGTTATATAAGATGCTTTTTTTGCCATTACAATGGCCAATTCGACTTCCCAGTCGGTTTTCTTAGAATTTCTTGGAATGATGATGGGATCAAAAGGGCCACATAGCGCCGTGGTCGATTTTAAAAAGATTATGGGCTCCGCGGGAGGCTGTGCTTTGACTTCCCTGGCATGATCGGAATAATTCAGGCCAATGCATACAATTTTGGAGGGCCTCGCAATAGGGCTGTCCAGCGTAACGGGATCTTCCAGTTTATTTAAATCCTTTTTGTGATCATCAAGGAATTTTCTTAACCGGGTCAGGCCGCCGGTTTCGAAGAAACTTTCGTTATAATCCTCGTTTAGAGCGGAAACGTCATAATACTGGTTATCAAGCACTATACCGGGACGCGTTTTACCTCCTTTTTTCCATCTGATAAGCTTCATGGACACCCTTTTTGTGACTGCGAATCTAGGACTTTAAACGGTTTGCTTTCAGGCCTTTCAAGGCCTTGCTTTTATTATGCCTATATTTACCTGAATCATAAACATTTTACAGTGGCACCAAAATCAAAAACAGCCCTCCAGGCCGTGGAAACCGAGCCGGAGGCAGTAAAAACAATCGCAGCAAAACTGCCGGCCAAGCGGAAGTCCCCTGCTAAAATTTCTGTGTCGAAGATATTTCCGGAAAAAGAAATTCCGATGGCACAAATTGAAAAAACTAATGTGGACCATCACATGGCAAAAAAGTATCTGACCAAGTACCTGGACAGGGAGCTGACGGCCGCTGATATAGACAAAGCAACTATTATCAAGAAATCTGATTCAATCAGTTATCTGAAATATGGCGGCAAATTTCTGGGGACCATGACCAAAACCATTTATCAAACGGCTGAGCAAAAAAAAGCAGGTAAAGGGATTGGAGTAAAAATGGAATTCAAACCGAAATAGTCTACACTCTCACGTGCGACCATTCATATTTTTCGGCGTGCTTTGCCGGCGGAATGGGCTTATTATATGTTTCGGCCCAAATTTTAGTAAAACAAGCTCCGTAATAAAATATAAAGGCAGAATAGAAAACGAATAATAAAAGCAATACGGAGGAGGTAGATGCCCCATAGATCGTTTGCATGTTGCTATACGACAATACCCATTGCAGTAACAATTTCCCGGTTGTAAACAGAAATCCGGTAAAAAATGCTCCGGCAATCACAGTTTTCCATGAAGGCCTTGCATCCGGCAGAAATTTAAATAACATCGAAAACCAAACCGTAACCATCAGTAGCAGGATGATCTCACGGATAAAGGTTTTCGACAGAACACCATGCTGCAGGACCGGTCCACTGGCCGTTCTCTGAACCATATCGAGACCACCTTCTGCCAACAGGACAACCAAAAACAGAACACCCGCTATCAGGATGACCAGGAAGGATTTTATCCTGGTCAACAGGGTGAACCTGAATCCCATTTTCGCCACCGTTCTGATATTCCATAACTGGTTTAGCGAATCTTTGATCACTTTCAGCAGGGTAGTGGCTACAAAGATCAAAAAAAGAAAACCCAGTGTGGCTTCATACCAATTTCTGAACAAAAGCCGGACGTTAAAAAGCGTTTTATGTAATTCAACCGCTGTATTCCTTCCGACGACTTCACCCAGATTACTGAATAACTGACGGCTCATAAAACGGGGGCTCAGTATAAGTCCGAAAACCTGGATCAGTATGATTAAAACAGCAGGCAGGGCGAAGGTCGTAAAGAAAGCAGTGGCCCCTGCCATTCTCAGGGGATCATTCTTCCTGAATTCTTCAAACGATTTGCGGAGAAGTTCAAAAATATTTATCCTTTTACGTGCGGGCGTCATCTACAAATTCTGATTGAATATATGAATATGTATAAAAAAGGGGGCCAATGGCCCCCAAGATATTACTTCGTAATGTGATCCCGCATAATGCGGGATGGTAAGGGTGAGAAATGTGGGAATCTTGGTCTAATGCCTTTCACTCCTGGAAGTATAAATCCACATTTAATTGTGCTGATTTGACAAACTAGACCGATGATTGTTCCGATGCAGGTGATTCCGGAGTAACGGGTGTTTGGCCGCCGCGAAAACGGTTTCCCCAATGCTGTTTGAAATGCTGTCTTTCTTCAGGGGACATATTGAACCATTTATTTCTCATTTCTTCCATTTCACGAAGGTTGTGCCTGCGGCCGGCCCAACCCGGTTTGCCTGGGAAACCTCCAAACAATATTCTTGATAACAGAAAAATGCCCAATGCCTGCCAGAAATTAATCAGCGCTATCGGAAAAATAACAGCCAGTACATTATTCCAAAGCGCCATAATGATGAAGCCCAGGGGAACGAGGACAACGAAAATAAAGAGGAGAAAAAGGATAAACCGGGGAAATCTGGAATGTATCATTGTGTTTTATTTAATAGTTTTTTAATGCATCATGAAGTACTGCGAGTTTCTCCCGCAAATAAAGAACTGCGTACCGTTTTCTTGAAATCAATGTATTTACGGGAATCCGGGTTTCATCGGATATTTGTTTAAATGGAATACCATCGAGTTCGTTCAGAACAAATGCCTGTTTTTGTTCTTCGGGTAATTCGTTTAAAGCCTCTTTTAGTGTTTCCTGGAAAAGGCTTCTTAAATAAACCGTTTCCGGATTTGAAGAATCATCCATCAGGATGTCCATCCATTCGCCCGTTTCAGCATCTTCCGTATATGAAAAGAGAAAATCGGTGGCTTCGGGTTGTTTTTTGCGCTTATTGTCGATGATTTTATTCCGTGCAACCGTAAAAAGCCATGAGGCGACCTGATCGATGGGTTCCTTGTTTCCCAAAAGCTGGTAAAAAACATCCTGCAGAATGTCCTCCGCGTCGGCCTCATTGCTAACCCTTTTTCGGATAAATCCCAATAATCGCCGTCTGTAATCTTTGACGATGGCAGTTATGGAATTTGCTTTTGAATCAGTCATCTGAACTTGTATCGTTTCTGCCTGCGCCATACTCTAAAGAGGTAGACGGATGAACAGGACTTATATTTTAAAAAACCAAAGAAATATCTAAATGTTCTGAATGTGTTTATAAAAGGAACTTTTCTAGATGGGGGAAATTTTATCCACTTTTATGTCTCAGAACCGGAACAGAATCCCCAACCTGTTAAAATTAGACATAGCCGGAGAATATGCCCGGGAAGGCATGGTGTTTGAAATAGTTGCACTATAAAATTGATCTAATTATGAAACACACAAATCAGGAAGATTCCGGCAGGAATCAGACGGAGAAAGATCAGCAAAGAAAATCAAATAATGCGCAGGCCGGCAACAGAAATGAACCCATGGGCCAGCAAAACAAGCAGGGGAAAAAGGATCATTCAGGTAAACATGGAAACGATCAGTCAAACTGGCAAAGCGAAAAAAAGGAAAATAAAAAATAGCAGCATTTGAATTTCTTGCTGAAAACCTGCCGCACGGCAGGTTTTTTATTTATAGGCAATTTTCAAATCATTCTTCATATTCTTTTATATAGTGATCATATTCAATGATTTACAATGTATATTTTTCGAACATTTTAAATAAATATTATGAGTTAAATCATTAAATTTGCAGCCCTATTTATTTAACGTGCCATATACGCCTTCAGGGTAACTTAAAGCGTAATAATCATAGAAAATAGGTTTGCTTGCCATCTGGATTATTACAACTCAAATTCAAAGATGAATATCAAGTCTAATAAGGCGATCGAGAATGCTTTAGAAATACTTTCATTTCCGGATGGTAGCCCATCTTATTCATTTACTAACCGACTAATCGAAGAGAAAGAACTTTCCGACCTGGTCATCAATTGCCTGCCGGGGATTTTTTATTTGCAGGATCATACCGGGAAGTATCTGCGCTGGAATCATAATTTTGAAAAGGCGTCCGGATACAGCAGGAAAGAGATTGAAAAAATGCATCCTCTGGATTTTTTTGATCCTTCTGATCATGACAAAATGAACGGCGCTACCCGAAAGGTTTACAAAGAAGGTTATAATGAAACTGAGGCAGAAATAATTACTAAAATTGGCGATCGCAAACTTTATTTTCTGAATGGAATTTCAGTGATATATGGGGGTAAACTTTGCCTGCTCGGAACCGGAATTGATCTGACAGAAAGGGAAAGAGCACAACAGGAGATCAAGGGTAATGAAAAAAAATACCGTTCGCTTTTTGAACAGGCTTCAGATCCCATCCTGGTGACCGATTTCAAAGGAAATATTACGGAAGTAAATGGCAGCTTCTGCAAACTCTTCGGATACACAAAAAAGGAATTGCTGCGCATGAATGTCACTTCACTGATCTGTCCGATTCAGCTTAAGGAGAAACCCATGCGAAATGATCTGTTGATGAAGGGTAAACACCTTTTCAGTGACCGGATCATGGTCCATAAGGATGGCTCACTGATAGAAACAGAGGCTAATCTCAAGAAATTCGGTGAGGACAGAATCATGGGAATCGTTCGTGATGTAACTGAGATCCGGAAGTTACAAAGAGCCATTGAGCAGGAAAAAATGGAACAGATAGACCAGGAACAAAAAAAGATTACGAGGGCGGTGATCAAAGCGCAGGAAAGAGAACGCAATTTTATCGGAAAGGAATTGCATGATAATGTAAATCAGCTCCTGGCCAGCACCAGAATGTGTCTGAGTACAGCCAAACTAACATCCGTCGGGAAAAAGGATTTTGTTGACAAATCCATCCGCCTCATTGATGCAACCATTTTTGAAATCCGTGTCCTGAGCAGGAAACACGTAACTCCTTTGAAAGGATTTAATTTAAAGGAACAGATACAATCCATGATTAAAATAATGGAAGAAGGTATCGGTTTTAAAATCTCCTTTGATTACACGCTACCGGACCACCTCGAAATATTGGACGATCTGAAACTCAATATTTACAGGATCATACAGGAACATCTTAATAACGTCTACAAACACGCATCCGCGTCGAGGGTTCAAATAAAAATGTTCCCTGAAGATAAATGGATACATGTTTTAATTCATGATAATGGTATTGGATTCGAAGTGGGTATTAAGAAAAATGGAGTAGGTATTGTAAATATTGTCAACCGCGTGGAATCATTTAATGGTAAGGTGGGTTTTGAAACCAATCCGGGTGTTGGCTGCAAACTGGATATTCGTATTCCCATGGTTTCGAGGACGAGGGAACTCTCTTAAGCTGAACGCGTAATGCTGAACGCGTAACGCATTATGCATTGAGCTAAGCGTTCTGCTTACTTCATAAAGCCACGTGCCTGGAGTTCAGTAAGCAGCATTTTTGTGTATTGTTTACTTGCTTTAACGATATCCGGGGGGTTTACCACTTTGGACTGCATGGAAATCAACATCTGTTCGGTACCCGCATTAAACAAATTGCTTTCAATAAAATAAGTTTTATCTGTGGTATAATATCCGGGAGAATAAAATGTCGGGGTATACGCATAATATCCTGAATATGTATATCCATATCCTGCATAGGGCACGAATGCACCAGCGGAATATGAGCCCTCTACATAATGGGTTTTCTCGGTTTGATCAACGACTGCCACCGTAAATATGCCGTCACAACCGAGATTCCTGATGGCTTTCAGCAGAACTTCTGTCTTTGGTAATTTATCAACTGTTAGGATCGGCCCGAAGGCGTCGTTGCTTTTAACCGTTAATATTCCTTTGTTGGCAGCGGCAGTTGCCAGGTCATTTTCAAGCGTCACCTGCGCTTCATAATTCTGCGTCATGACGAAAATAAAAATCTTATGCTTGCCAGGTTGCGGATTGGGTTTTTCCTTCGGATTAACCCAGGTTGCCATGATTCTCATGGAAGAACTGGAACATGAACAAAGGCTGATTGCTAAAAATAAAGCCAGACTGAACGTCCTGAAGGTTGCCATAAGAGTTAGAAGTTATTTCTACCTGCAACTTACGGTATTAAGCCTAAAGCATAAAGCGTAAAGCGTAAAGCCTATTTAATGCGGTGAGCTGGACTGACGTAATTTAATAATGCTTTACGCTTTACGCCTTGCGCTTTACGCTTATTAAAGTTCGTTTTTCTTCATTTGTGAAACAGCATAATCACATGCCCTCGCTGTAAGTGCCATATAAGTCAGTGACGGGTTTTGGGTAGAAGTTGACGTCATGCAGGCACCATCGGTGACGAATACATTCTCACAGGCATGCAGCTGGTTCCATTTATTGAGCATCGACGTTTTTGGATCCTTACCCATACGTGCGCCTCCCATTTCATGAATATCCAGGCCGGGAGCCTGGTGTGAGTCATTGGTCTTTATATTCGTAAAACCTGCCTTTGTATACATTTCTGAAAATTGTTCAAAGAAATCCCCGATCATTTTATCATCATTCTCATCGTAATCGATGGCGAACCGAATTTGTGGAATACCCCATTCATCTTTTTGATTGGCATCCAGGCTCAGGAAATTTTTTTCTTTTGGAATGGTTTCTCCCATCATCTGGGAACCCACATGCCACGGGCCAGGATCTTTTTTTGCAAGATTGTCTTTTAATGTAGTTCCGAATCCGTCAGCCTTCGAACCACCATATCTACCGGCGCTGAAACCTGAAGCATAACCACGCAGAAAATCTGTCTCCTGTTTGTGTACGTTCCTGAATCTCGGCAGATATGCACCGCCGTTGGGTCTTCCTCCTGCCGTGGTGCTGTCGGGGTATCCATCGTATTCTGCAGAAATACGCGCCCTGTAGTTATGAAAAGCAAAATATTTTCCCAGTATGCCGCTGTCATTTCCCAGCCCGTTCGGAAAACGGCTGGATTTGGAATTTAACAGAATGAGATTGGTATTCGTGGCTGCGGCATTGACGAAAATAATTCTTGCATAATAATCGATCGTTTCTTTGGAATGTGCGTCGATAACCCGAACACCGGTTGCCTTTCCTTTTTTCTCGTCGTATATGATTGAGTGAACGACGGAAAAAGGACGCAGGGTCATATTCCCGGTTTTCATGGCCCATGGAATGGTGGTTGAATTCGCGGCGAAATATCCTCCAAAGGGACAACCACGCTGGCAAAGATTCCTGTTCTGGCATTGGGCACGACCCTGATCGAGATGTATTTGCTTGGGTTCTGTTAAATGCGCACAGCGTGAATAAATCACATGCCGGTCCTTATAATTTTTAGAAACATAATCCTTGAAATAATTTTCAACACAACTTAATTCCAGCGCAGGCAGGAATTCTCCATCCGGCAAAGTGTCCAGTCCATCCTTGTTTCCTGAGATGCCGGCAAATTTCTCAACATGACTATACCATGGTGCGATATCCTTGTACCGTATGGGCCAATCCACCGCGTATCCGTCCCTCGCCGGTCCTTCATAATCAAAATCACTCCAGCGTTGTGTCATCCTCGCCCACAACAATGATTTTCCGCCTACCTGGTAACCACGGATCCAATCGAATGGCTTTTCCTGGATATACGGATGTTCGTTATCCTTTACAAAAAACTGCATAGCATCTTCCCTGAAATTATAGCATTTACTGACCACCGGATTGGCTTCCCGGATGGCTTCCGGAACCTGGAGGCGATGTTCAAATTCCCAGGGCTGCATATTGGTGGTAGGATAGTCTTTCAGGTGAACTACATCGCGTCCTCTTTCAAGCACCAGTGTTTTCAGGCCCTTTTCACATAATTCCTTTGCAGCCCATCCGCCGCTCATGCCGGAACCAATTACAATTGCATCAAAAGTTCTGGCTTTCAAGCCATCGTTCGAATTGCCCATATCAGTAAATTAATTTGAGATTATGCGGTTTTTAATGGAATACAACCCTGGAATTTTCCGGGAATGATATTGTATCCGCGGATTTTGGTCATATAGTATTCACAGGTAGTATAAGCCTGAATCGTTAATCTTTTTGTGGACTGATAAAAGTACGCCATTCCATTCTCAGCTTGTTTTTGCTGATCCAGTTCTGCTACGATGGCCTGTCTCTCAGCAGGATTATTTTCAGTAAATGTCTTACCCGTTTTTTTCATTACATAGGATTCGAAATCCTTCATTCCCTGTATATATTTCTCCTGATTCGCTTTCGAGTAGCAATCGTCCACCATTTTCAAGGCAAATAAATGAGCTGAAAGGTCCTTGGCTCCCGGGCTGTCTGTTTTGGGCAGAATGGTTTCTGCCAGTTCCGCCAGCATGTTTTCATCGTCCGGATCTATCCGGATCATTTTTAATGGAATGGAGACTTTCTGCTCGTTTTGTAAACAGGAAGGAAGCAGGGCGACTCCCGCCCAGATCAGGAGTAATTGCTGAATGGCAATGCGTCTGTTTGGCATATCGTTATTGAATAGTCATAAAGATAAGCAGCATAACGGAAGTGTTGCTACTACAATACTACTTCATACTTGTTAAAACTGAGTCAATAAGGGATTAAAGGGTGGCGGTTGGCGGTTGGCAGATGGCGGTTGGCAATTGACGGTTGACGGTTGGCAGATGGCAGAATAGGAGTGTTGCCGGGAAATGTTTATCTTTATGGTGCATCATGACGAAAAAATTTTTCTTTTTCGCGCTGGCCATTTTGTATATATCGAGCTCCTGCGAGGCCTCGGTATATCTGCATTATTGCATGGGTAAACCTGTCAGTTTTAGTTTTTCACCTGGTAAATCCGGCACCTGTCATCGCTGCGGAATGAAGAAATCAGCAAAGGGCATGGGTTGCTGCAAGGATGAACAAAAGATCATAAAGACCGACAAATCCCAGAAAATCACGGATCTCGTTTCTTCTGACACACAGCAAAAAAAATTCGTCACTCTTCTGACGGCTTTTTACGCATTTTCAGCCAGTACCTGTCAAACGTCAGCCACCATCTGTTATCCTTCACATGGCCCACCACCAGGTGAAGCTCCTGTTTCTCTATACCTGTTGAACTGCCTTTTCCTGATTTGATCTCTCCTTAGAACGGGCCCCCTCTGCCGGGGAACGACCCCGGACATATTATTTCCTGTCAACTCATATTAACCGTTTATTTCAAAAATTAATTCATGAAATCCCTTCATATATATATGCTGGTTTTCGGACTCTTCATGCAGTCTGTTGCCAGCTCCCAGATACAATCCGTCTCATTACAGGCCAGCGGCCTCACCTGCAGCATGTGCAGCCGGGCGATTTATAAGTCGCTCAAAAAACTACCCTCAGTGGCAAAGGTTCAGGAAGACATTGCCCATTCCAGCTACCATATCCAGTTTAAAGATGCTCAAAAAGTTTCCCTGGCCGATCTTAAGAAGGCAGTGCTCGATGCCGGCTTTTCGGTCGCCTGGATGGAAGTGAAAGCAAATTTCAACAACGTGGAAGTGGCCAATGATTCCGCATTACAACTGGATGATTTTACCTTCTTCTTCGTAGATATCCAAAAGCAAAAATTGAATGGGGAAAGAAAACTTCTGATCCTGGATAAGGACTATTTATTGGAAAAGGACCGTAAGAAATATGCGGGAACCTATGAATCAAAAACTGCAGCAACTGACGGAGATAGAATTTTCCATGTCACCCTGCCACAGTCATGATATGAAAAAGTTTATAAAATACGGTTCCCTCTGGGTGATGATTGTTTTTTATTTTAATGGTATCAGGGCACAGGAACTGTTTGTTTTTTCTGAACCAGCCAGTAATATGCCGGCAAAATCCCTGGGGATTCGCGCGAGCAACTGGTTGATGTACAACAACAGGGGTAATATGCTCAATTACCAGTTTATTCCCGAACTAATGTGGGGAGTAAATAAGAACCTGATGATTCATCTCGATGGATTCTTTACCAACCAGGGTGGGAACTTTCATGCAGTTGGTGCCGGCACTTATGCCAAATATAGAATTTACTCTGCTGATGCCGTAAACCGCCATTTCAGAATGGCGGTCTACGGCAGACTGAGTCTGAATAACTCAGTCATCTTTCAGCAGGAAATTGATCTCACCCGCAATAACACGGGTTATGCGCTTGGGTTGATTGCAACACAGCTCCTGCACCGGCAGGCAATATCAGCAACGATTGGTTTTAATCAGGCATATAACAACGGTTCAGAAAATAAATTTCCGCCCGGCCAGGCGGAACAGGCAATGAATTTCAGTTTATCCACCGGTCGGCTGATATTTCCCAAGGAATACATCAGTTATAAACAAACAAACCTCAACCTGATGCTGGAACTTTCGGGTCAGCATTTGATTGGGGATAATAAAAATTTTATCGACCTGGCGCCCGCAGTGCAGTTTATTTTCAATAGTCAGACCCGCCTGGATGTCGGGTACAAATTTCAATTGTACAGTGACATGCAAAGGGTGGCGCCAAATGGTTTTATGATCCGAATGGAACATTTATTATTTAATGTTTTCTAACTGATTGATTTAATTTGCGCCCATTAACAATTAACAATTAACGCATGCCTCTCCATACCATACTGGGTGCAAATGGAACAATCGCCGCAGAGTTGATTCCGGTACTTCAGTCGAATGCGCAACAGATCCGTTTGGTTTCCCGTAATCCGAAAAAAGTCGCCGGAGCAGAAATTTTTCAGGCAGATGTATTAAACCGTGATCAGGTATTCCAGGCTGTAAAAGGCTCTAATTTCGTTTATCTTCTGGTAGGACTGGAATATAACAGGAAGGTATGGAGGACGGAATGGCCCGTTATTATGCGCAACGCGATTGACGCATGCAAAGCTGCCGGAGCCAGGTTGATTTTTTTTGATAATGTCTATATGTACGGAAGAGTCAGTGGGGGGATGACGGAGTCTACTCCGTACAATCCATGTAGTGTAAAAGGTAAAATTCGCGCTGAAATAGATGAGATGCTATTGAAAGAGATGAATTCGGGAGGGATTAAAGCCATGATAGCAACGTCGGCCGATTTTTATGGGCCCCGTACATCGAAAACCAGTGTGGCCAGTATAATGATATTTGATAAAATGAAAAACGGCAAATCGGCACAATGGTTTGTCAACGCGAAACAACCGCATTCCTTTACTTACACGCCGGATGCCGCCGTTGCACTGTATATGCTCGCCGGAAGCGAAAATGCATATGGACAAACCTGGCATCTTCCTACAGCAAAACCTGCGCTGACAGGAAATGAATTTATTTCCATAGCCGCAAAATATATGCACGCAAAAAATAAGGTTCAGGTTTTGCCGAAGTGGCTGGTAGGAATTATTGGCTTATTCGTGCCCGTCATGAAGGAACTGGCGGAAATGCTTTACCAGAATGAATTTCCTTATGTGTTTGATTCATCAAAATTTGAAAAAGCATTTCAGTTTAAACCAACACCTTATGAAGAAGGTATCAGACGGACTGCCGAATGGTGGCTGGCTTCCTGACTTTCCAAACAGAAGAGTTATTATTGCAGATTAACCGTTTTGCCGGTTTGAGCAGACTTATAAATGCCCTCAATTACTTTTAAGTCTTTGAGAGCCTCTTCACCGTCTACCGGCACAACCGGTTTCTTCCCGTCGAAAATGATGGCAGCCATTTCATCCATCTGTACCGCCTGGTGAATAGTATTGGGAAGATTTAGTGGTCCTTTATGAGTCAGACCCGTAGTTGGTTCATAACCTGTGGCCGGATGTAGTTCTGCAAATCCATTCAAACCGTCCAGAAAAAAACGATCCAGCCAG
>JABDFX010000080.1 GCA_013286315.1 Bacteroidota bacterium | reverse complement strand
GATAAAGCTGCCTGGCTCGTGTTTGGACTGATCGCAGTGAGTCTGATCGGATTTCTGCTCATGGACGCCCGTTCGATCGGTGGTCGCGCGGCGGCTTCTACTTCCGGTACAATCGGCCAGGTAAATGGAGAAAAACTGGAATATGCTGATTTTTCAAAAACAGGTATCAGAACGCGAAGATCAATATAAAAACCAGGGATATCCCGTGAATGATATGCTTTCCCAGAATATTCGCGAAGAAGTATGGAAGCAGTTTGAAGAAAACGCGGTATTGATCACCGAATACCAGAAACTGGGCATTGATGTCAGCGATAAGGAATTGAACGATATGCTGGTCGGCCCAAACGCCGTTCAGGAAATAAAAAAAGCATTTACTGATCCGAATACGGGAATGTTTGATGCCCAACAGGCTGCATCCCGGATCAACCAACTTAGAACAGTATATAAAGCCAACCGCAGATCTGACCAGAATTATGCAATGGCCCAGAATTTTTTCGAACAGGCACTTCCTCAATTTGTAAAATTGAGACAGAGGGATAAATATATTTCCCTGCTCGCCCAAAGCTCATACATTCCCAAATGGATGATCGAAAAAACAAACGCCGATAACAGCCAGATTGCTTCGGTTAATTTTGTAAAAATTCCTTATCAAACCATTGCGGACAGCACAATAAAAATTTCAGACGCGGAAATTCAAACCTACCTGGATGACCATAAGAATCAATTTGCGCAGGATGAATCCCGCACAATCAGCTATGTCAGCTTCAGCGCGGCACCCACTGCCGGCGACAGTGCCACGATTTTCCAGCAGGTTCAAACCCTCAGACCCGAGTTTGCAACAACGACAGATGTAGAGTCATTTCTTACAAAAAACGGAACAGAAACAAATTTTACAGAAACCTATACGCCAAAGTCCAAACTTACCGGATCCAGAAAAGATTCCCTGATGATGCTTCAGAAAGGTGCAGTGGTTGGTCCCTATCTCGACGGAAATAATTTCGTGCTGGCAAGGATCATGGACATTAAGACCCTTCCCGATTCAGTACGCGCGCGTCATATTCTTGTAGCGCTGAATGATCCGAAAACAAATCAGCCGAAAATGGATGACAGCACGGCAAAAAAGAAAATTGACAGCATAAAAACCCTGCTGGATAACGGACAAAAATTTGACAGCCTCGCGTTCCATTTATCAGAAGATGAAGGAAGCCGGATAAAAGGAGGAGATCTCGGATATTTTGGTCAGGGCCAGATGGTAAAGGAATTTGGAGATTTTACCTTCAATGGTAAAAAGGGAGAAATAAAGATCGTAAAGACCCAATTCGGATACCATTTAATAGAAATCATGGATCAGAAGAATTTTGAACCAGCATATAAAATCGCATACTTTTCGCGCCGCATTGAACCGAGCCAGGAAACAGATCAAAATGCTTCCGGTCTTGCCAGCCAATTCGCAGGCGAAAATCGCGATAAAGCTTCCTTTGATGCTGCTGTGAAGAAAGGAAACCTGCACGCCATTATTGCTCCGGAAATTCAGCCTACAGATTTTAATATTCAGGGGATGGGGTCCAGCCGTTCTTTGGTGCGTTGGGCATACGGTGCCAAACAGGGGGAGGTATCTGAATCTTTTTCGGTAGGAGATAAATATGTTGTTGCCGTTCTGAATGAGATCAATCATAAAGGCACAATCAGTCTGACAAAAGCGAGACCGATGATTGAGCCTATTTTAAGAAACCAGAAAAAAGCGGATATCATTTCCGCTAAGATCGGGTCTGCAGCAACAATAGAAGCGGTGGCAACCTCATTCTCACAACCGATCAGTCATGTGGATAGCCTTCAGTTTTCTTCTCCATATATTCCGAACATCGGACCTGAACCGAAAGTGGTGGGATATTCTTTTGATAAACTTTTGATCGGAAAAGCAATTTCTGCGCCGGTCGGCGGTAATGAAGGGGTGTTTGTGCTGAAGGTGAATAACGTCAGCGCAAAAGCAAATTATAATGTGGATCCGGAACAGGCCAGACAAACCATGTTGCAGTCCCAGGAAAATCTTATTCAGCGTTCGGGAACAGATGCCCTGAAGAAAAAAGCCAAAATCGAGGACGACCGGGGAAAATTCCTTTAAACGCCTAAAGCCCAAAGCTCAAGGCCCAAAACCTATACTGTCGTAACCCCCAAATCTGACCCTAAAAACATGGGGAAGATTTTATTATTGAAAATATCCGATTCATTTTCAAATTATAAGTTTTAGACTTTAAGCTTTGGGCTTTAAAGTATCTTTGCATGTGATGCAGGAAGAAATAATAAATAAAGTAAGCCAGAGTGCACTGGTAACACTGGATCTGGAGTCCTTTTTCCCAACGGAGAATATTCAGATTTTTGATTTGAAACCTTTTCTTTTTATGGAACTGATATTAAAAGAAAAAGATTTCCGGGCTGCTCTTTTGACAACGGACTGGTCAGTATATAGGGATAAAATTGTTGGAGTTTATTGTTCAGCCGATGCCGTGATCCCAGTTTGGGCTTATATGCTTGTCACCAGTTACCTTCAACCCTTTGCAAAGGAAGTAATTATGGGGGATGAGGCGGCTGTTCTCAGACAGATTTTGACAAATCGAATCCAGGCGATCGATCCCGGCGAATACAAAGACCAGCGGATTGTGATAAAAGGTTGCGGTGAAAAACCGATTGGTGATTTTGCCTATCTCGAAATAACGAAATTACTCAGACCGGTAGCCAAATCCATTATGTATGGAGAGCCATGCAGTACTGTCCCGGTGTTTAAAGCTCAAAGCATAAAGCCCAAAGCCTAAAACTCATCCATCGGAATTCTTTCTTAAGCTGGGTATAATTACAGAATTTAATAAAGTAATGTCAAATAGTGGGATAGTTGAATTCACGTTCATACTTCCAGACTACCAGTCTTCCACACTTGCTATGAGCCGCAGGCTCACAGCAGGGTTCCACGCATAATCACCACCGCTACGGTGAAATAAATGATCAATCCGGTCACATCCACAAGCGTCGCAACAAAAGGAGCAGAAGAGGCCGCGGGGTCTGCGCCTAATTTTTTAAGCAGTATCGGTAACATCGAACCCGAAATGGTGCCCCATAAAACTACGCCAAGCAGGGAAAAAGCAACGGTCAATGCAACAAGTAAATAGTGTTGACCATAATTATAGATATGAAATTGCTGCCAGAGAAAGATTCTCAAAAAACCGACCAACCCCAGGATAGAGCCAAGTACAATGCCGGAGAAAATTTCCTTGCGCATAACATAGAACCAATCCCGGAATTTTATTTCACCCAGGGCCATTGCACGGATAATGATGGATGATGCCTGTGAGCCAGAGTTTCCCCCGCTCGAAATGATCAGCGGAATAAAAAGAGCCAGCACAACTGCTTTGCTGATCTCCCCCTCAAAAAACCCCATAGCCGTGGCCGTTAGCATTTCCCCCAGGAAGAGAATGACTAACCATCCTGCGCGTTTTTTTACCAGGTGACCAAAGGAAATGGTCGTATACGGTTCTTCCAATGCCTCGGAACCCCCGATCCTTTGAATTTCCCTGGTATTTTCTTTTTCAGACAACCTGAGTACATCATCCGAAGTAACAATGCCTAGCAAAACACCTGATTCATTTATAACCGGAAGGGCAAAACGACTGTTATTTTTAAAAATGGCAATCGTTTCGGTCTGGGCAGCATTCACCGGAAGCGCAATGAACTGATGATCCATTAATTTTTCTACCGGCGTGGAAGGATCGACCACTAAAAATTCTTTGATATTTATGTCATCGATTAATACCCCTTTATCATCAACTACAAAAAGAAAATTCAGGGTTTCAGCTGCCTGTCCGCGGGTTCGGATAATATCAAGGACCTGCCGCACCGAATCCGATTCTTTTATCGCCAGGTAATCCGGGGTCATCAAACGACCGACAGAACCTTCCGGATAACCCAGCAGTATCAAAGTTTCCGCCCTTGTTTCAGGATCCAGAATTTTCAACAATTCCTTGACGGCGTTGCCGGGCAATAACCCCAGGAAGGCGGTTCGGTCATCGGGCTGCAGTTCGTTCAGAAGTTCAGCCGCCTTCTCATCGGGCAGGGATTTGATAATGATTTCCTGCTTTTTCTTGCGCAAAAATTTAAAAACCCTGGCCGCATGTTTTACGTCAATATGCTGAAAAAGTTTACCTGCCCAATTGGTATACCGGTTTGTGAATTCGATGATGTCCCGCGAAGAAAGTTTATTCAGCTTTACAAATTCTGTGATCTTGTTGTTCTGCAGCAGGTTCTTTATGTCATTTAAACTCGGCATACCCTTTTGATTGATTTTGTAAAGTTCTGATTTTCGATATAAAATGAATCAGCATCATAATGCAATAATCTGTCCCTGTTTCTCTCCGGAATGGCTGCCTACTATGGCATGCGTTCCGGCACCGTGAAAGTAAAATAAATGTTTTCCCGATTCACGTCCGATCTCTGCAATGATTTTTTTCCAGGGGAAAGAATCGTTTTCATAAAAAATAATGGCATTCTCCTTTTTTTCAATTTCTGAAACCGGCATTCGATGGGCGGCCAGTTTCTGTTTAAATTTTTCCTCACTCCCCGGATTTCCTTTTATATAAACAGCAGTAAAGGATTTAGAGCTGTATGCTGTTTTTTTGAAGGGCAAACTCATAAATGACAGGGCTTGCCGCAGACGTAATCCCAGGGTCAACACATATAACCGGAATGAAAAACCTTTATTGCTAAAGTGTTTTTTCATGAACAATTGCATTGCGAAATAAAACATTTTTACATACCGGAAATCTTTCAGAGTGCTTTCTCCTTTAAAATGAATGATGGTTGTGGCAGGCAGGTAATAATTTTTGAATCCGGCTTTGTGAATGCGGTAGCTCAGGTCTATGTCTTCGGCGTACATAAAAAACCGTTCATCGAAACCTCCTGTTTGATTTAGCACGTTTTTTTTAATCATCATGAAAGCGCCGGATAAAACATCAACCGCCTGTGTGCTGTCTTCATCCAGATGGCCCATATAATAGGATGAAAAAATCTTTGAACGGGGAAATACATGGTTAAGCCCGGTCATTTTAAAAAGAGATGCGGCAGGATAAGGGAAACCCCGTTTGGATTCTTTCAGAAATCGTCCGGTTCCGTCTATCATTCGTACCCCTACCGCTCCGGCATCTGCATAATTCCTAAAAAAAGAAATACAGGTATCCAGGCTGTCCTCCGCCAAAATAGTATCCGGATTCAGAAACAGGATAAACTCCCCGTTGCAAAGTGGGATCACCAGATTATTCGCTTTTGCAAAACCGCTGTTTTCCTTGTTCCGGATGAAATGAAAATCCGGAAACAAGGGCTCCAGAAAATCGGGACTTCCATCAGAAGAAGCATTGTCAATAATAAACACTTCGGTGCTGCTACCAGGTAACGAGATCCCTTCGACTGCCTTTTTTAATGAAGAAAGACACTGTTCCAGGAAATATTTAACGTTATAACTGACGATGACGACTGATAAAATCATAGGTAAGTCTTTGTCAATCCGTCCCTCTCAACGGGGGCTTTATTATCTTTGCCCCATGTTAAAAACCACGTTGATTAAAGCAGCCGAACGGGCTGGCAGTATCCTGAAGCAATATTACGGCAGCGAATTTAAGATTTCGAACAAAGAAGGAGTCAACAATCTGGTAACAGAAGCAGACCATGCAGCGGAAAAAACCATCATGGACATTATCCGGAACGATTTCCCGGATCACTATATCCTGAGCGAGGAATCCGGGGATATGCCTACGAATTCAGAATACAAATGGATTGTTGATCCCCTGGATGGTACGGTAAATTTTGCCCACGGACTGCCGATTTGTTGTGTTTCCATTGGCCTGGAACAGGATGGAGAAATGTTGATGGGGGCTGTCTATAATCCATTTTTTGACGAGTTTTATTTTGCGCAAAAAGGCTATGGTGCCACATTAAATAACAAGACCATTCATGTATCGGATGAAAAAAAAGTAGAGAAGTCATGTCTGGTTACCGGATTCCCCTATTCTTACCTGGATGAAACGAACGGACCCCTCGAGGTTTTTTCCCGGCTGATAAGGAAGGGTGTACCGGTCCGGCGACTGGGGTCCGCAGCAATGGATCTCTGTTGGGTTGCTGCCGGCAGATTTGACGGATTTTATGAGCATAAACTTCAGGCCTGGGACAGTGCAGCCGGATTTTTAATTGTACAGGAATCCGGAGGAAAGGTCACCGACTTTAGCGGGAAACTCTACTCCCCTTACCAACCGCAAATTGTGGCAACCAATGGTAAAATACATGCTGAATTACTAAAATGGATCGCCGGAGATCCCGCGTCAGACGGGAAGAAATGATTCGTCAATGAATAAAATATATTATGGAATCCCGTACTGAAATCTCTTCGTTGGGTGAATTCGGCCTGATAGATCACCTGACGAAAAACATTGAAATTAAAAACGCATCGACCATACTGGGTGTCGGTGACGACGCAGCGGTCATCGATCATTTTGGGAAACAAACCGTACTGACCACCGACTTACTGATAGAAAATATTCATTTTGACCTGGTCTATACTCCCCTGCTGCATTTGGGATACAAATCGGTGATCGCCAACCTGAGTGATATTTATGCCATGAATGCCACACCTGCCCAGCTGTTGGTTTCGCTTGGATTCAGCAACCGGTTCAGCCTGGAGGCGCTGGATGAGTTTTATGAAGGTGTATATGCTGCGTGTGAAAAATATAGCGTCGATATCGTAGGAGGTGATACTTCGTCATCGCAAAAAGGTTTTATTATTTCTATTACTGCCATTGGCGAAGTATCACCCGATAAATTTGTGCAACGTTCAACTGCCAGAAAAGGTGATCTGTTATGCTGCAGCGGAGACCTGGGCGCCGCTTATCTGGGGCTTATTTTTTTGGAAAGAGAAAAGAAGATCTTTCTGGAAAATCCCAATATCAAACCAGACTTAGAAGGGGAAAAATACGTTATAGGACGAATGCTGAAACCAGAGGCATCCAAAAGGACCATTGATTTTTTTGAAAAAGAGGAGATTATGCCGACATCGATGATTGATATCAGTGATGGGCTGAGTTCCGAAATTCTGCATATCTGTAAGCAGAGCAACGTGGGGTGCTTATTATATGAAGAAAAAATTCCGATCGCAGATGAAACACGCAATGCAGCCTACAAATTTGAACTCGACCCAACTGCCTGCGCGCTCAGTGGTGGGGAAGACTATGAATTGCTCTTTACGATCCGTCCGGAAGACTATGATAAACTGGTCTTAAATGAAAACATCAGCGTGATCGGGTATATGACGGATCCTGAAGAAGGAAAAAAAATCCTTACGAAGGGTGGAAATAAATTTGACATCACAGCCCAGGGCTGGAATGCATTTAACAAATGAATATTTATGATCGCCTGAAGAAGATCCGGAAACTGAAAACAAATATATGGTTATGCCTTAGCATCATCCTGGCAGTTTCCTGTTCTTCCTCACGCAAAACATATAATCCACAATATAAATATCCACCTGCCGAACTGCAGGCGGACTATTCCTTATTCCGACATATACTCGAAAGCTCGCACCCGAGTATTTACTGGTATACGACAAAGGATAGCATGGACTATTTTTTTGAACAGGGATTTCAGACGCTGCATGACTCCCTAACTGAAATTCAATTCCGTGACGTGCTGGCCTATGTGATTTCAAAATTGGATTGCGGCCATACGAGCGTAAAGGGTTCTAAAGCATTTAACCGCTATATTGATACAGCTTCCTCCCTGGCGTTTCCATTTGCTTTAAAATTCTGGTCGGATACCATGGTAATTTCTGCCAATCTGAGGAGAAGGGATCCTTTATTGCAAAGAGGAACGATTGTGACATCCATCAATGGATATACAGCAAAGGCATTGAAGGATACGCTTTTCAATTATATTACCACCGATGGTTATAGCATGAGTGGGAAATATCAAAGTCTGAGTACCGGATTCGCATTTGCCAATCTCTATAAAAATGTCATTGGACTGACCGATTCATTCGACATACATTATATCGACAGTATGGGTTTTGAGAGCCAGACATACGTGAAGCCTTATGATTTCAGGGCAGATACCATGAACAAAAAGACCCTTAGTCATGGGCCACCGGCCAAGGGATCAGGAAAGAAAAAAGAGAAACCTACTTTCTATCTTTCCTCGGTAAACCTGCAACTGGATACTGTTATGAAAACCGGTTTCATGACTGTTACTACTTTTGATCGATCGAATCATCTGAGGAAATTTTTTAAGAACTCATTCAGGGAACTTCAGGAAAATCACATTAAGAATCTGATTATTGATGTCAGGTCGAATGGCGGCGGGGATGCCGGATTATCCACTTTACTGACAAGATATATTGCCGATCATAAATTTAAACTGGCCGATTCCCTTTATACTATCAAGCCTCCGGCCGAATACAAGAAATATATTCAAAATGGTTTTTGGTATGGATTACTGGTTTCTGCTGTGACCAGAAAGGGCAAGGATGGCAAATTGCATTTCAGGTATTTTGAAAAACATTATTATTCTCCAAAAGAAAAATATCACTATGACGGTCAGGTTTTTATTTTGATCGGAGGAAATTCCTTTTCTGCCACCACATTATTCGCCGGGGATCTGAAGGGTCAGAAAAATGTAACGCTTGTTGGCGAGGAAACGGGCGGAGGCTATTACGGAAATACTGCCTGGATCATTCCCGATGTCACACTTCCCAATACCGGCCTGCGTTTCCGGCTTCCGCGTTTCAGGATGGTGGTCAGCCGGGACCGCTTAAAAAACGGAAGAGGTATTCTGCCGGATGTATGGGTACTGCCCACATCCGAAGCCATTCGTGACGGAATAGATTTTAAAGCAATGAAAGTGAGAGAGCTTATTTCGCAGCAGGAAGCACTGACCAGTCATGATCCGGAAAACAAATAGCGGAGATGAAAAAGATTTTGATTTTTTGCCTGGTTTTATTTTCGCTCAGCGCTTCGGCGCAGGAATCACTTCAGGAGGCGAAAATAAAATCCCTGCAGGGAAAGATTGCGCCGTTTTCAGTTTTTGCAAAAAAAGATTCTTTATTTCTGATTTGTTTCTGGTCCATGTCATCCGAAGAAAGCATCACCGAACTGAATTCAATCAACACGAATCTTGAACATTGGCAGAGCTTGCTGCCTTTTCGTTTTATGGCGGTTTCGGTTGACGAAGGCAAACTGGCGAACAGGCTGAGACCCGTTTATAATCAGAACAGCTGGACCTTCGAGGCCTATTCAGATTTAAATGGGGAGTTGCGGAAAGCACTGCATTCAAATAATCTTCCACAAAGTATGATCGTCTATAAAAATGAAATTATTTACGAGCAGTCTGGCTGGACGAATGGCACCGAAAATTACCTGATTCAAAAATTGCTCTCAATGAAACGATGAGTATACCAGCTCCAGTGTTTTTTTGTTGATAATATTAAAATCCACGGTCTGGCCCTTTTGAATTTTACCAAGAAAAGGATCTTTTAGCAGACCGGCAGGGTGCACCGAACACATTTTGAGTGATTCTTCCAGGGAGATTCCGGCTTTTTCCACAGAATTTTTCAAGGTAGACATCATGGTCATGCAGGATCCGGACAATGTTCCATCCGGTAATGTATAACGATCGCCCTTATAAACGTGTTTATAATAACCTTCGGAAATGGATGTGACGGCGTCCGTAATAAAAAACAAACGTTCCCCCATCATCTTTTTACTGATACGTACGGAGGCATAATCAACATGAACTCCGTCACAAATAATACTTGACATTACATTCGTATCATCGTAAATGGCGCCTACCATGCCCGGTTCCCTGCCTTGCAGCGGGGACATGGCATTGAACAAATGCGTAGCCGCTGGTACGCCTATTTGAAATGCATGGCTGGCCTGCTGATAAGTAGCGTTGCTATGTCCTGCGGAAACAAGAATCCCGTGATCCATGATGAGATGGATGATCCCATCATCACATTGTTCAGGTGCCAGGGTGATCATTTTGACTATGCCTCTTCCTTTTTCAAGTAGTAGTTCAACATCTTTGCGTGGAGGCTTTTTAATGAAGGCTTCTATATGCGCCCCTTTTTTTACCGGATTGATCCAGGGGCCTTCCAGGTGGAGACCAAGTAATCCTTTTTTTCCTGAGGAAAGGTATTCTCCTACCGTTTCGATTCCCTTCAGGAAATTCTCCATGGAGTTGGTTGCCATGGTGATCATAAAACGCGAACAGCCACCGGTCATACAATAAGCGCGGGTGGCGTCCAGTGACTCTGTGTTCAGTGAATGGGAAAACAACTTTCCATTACCTCCATATAACTGCAGGTCAATAAATGCAGGTGCTATAAAACAGTCGGGGAAATTTTCAACAGTAATATCAGATGGCAGTGAAGCCGGTTGCAGAATACCTGAAACGATGTTATTCTCTATAAACAGCACCGGTCCTTTCAGTGTTTCGTTTCCTGTAAATATTTCGTCTGCCAGAAATGCCCGCCTCATAATTTATGGTTGAATGAAAAATGTATCCGCGTCACGCCAGAAAGGTAACTGAGTCCTCAGGCCCTCCAGCTTTTCACGGTCAAGGGTATGCGAAAATATTTCTTCTGCGGCGCCCATTATTTTGATGTGTTCTCCCGAAGGGCCCACGACCATCGATTCACCTCCATATTCCAAACCCTTTCCATCCTGACCTGTCCGGTTAACGCCGATAACATAACATTGATTTTCTATCGCTCTTGCCTGTAAAAGCGTTCTCCAGGCCAGACTTCTTGCCAGTGGCCAATTTGCCGAAACGATCAGCAGATCATATTCCGGCGCCATAGCTGGCTTTTCTACCGGGGATTGTCTTAACCATACAGGAAACCGGAGATCGTAACATATCTGAAGGTTGATTTTCCATCCGTTTACAGATGCGATCAGGCGTTTATTTCCGGCGCTGAAATGCTTGTCTTCTGTTCCGTATGCAAAAAGATGTCGCTTGTCATAAAAAGCAAATTCCCCGTTTGGAAGCATCCAGATCAGGCGGTTATAAAACCTTGTTTCAGTTTTCGACTCATCTTTCGCTATGATGCTGCCTGTAATGATCGCTCCTTTTTTAGCGGCTGTTTTACGTAACCAGTTGACCGTATAATCTTCCATGGTTTCAGCCAGTAACTCCTTATTCATACTGAATCCTGTACTGAACATTTCAGGTAAAACAATCAATTCAGGTTTACCCGGAATATTCTCGATTTTTCTTTCCAGCATTTCCAGATTTGCTTTTTTATCTTCCCAATGGAGTGTGGTTTGTACCAGGGAAATCCGGAGATTGGCCATATCTATGGTTTATTCTGGGTCAGGTCCGGCCGTTTTATTCCGGAAAAGACCAGGTTTTGATGATGGAATGTTCAAATCCTCTTTGCAATAGGAACTGTTGCCATTTATTTTTCTTTACAAAAATATTCTTTTCAGATCGGAGCGAGTGCCATTTTTTATCGGCAATCCGTTGAAAACCGGCCATATATTCAGATTCGTCCAACGATTGCAGGGCATTTAGAATACAATATTTGCTGATACCTTTCTGCTCGAGTCCGCGCCTGATTTTTATTCTTCCCCAACCATTGTTCCTGGATTTTCCGGAGGCATACGCAATGGCGAAGCGCTCTTCATTCAGGTATTCTTCCTCAATCAAACGGGAAATCAGCTCCTCTGCTTCTTTTTCGAATAAACCCAGGGAATACAGTTTTTGCTTTACTTCTGCAAGACTGCGTTCCTGGTAACCGCAATAATGTTTTAGTTTCTGCAGCGCTTTTTCTGGTGATGTTCTGCTGCGGGAATATGAAGAACCGGAGGTCGGCATTTCCCAAATATAAAAAAATACACAAGTTATTATAAGGATATTCACCCTCCGATAATCGCCTGTGGCTCTACCAAAAAAATCAGTAGTTTCGTTCCAAAGTCAATATTCATGAAGTTTATTGTATCATCATCGGCTTTACTTAAACAATTGCAACAAATCAGTGGTGTGATCAGTGCCAACACGGTACTACCCATACTGGAAGATTTTTTATTTGAAGTAGAGAAAAACAGACTCACCATTGTTGCAACTGACCTGGAAACCGTGATGAAGGTACAGTTGGATGTGGAGTCAAAAGAAACAGGAAAAGTATGTATCCCGGCCAAAATCCTGCTGGAGTCCCTTAAAAACATTGCAGACCAGCCGTTGGCTTTTACGATCGACAAACAATTTTCAGTCGAGATTACCAGTGATAATGGGAAATATAAGGTGATGGGCGAAAATCCGGACAATTTTCCGAAAGATCCTTCCGCCGATCAAACCACCTCATTTGAAATACCAGCGTCTGTTTTGGCTACTGCGATCAATAAATCTCTGTTCGCGGTCAGTAATGACGATCTGAGGCCGGCGATGACGGGCGTGTTGGTCGAAATGAGCCCCGGTTCCATCCAGTTTGTGGCCACCGATGCGCATAGGCTGATCCGTTATAAGAGATCAGATATTGCCTGTTCAAAAACAGAATCTCTGATCGTTCCGAAAAAGCCTCTGAATTTATTAAAATCTGCCCTGCCCTCCTCAGATGAAAATGTAAAGCTCACCTATAACAGCAATCATTTATTTGCGAATTTCGGCGGCTTACAAATGAGTTGCCGTCTGATCGATGCAAGATTTCCGGACTATAAAGTGGTGATCCCGGTAGACAACCCATATAAACTAACGGTGAACCGCAGTGATTTTCAGGGCGCCCTCCGCCGCGTAAGTGTTTTTAGTAATAAAAGTACCAACCAGATCGTATTGAGCATTCATGGAAGTGAATTGCAACTGGCTGCCCAGGATATTGATTTTTCGTTTGAAGGAAATGAAAGAATGAAGTGCCAGTACAGCGGAGAAGATATGTCTATCGCATTTAATGCGCGTTTTCTGATTGAAATGCTGAATGCAACATCATCGGATGAAATCCGTATTGAATTGTCTACACCTACTAAAGCGGGTATTATAAAGCCGGTGGAACAGGACAAAGCAGAAGACCTGCTGATGCTTGTCATGCCATTAATGCTGAATAGCTGAGATGAATTAATTTTTGTTACAGAGAAATTGAAAAGGTTTCAGTTCCTGCTGCCTGACGATACGCTGGATATAACGTGTTCCCCTTAAAATTTTGTAACTATTCAGATCGAACACTTCATGGGCAACGCAGAAGGTCTCAAGTGTTTCGTACTGGTAAAGAAGATCGTTTAATTTTTCGAGTTCACAGGCCATGAACTGCTCTGTTACGAATTCATCTTTCATAAGGACAAGTAAATCTCTATCCGGTGTTTTCATTGCAATTAGATTTTAGTATCCGACCATGCCCTTGTTGAGTCCGCAACCGCATTTTTTGCTGCTGCCGCCTATTCGATTGCTCGAACTACAACTCGCGCTTACAATTGTAATCATAATTAATAAAAAGATCAATAGGGTAAGCGGATTTCTCATAGAATCTTTCCACTAATTTATAAAAATTTGCGGTTAATTTCAGGTTTTTCTCCCTGTTTTAGAAAATTAATATGATGGAAAATGGCCCCATTTCCGTACTTATTGCACCGCTTGATTGGGGTCTTGGGCATGCAACTCGCTGTATTCCAATAATTAATGAGTTGGTCCAACAGGGGGCCCGGGTTATCGTTGCGGCTAATCCGGGCCAAAATGCCCTGTTAAAATCTGAATTACCCCAGGTTGAATTCATCGAAACACAGGAATATAAGATTCGCTATAAAGGGGGCATTTTACTGAAATGGGACCTTTTGTTTCGCCTTCCTTCTTTGCTGAAGCAAATAAAAAAGGAAAATAAATGGCTGGAAGACATTCTTCAGCATCATCATATTGATGCCGTTATCTCCGACAACCGGTACGGCCTTTTTCATCGAACATGTCCCAGCGTTTTCATTACACACCAGCTGCAGATTCAATCCGGCATCCGATCACTGTTTAAGGTTGGTCGTTGGTCGCTGGAAGTCGGTCGCCATATTGACCGAAAAATTTTAAAATGGAATTATGCATTTATTGAAAAATTTTCCTCCTGCTGGATACCGGACCTGGAAGGCAAATTATCAATTGCGGGCCTGCTCTCCCACCCCACCAAACTGCCCTCCATTCCCGTGAAATATATAGGTACCTTATCCCGGTTTTATATATCGGAAGAGAATATTCATAAGAACACATTGCTTATTCTTCTCTCCGGTCCGGAGCCACAGAGAACGGAATTTGAAAATATCTTGTTCAGTCAGCTCGGGAGCTCAACAATAAACACGGTTGTGGTGCGTGGTTTACCAGGGTCCGATTTCTCCATCCCCTTTATCAGGGAAGGAATACGGATTTGGAACCACCTGCCTTCGAATACTTTAAATGAATTGTTGAATAACTCGGATTATATCGTTTCCCGTAGCGGATACAGTACTATAATGGACCTGCTGGCCGTAAGGAAAAATGCCATTCTTGTCCCAACACCCGGACAAACGGAACAGGAATATCTCGGACATTATTTACATGAAAAAAAATGGATGTATTCAGTTGCGCAAAAAAACTTCGACCTGCAAGC
>JABDFX010000079.1 GCA_013286315.1 Bacteroidota bacterium | reverse complement strand
GGCGATAGACGGAAGTATAAATGTTTGAGTTAGTGATAGTTCATTCTTTATGCTGAATGACCGTATTATATAAGATTTCACCTGTATAGCCAATCACGCTGACTTCCATTTTATCGGTTGTCAGGCCGATGTTCATAAAACCATTTTCAGACTTCGCAAACACCCCGCCGTCAGGATGTACAATTACGGGTGTAGTTTCAGATCCGGCACCAGAAACAAAATAACTGGTGTAACCGGCCGGTTTGATATATTGTAAACTATGTTCGTGCCCACTGAAATAGGCATCCACCCGGTATTTTTCAAATATGGGTCTGAATAGTTTTCTCATTTCTATTCCCTCCGGTGCTTTCATTCTGCCTCCGCCTGTCCAAAGAGGATGATGGCCAAATACAAATTTCCATTTAATATAAGCCGGCGCTTCGGCCAAAGTCTTTTCAAGCCATTGTCTTTGTGCAGCGGTATCCTGTCCCCTGACATTATGTTCGGTATTTTCATAATATTCGGACAAGCAAGGTGTGGAGTCTATGAAAATCAGCAGTACACCCTGAGAACTATCACCACCGATAAAAACAGTTTTTGAATAATAACGAGCCGGCATATTCCAACGACGGTCAATATCAGAATAGTCAATTTCAGCCTGGACATTCCCTTTATAATCATGGTTTCCCAACACCACATACCAGTCTGTTTGAAGAGAATGAGCAGTATAAATGTCTTCATAGGATGCAAGCCAGTTATGATCCCTGGTACTTCGTACTCCGTTCGGATAAAAATTATCTCCGGTTGATACGATGAATGCCGGTTTAAATGATTTAGCCACAATTCCCATTTCCTGTGCGGTTTCCTTTTGATTGTCTTCCCCGTTGCGCCCCCAGTCACCGAAGACCATGAAGTGAAGAGAATTCTTTCCGTCTTCTTTTTTAGATAAAGAGTCGCCTTTTTGCTGTGTGCATGCAGCACCGGCGTATAAAAAAGCAAAAATAAATACAAAGCTAAATCGCATCTTAAATTTTAATATTGGTTTAGTAACCACAATGAATATCACTTTAGTTTAAAGACCAAAACATTGAAAGTTCCGGGAATAATTTTTCTTGTCCCTTTCTCAAACTCAGGAGCGCTTAAGTATATCTTATGCGTTTTAAGATCCAGAGCCATTGTTTTGGCCCTGTATTGTGTATTCAATGTTTGAATAAATGTATAATCGTCAGCTGATGCTTGTTTAAAGATAGTCGCCGTTCCATCGCCATTTGAACAAATAATTAAAGAAGTTCCAGGATCATATGCAACTGCATCAACGCCTGCACCAATGGGAAGCGTTTTAACAACTTTCCCATTATTGATATCAACCACACTCATCCCTTTATTTTGTCTGCAGACAGTAAACAACCGTTGGTGGGCTTTATCAAGTGCCAATCCCGTAGGACCCCCACAAGGTGATAAAGGATAATTACGTACAACCTTTAAAGCTTTTGCGTCAATAACATGTAAGCTATTTTTGTCTTCCAGGTTATTGTAAATTATTCCCTTGCCATCCGACACCGCAAATTCGGGCCCTGCGCCCAGATCGATTGTTCCACTTTGTTTTAGAGAGACTGGATCAACTACGGAAGCATTTTTGCTGTCCCCGTTGAAAGTAAAGACCTGCCTGGAAAAAGCATCATATAGTATAGCATCCGGATCTTTACCGCTGATTGGGATTGTGGCAATTTTATTGTATGATTTCAAATCGAATACAACAACCGCATTTGCCTTACCGTCGCTGATAAAACCCTTTCCCATATCATTGGCAATAGCTATTCCATGCACTCCCGACATATCTTTTATTTCGCCAACAATCTGCTCGGTATTCAGGTCAATTATATTCACAGATGTGCCATGAGAGACATATAATTTCCTGTTGACATCGTCAATAGCGAGGTAATCATAGCCCCCATCGCCGGGTACATTGATTTTTTTCTCCAGTTGATAGACTTCAGTTTGTTGGGCGTGAACCTTGCCCGGTACATGAATTGAAATAAAAATAAAAAGAAGGCAGATGAATATTTTATTCATAGTGATTATTTTGGGCATAGCTATTCCTTGAATATCGAATATGACAAATCAAACAGGAACCGCAAAATTCGCGAATTTTTACATTGACGAAGTTTGTCATTTAAATCAATGTAGATTCCCCTTACCATCGGTTGTATACGCTCCGATATCGTTATTATATGTTGGATTTCCCTTTCCAAGCGCCGGAGAACCAGCTTTCAAGTGAAAATCAAAATTTGCCGGCATAATTCTCAATGAAGGATTCGGTGGTGGTGTGTAGTTTACAAACATCGGATCATTGGCTCCTGTTGTATGTGAAATGATATCATTACTTTGAGGCACTCCTTTAGAACCGACAGGGTAGAACTGGGCAACCAGGGAATCTACCGTACCATAGAAATAATTATTACCGTATTTAACAGTTGTATATTCGGAAGTCGGTGTGATATCCAGACCGTAATAGTTATTCACCAGCAGATTATTATAAAAGTTTCCCGTAGAAAATGCATCTACCAGAATTCCTCTTCCTGGTTCGGCGGCACCTCTCCTGAATCCATTGTCTATGCAAGTATTATTATATACTGTTACATTCGTCTGCGGATTTTTAATAGTTGCACTGGTAAAGACCTTGATTGCACTGCCTGCTCCTCCCCAAAGTACATTGTAAGCCACCGTACCGGTAACTCCTGAATGAAAATCTATGGCATCTCCGTCAGTTGTTCCTTCACCCTGAAATGTATTTCTGAGTATGGTCACATTGGCTGTAGAATATACCCCGATAGCATTATCCTGTCCGCCAATAAACCAGCTATCCTCAATATCCACACTAATAGGAGAAGAAATTCCAATCGTTTGTCGGGTACTGCCGGTTGAATCGGGTCCGCCGGCCCACAATACTTTGGTCCATTTAAAAGTTACTGCCTGCGCACTGTCGCACTGAAAGCCACCCCATTGTCCTGGTTGTGAAACTGGTGACTGAAACACGACTGGCTTTGCCTGTGTGCCCGCAGATACAATGGTTCCCTGAATATAAAAAGCATGATTACCGGGAATATTGATGGTGGCTCCCGGCTGTACAGTCAATGTATCCGTTTTTAATACGGTCACATCGCCGTTAATCGTATAGGTGGAATCGGTTAACATAACACCTTTGATATTTCCCCCACTAATAACAGTACCTCTGATAGCCTCTGCGGGTAAGGTTGGTCCCGTATTAGTCGTGGTAGAAGATTTGGTACAGGATAAGAAGCCGATTGCTACGATTACGACCGCCGCCAAAATTCTGTTCACCATGGATACATGTTGATTAAGATTCTTTTTCATTTTTTGATTTTTTATTAACTGAAAGTCTTTAAAAGATTATTGTCAATGTGTATATCTGATTCCTATCATATAAGTAGCCTTATATGTATCTTTTGAAACAAGCAATGTTTTCTGGATATACTCCGTGACCGGTGTATTTAGCAGATTATTGAATTTTCCAAAAACCGTGAAATGATTGTGTATGTCCTTTTCCAGGGATATAGCCAGTGAATTGGATGGTTGCTGGATATAATCGGATTGATAATATATAGAAGTCTGCGCCAGTGTATAACCTAAATATTCATAAGCTATTTGTGCAAAAAAACCATGTTTGGTATCCTTGTAAAGCAGGGATAAGTTCACGATATTATCTGTCTGACCCTGCAGGGGACGTGTTTCTGTAATGGACGTTCCCTGGTAAGATTTCTTGACAGAAGTAACATTGGAGTTTGTATAAGTATAATTACCGGTTACTCCGAATTTCCCCCAATATTTGGTAAAGGCGAATTCCGCCCCGTAGTTATGAGCAGTTCCCGAATTTAAGGGCAGCAAATAAAGCAGTCCGGATCTGTATTCATATAATTGTTGTTCAATGGGATTTTGGATATTCTTATAAAATACTCCCAGAAAAATATTCTCCTCTCCCCTGGGAAATATTTCATATCGCAGGTCAAAATTGTCAGCAACGGCATGCAGAAGGAAGGGATTGCCCACAATGTAATAGTCCCCGGCAAATGTCTGGGCAGGAACCAATTCATAATAGTTTGGCCTTGAAATGGATCTGAAATAAGAAAAATGTAAGTCCTGTTTTTTATTCAGGTCGTATTTGAAAAAGAAACTTGGCAGAAAATCCTGGTAAATCTGGCTCCCCGAGCTGGGCGCCGTTGGACTATGTACCCTGATATCCCAGTTTGTATTTGTGTTTTCAACCCTGAGACCTCCTCCGGTCTCCCAATTCGCGGCCTTATAGTTGGCCATAATATATTCCGCATATACCGTTTCAGTCGCATGGTAATTGTTCGGGTTATATACATTGGTTCCTGCTGTATTAAAAACGCTCCATTGGGCGTCATAAATATTTGTCCAGACCGGTTTACCACTTGTCGATCCTCCGGAACCGTTCGTAGTAGGTGGTTTCAGTTCATAATCATCCTCATTGTTATACCTTGATTTTGATCTGTATAAACCACCGGCTTTTAATTCCAGGTTTCCACCGCCAAGGTTCTTGTGATATTTAAAGTTGATTATTCCGGTATAATCCTTGTCTTCATTGTGGAGCCATTGCCTTGTAATACCATCGAAATAAGTGGCAGTTTGTGTAAAATCAGGATGGATTAAAAAATCGGTCGTTAAAGTTGCCAGGTCAGGAACCTTTCTTCCGGCTGTGGAATAAACCCCCGCCCAATCCAGTTGAAAGCTGGAAGACAGCGTGTGCTGCCCTGATAATTTAAGATTCTCGATATATTCATATTGAGTAAAAGACTGATCATTATTGAAAACCTGACCTGTACCGGGTCCTACCCTGCCGGTACCGACGAGTGTGGTGTCCTGGGCTAATTTGGATTGTGCCAGATAACTATAGATATAAAAATTATCGACATTGATTTTATTTCTGTCATTAAACAGGTAATCAACATGGGCAACCAACCCGTTATTCAGTTGTTGCGAGTATCCCTTATAGTTACTGACATCATTATAAAATAAGGAATCGGACTGCGAACCACCCGGAGACACAGTATACCGGGAACTTATATTACCGTAATACTGATTTTGAACATTATCTGCAAGCACAACACCTATTTTGTTATTAAGAAACCGGTGAGTATAAGAAAAACCCAGTACTCCGGTCGGAGGGGCCTGTGTAGCCTGAAAATCCAGATTGGATCTTGAAAAATCACCAGGCTGTGCAGCGTAGCCCGGAGGATTTTTCTGAATAGGGCTGAGGGGTTGAATTTCCGTTTTATTGAAAGTGACATATTTCTCGTCAAAAAAAATCTGGCTGTAACCAATACTTGCGGTTGCTTTGAATGAAGAAATCTCCGGTGCGTCTTTGACCACCATGTTCACCGTGCCCCCAATGGCATCTCCTTCCATGTTAGGCAAGAGGGATTTACTTATTTCTATACTCGATAAGATATCTGAAGGAATAATGTCGAGTTGTACAAACCTGTTTTTATTGTCAGGACTTGCAATCTTGATTCCGTTAACCAAAGTATTATTATACCTTGGTTCCATACCCCTGATTACGGCATAAGCTTCGTCTCCCCCGCTGGATCTCTGTACGGTTACTCCGCTCATTCTTTGCAATACATTGGCTGCGTTGATATCAGGAGATCTTACCATGACTTGTGAAGAAATAATATTCGTAATATTTCCGGCATTCTTTTCAGCCGTTCGGGAACCCGATTCCAAATCCCTGTCATGATAACCCAAAACGGTCACCTCATTTAATTCCTTCTTTTTCAGTAAAAGAGCTATGTAAAGTTTTACGGTTTCACTTCCCTTAACAGAAACATTCTGGGTTATGATCTCATATCCTACGTTTTCAAAACTTACCACATAATCGCCCGGTGCAAGGCCTGTAATCTGAAAATTTCCCTTATCGTCGGCTGATTTTTTTGAGATCGTTTTGCCGCCGGATGTGACTGTTATATATGCTCCTGCCAATCCATCCCTGGATAGTTTATCATAAATATTCCCCTTAATGATTGCATTTTGAGAAAAAACATGGTTTGAAAGGAGTGACATAACAATAACAGCAATAAGGCGCATTAATTTTGAAATATGGAATGGGAGACTGCATGGAAATCTTTTCAAAGACATTTAGCCGGATAGTTTCGGCGAATGTATATGGAAATGCAAATGGCAATTTCTGCCGGAAATCATTTAATGTTAACGTAAAGATTGGTTCACAATTAGATTAACCAAAATACAGAATTGCTCCAGAATCTTCAGAATTCAGGTTTAGGATGCTCATATAAATAAATTGTTACGGAAATAATTACATAACATTATCTTGGGTAATCATTTAAGTTTACGTGCAGCAAAAGATTAAAACATCCGAATTTTCAAACAAAGTTTTTCAACTAATTATTATTTCCACATTGATAAGATGCATTATCGCATCATCGTCAGAATTGGGGAATGTCGAAGCTTATTATTGGACATTTGCACAACATCTTCAATGGAATTATTTTGATCACCCTCCGATAGTGGGTTGGCTGATCAGATTGACTACGGCCAACTTGCTTCTTCACAACGAGTTTTTTACTCGCGCGGGCGCTATTATTTCGTCTGCCGTTTCCACCTGGTTAATCTTCAGGATAGGATCCAAAATTAATAACGAACGAACAGGCTGGTTCGCTGCCTTGCTTTACACTTCGTCTTTATATGCCAGCCTGGGTGCCGGGACTTATATATTACCTGACAGTCCCCAATTGGTTTTTTGGCTCCTAAGCATATACCTGCTTATTAAAATCCTGCATTCAGCAGAACATCCTTCAAATGTTACTTTATTATGGTGCTATTGGGGTATTGCAACCGGATTGTGTGTCATGTGTAAAGCACACGGAATATTTCTGTGGCTTGGACTGGTACTGTATTGCTTGTTGTTTAACCGTTCCTGGTTTAAGTACCGGGGTATTTATTTATCCGCCCTAATTACTATTATTGTTATATCCCCGATCATTGTCTGGAACCTTCAAAATCATTTTGCCAGTTATGAATTTCACAGCCACCGGGTGAGTCTGTCCGGCGCTACGATCCATTTTGAAAGATTTATCAAACAGCTGCTAAAAGTGATTCTGATAACGAATCCAATAAATTTCTTTCTTATTTGCATGTGCTTTATATCAAGCCCAGACCTTCCGGTTTTTAAAAAAGATATTCAGCTGATATTGTGCTGCAGTTTACCTCTTATTCTGATTTTGCTATTTGTCTCGTTATTCAGAGAAACGTATCCTCATTGGTCGGGCCCGGCATGGAGTACTCTTCTTCTTATTCCCGCAATCAGGCTGAACCCGGATCCCGGAATTAAAATCCGTCTTGTCCCAAATATTATGAAATGGGCTTTGGCATTTCTCCTTATTATAGGTTTTTCTGAAATTTTAATTACAAATTTATATCCGGGTACTTCCTCGGAACAAAAAGAGGGATTGAATTTAGGAAAAGGAGATCTTACACTGGATATGTTCGGATGGAAGTATACGGGTGAAAAATTCGACTCCCTGTATAAGCAAGACGTTACAAATAAACGTATGCCCCCGGGAGCTCCTATTATTGTTACAAAATGGTTTCCGGCTGCCCATATTGACTTTTATGTAGCCAGCCTGACAAAGCAACAAACCGTCGGGATTGGAAATATTTCTGATCTGCACCAATATTATTGGACAAACAAATATAAGCAACCATTAAAATCCGGGGATAGCGCTTATTATATTGTTCCCTCCAATTTATTTGACTATAAGATCCTTGATAAGATAAATAATTGTTTCGCGTCATATGAGATGCCGTTGGTCATTGAATCCTTTAGAAACGGATCGATTTGTAAACACATATATGTTTTCAGATTAAAGGGATATAAACCCGGCAGTTACAAAACGGATCCGTTTTGAGATTATTCAGAATGCATATTAATCGACGTTACCGGCAGGAATATCCGGGTTCTCGTGTTGTTCTTTTTTAAAATCCAGCTTACCGAATTTCCAGGTAAAATTGATACCCACCGAACGAAAGGGGATTTTTCTTGTACTGTTTACGGTAAAGTTTGGTCCGTATATAATGGTTGGTTGCACCAGGTATTCACTAAATATATTTGTGCCGGTCAGCGCGATGCTGCCCTTTTTCTTCCATAATTGTTTGCGAAAGGCCAGGGTATATGATGAAAATGAAGGATATTTCCCTTGTATTTCGTTCCTGGGAGAATTGAAATTTGCGAAGAACTCTCCGGCCAGTGTAGTTGAAAAATTATAACTCAGGTTCATGTTGATCCGGTAATTAAAGCTTTCCACCTTCAGATTGGAATCGAGGGCATTGATCCCCTGCCTGTAAAAGAGAAAAATATTTGTTCTCACGCTGAACTTTGGGGTCAGATGCAAATCAGAAAATAAATTCATTCCGAGATTTTTTTCCACTCCGATATTTTGCCGGGTGGTCACAGAGACATTTTTATACACCGTGTCTCCCACCGGAAGACTAGAATAATAAACGACATAAGGCTGTATATCACCCTGGTTTACACGATAAAAGGCACTTATCATGAAAGATCCGCCTGATTTCAGATCATCATTCCATCCGAGTTCAATACGGTGCCCTATCTCCGGTTGCAGATAGGGGTTCCCGGTTATGAAATTATAGGGATCTGTGGTATTTATGAACGGATTCAAATCACGGTAATCAGGTCTCTCGATCCTCTTTGAATAACTTAGTTTCAGGGTATATTTGTCATTTAACTTCCGGCTGAGAAACAGAGAGGGTACAAATGTATTGTAACCTGGTTCCGAAATCTGTTGGGGAATATCGGAAAAGAAAGGATTTAAGGCAGTACGTTCATATCGTAAACCGACTTTCGTTTCAAACCAATCCGAAACAGGAAAACCGAACTCCGTATATAACGCATAAACCTGCTGCTGGTAGCGTAAATAGTTGGACAGCGTCGAATCGTAGACATACAACCCGGACGGCGGTTGCAGGCTAAGTACGTTTGAAGTACTATGGATATCGGTTAAGACAATTTTTCCACCCACCCCCCAAATTAATTTATTTCCAATGGGCTGCGTATAATCCACGACGAATTCCGTTTCCGTTTCGGTACCCGGATTATTATTGTTTGTTCCATAGTACAGGTAATTCTCCGGAAGATAGGTCTGGGTATTTATTGAATTGTAGTTGTTATGATTTGAAGAAGTGTGAACGCCAATATCGAGTTCCTGGTCTTCCTTCTCGAATTTTCTCTTGTAATCCAGACTCATATTAATTGTATGTAGCCGCACATCACTTTGTGTTTCACTTAAACTGAAAAACTGGCTGACCGGATTACCGCTATAGTCCAGGGTCGTCTGACTTTGATTCTGGGTCCCTTTATTGGACGAGCCAAAATAATTACTGCTTAATGAGAAGGTCAGACTGTTTTTTTTCCATAGAGTGTAATCCACGGTAAAACCTGTTTCTACCCCATATCGTTTAAAATTGCTGCTGCCGTTCTGATCCAGGATTACCTGCGTTTTAGAACTGGTATCCTGCGATACGCGTTGGGAAGTCAGCGGGGTAATGGCAGGTAAACGTGCATTGGCATCTACGAATACGTTTATCCCCAATTTACCATTGCGGACACTCAGATTAAATGCCCCGTTTTCGTTTCGACTGGCGGCAGTGAGTGATATATTTCCATTGACACCCCTGACCAGACTGTGTTTTAATATAATATTGATAATGCCGCCCAAACCTTGCGCATCGTACCTGGCGCCGGGGTTCGTAATTACTTCAATACTTTTTATCTGACTGGCAGGAATGGATTGTAATACATCGGCAATATTGCTTCCGAAAGCTGTTGAAGGTTTCCCATCAATTAAAAATCGAATACTGGAACTTCCAGCCAGTTCAACATTTCCGTCCACATCTACGGATATCTGCGGAATTTTTTTTAATATATCCGTCACTACCCCACCTTGTGATGTCAGGTCATTCTCCGCGTTAAAAACCATTTTGTCAATACGATTCTCAATCAGTTTTTGACCACCGATAACAGTCACACCCTGTAATCCGGAAATCTTTTGTATCAACCGGATCTTACCCATGTCGTGGGATTTACTTTTATCCAATAATTGCATCGATATCTGAATTGGAAGAAAACCGATGGCTTCCACCAGGATAGAAACATTTCCCGTTTTTACAATTTCAATTTTAAATATACCCTGCGCATTACTGACAGAACCTGTTATCGTTTTATGCGTTATATTATCCAGCAGACTTATTGTTGCATACTCAACCGGTTGTTGCGTAGCCGAATCGACTACCAGGCCGGATATATTTCCTTTTTGGGAATAAGTCTGAAGACTCAGGACTAAAAAACAAGGAATCAAAAAAACGCCAATTAAATTCCGGCTCACTGATAAAACCTTTTTTTTCATTTATAATCTCTCCGGTACTTACCGGTTTTCAGATCCATCAAAGGTGCATATCAATTCTGTAGGAAGTCTGTGGTTTTAAATAAACGGTAAAAAAGGGATTAAAAACGAACTGATTCAGAGATTATATTGAGGCAGGATTTAAATGAACGGAAAATATGTGATCGCCTTTCGAAAACGCGTATGTTATATTCATGGCCGAAACATCTGCGATTTGTTTAACGATTGATAGTCCAAGGCCGTGATGATCTGTCGTTTGGCCCGCCTTGGAGAATCTTTTAAATAATTTCTCCTGATCCAGGGGACCGTCAGCCGCCGTATTAGAAATTTCAAAAATTTTTGTCGACAGTTTGATTTGGATATGACCGCCATCCGGTGTGTGTCTGGCTGCATTACTGAAAAGATTACTGATCATCATTTCCGCCAGTTGTTCGTTCATGGATACGGTTGCGGATTCAAGCGAAGACGAAATGTTCAGATTTCTTCCCTGCCATAGTTCCTGCCAGTCGGACATTTTTTCCTGTACCAGTGTTTTGAAATCAAATGAATTAATATTCGAAAACTGCCTGTTTTCGATCTTATTGAGCAATAGTAAAGACTGATTCAGCCTGGACATCTTCTGGATCGCTGAATTGGCCGCCTGTAGCGAATTACTCTGGGATTCGGACAATTTTTCGTCCTGCATCATTACATCCAGCGTTGACCGCACGATGGCCAGCGGTGTTTGCAGTTCATGGGATGCATTTTCAGTAAATTCCTTTAATAAAAAATACTCTTTGTCAGCATCCCGGATAAACTGACTGATGGTCGTATTCAGAAAATTAAATTCTGTTATCGAACTATTCTCAAAATGGGGTATCGCTTTTTCACCCAGCCTGAATTTTTCCACGCCTGAGAGCGTATTATAAAACGGCTTCCACAATCTGCGGAGTTGCCATCGGTTAATCAGCAGGCTGACCATTAAAATGGCAATAATCGTTAACAGTGATATAATGACAATGGACCGGTTCAGATGTTCAGTTCCCTCCAGCGATTTGGAAACTTTGAATAATAACCACTGATTATTCACCGGCAACGTAAAGCTGATTTGTCTGAAATTTTCCTTTTCACCAGGATTCGGAGATTCTATGGTGTTGAATTTTCTATAGTTATTCCGGATGTCCGATACGGCAAAAGATGTATTCTGATCCTTTACCGAAATCGGTTCGGGCGGATGATTGTATTTCTGTACATAGGTTTCAATTTCCCTTTGTTCTATTTTTAAATCTTCGTCCATCTGGGCGATAGAAACATACCAGAGCAGAAAATAAAATGCCAGGCTGGCCAGTATGAAAATGATCACAGTAGCCAGCAGGTTGATACGGAAATAGCGCGTGAAAAGATTCATGACCTGGTAAATTTGTATCCCATGCCATAGACCGACTTTACGTAGTCCCTGGATCCTGCCTGAATTAATTTCTTTCGCAGGTTTTTTATATGGGTATATATGAAGTCGTAGCTATCAGCCATATCCATATTATCGCCCCATAAATGTTCCGCGATCGCCGATTTGTTGATCACTTTGTTCTTATTGCTGATAAAATACAATAACAGATCATATTCTTTTCGTGTGAGATCCAATATACGGTCGTTCACTTTAACGGTTTTGAAAAATACATCCAACTCCAGTTCCTCAAATTTCAGATTATTATTTCCATCAAACGACTTTCTTCGAATGATCGCTGCAACGCGGGCAGCCAGTTCCGACAGGTGAAATGGTTTGCTTAAATAATCATCCGCACCGGAATTAAGACCGTTCAATCTGTCGTCCAACGAATTCCTGGCTGAAATAATCAGCACCCCCTCTGCCTTTTTACCCGCCTTCAATTCCTTTAATATATCCAGTCCGCTTCCACCGGGCAGGTTGATATCCAGTATAATACAGGCGTAATCATATTGACCGACCTTTATCATCGCTGAATGATAATCGGATGCGATTTCGCATATGTATTGCTCTGAGTTGAGGTAGGTGAAAATGCTGGTGGACAACGCCTTTTCATCTTCAATGATCAAAACCTTCATAATGGATTTCCGGTTTTATGATTTAGGAAAACAAAGATGCCCCTGAAATTTGTAGGAATTCTGTAGTTGCTATAAGAAATACATCAACTACAGATTTACTCCAGAATTTTTTGTTTCTTTTGTATACTGATGCTCAAAACGCCCAGCATGAAGTTATTATTAAATTTTTTGGCCCTGTTATCATTTGTTTCAGGCGAATGTCAGCAACATGGGATCGATTATTATTTCTCGCACGCCAAAAATAACAGTCCGCTGCTTACTGACTACAGGAATCAGATGCGTTCGGCCCAGGTAGACAGCCAGATGATCAGGGCCTCACAGAAAGTACAGGTAAACGGTGTGAGTACAAATTTTTATGCACCCGTCATCTCCGGATACGGTTATGATAATATTATAACCAATGGCGCCCAGGTGTCAGCATTCGTTCAGGCGAATAAAAACATTATCTCATCGGCTAACCTCGCATCGCAATACGAAACCATCCGGCTACTGAAAGAATCGATCGGCAACACAGCCCAGGTCGCTGAAAAAGATCTTCGCAAAACCATTACAACCCAATACATCACCGTATACGGCGACCTTCAAGCCTGGAGATTCAGCCGGGAAATCCTGAATCTTTATCAAAGTGAGGAAAGTATTCTAAAGCGGTTAACGCAGTCTGGCGTATATAAACAAACCGATTACCTGACATTTTATGTATCATTTCAACAACAATTGCTACTCGTACGCCAATCGGAAATCCAATTCAGGAATGATTGCGCTACACTGAATTATATGTCAGGCATTGTGGATACAAGCCTGGTAGAATTGGAGGCGCCCGATTTAAACCTGGGTATGGTGCCAGATATCTTTAATTCTCCTTTTTACCGGCAATACACACTGGACAGCCTAAATCTGGTCAATCAGCAGAAGACCGTTTTTTATACTTATAAACCGAAAATCAATGTATATGCAGATGCGGGTTTTAACTCTTCGCTACAGTACGAACCCTATAAAAATATCGGGCTCAGTGCCGGATTGAATTTTTCGGTGCCTATTTACGATGGCAGGCAGCGAAAAATGAAATACCAGAAAATAAATATAGCAGAAGACACCCGTCAGCATTACAAGGATTATTTTCTGCGCCAGTATAATCAGCAAATCGCTCAGCTTACCCAACAACTCAGGTCCACTGAATCATTGATAAACGATATCAACGGACAAATCAAATATTCCGGCACACTTATCGACGTGAATAAAAAACTGTTGGAAACAGGAGAAGTACGGATAACAGATCTGATCCTGACCATCAATACATTCTTAAATGCGCGAAATCTTTTAAACCAGAACTACGTCAACCGTATGCAAATCATTAATCAAATCAATTACTGGCAAGCCTTATGAAAAAATATTTATTCTTCATAGCCATTTATGTCCTGTCAACAGGCTGCCACCCGGCAGAAAAAACCGCACCCGAGGAAGCAGCTGTTCCTGTCACTCCGGTTACAGTTGATTCCGCCAAATACGGACCGATATCAGATTCACTCGAGCTCAATGCGAGTTCTACGTATCTTCAAAACAGTTATGTAAAATCCATTGCTGCCGGTTATATCAAATCCGTTCAGGTTAAACCCGGCGATTTCGTTGATAATGGAAAAACACTTTTTACTCTGGAAACAAAGGAGTCTGCTGCCATCGGGCAAACAATTAGCAGCCTCGATTCATCATTCAAATTTTCAGGTTTGATCACGATTCAGGCAAAGGGTCATGGATATATTACACAACTTAACCATCAGACCGGCGACTATGTACAGGATGGGGAACAGCTCGCCGTAATCAGTGATCAGAACAGTTTTGTTTTTATACTGAACATGCCTTACGAGTATCGTAACATTGTACTGGCCAATAAAACAGTTTTTCTTACTCTACCGGATGGTACCCGATTGACCGGAACGATTGGAACTGTTTTTCCAAATGTGGATTCGCTGACACAAACCCAGGGAGTTACTGTGCGCGTCAGTTCGGCCAGTCCAATACCTCAAAACCTTATAGCCAAAGTGCATATTCTGCGCAACGCAAAAAAACAAACACAAACGATTGGCCGGTCTGCCGTATTATCAAATGATGCGCAAACCAGTTTCTGGGTGATGAAAATGATCGATTCTACAACAGCCGTGAAAGTTCCTGTCAAAAAAGGAATGGAGTTTCCCGATCAGATTGAAATCCTTGATCCAATATTTAAAAGAACAGATCAGATCCTGGTATCAGGTAATTATGGCCTCCCGGATACGGCCAAAGTCAGTATTGTGAAATAATCATTACATGAAAAATTATTTCGTCTCAA
>JABDFX010000078.1 GCA_013286315.1 Bacteroidota bacterium | reverse complement strand
ATTATCAGAACCTTTTTGAAAACTATGGTTTTAAGGTATTTTTTGAACAGATCTGTTTTGGAATGGATCCTAAAAAACCGTTCAGCAAAAAGCTGATGGACCGGCACGCGGTGATAGCCGCCGATCCTTCTTTCAGGGCTGCACATATCAGTAAAAAAAATCTGGATCTGTATGCCGGATATTTCACTGAAGTATATAATAAAGCCTGGGCCGGCCATGGCGGGATGAAACAATTGAAGCTTGAACAGGTAAAACATCTCTTCAGTCAAATGAAGCCGTTTATGGAAGAAAGGCTGATCTGGTTTACTTATCACAACGACAGGCCCATCGCCATATTTGCCAATATTCCTGATCTGAATCAATGGTTCAAATTCTTAAACGGGAAATTCGGGATTCTGCAAAAATTGAAATTTTTATGGATGGTGAAAACCAAAAAAAATAAAAAATTTACGGGTCTTGTGTTTGGCGTCGTCCCCGAATACCAGGGTATGGGAATTGATGCTTTTATGATAGCTGAAACAGGTAAGATGGTACTTATTCTTCCCTACACTGAATATGAGATGCAGTGGGTGGGTGATTTCAATCCAAAAATGATTAACATGATCCGGACTATGGCCGACACCTACCCAAGCAGAAAACTAAAGACTTACCGTTATATTTTCGACCGGACGGTTGAATTTAAAAGACATCCTGTTTTCTAAATCTTTATTATCATTGCAAACAAGATAGATTCCGGAGGTAAAGGTTTATGAATAAATTTATTGTTTCTGCAAGAAAGTACAGGCCACAGCTTTTTTCGACCGTTGTTGGGCAATCATATATAACCACAACATTGAAAAATGCCATTCGGAATAAGCAACTTGCACATGCTTTTTTGTTTTGTGGCCCGAGGGGAGTAGGAAAAACAACGTGTGCGCGAATACTGGCCAAAGCCATTAATTGCGAAAACCCTGCCCCCGATGGAGAAGCCTGTAATATTTGCCATTCCTGTGTTTCGTTTAATGAGGGAAGTTCGTTGAATATCCATGAACTGGATGCTGCCAGCAATAATTCGGTAGATGATATCCGGAGTCTGGTTGACCAGGTGCGTTTTGCGCCTCAACCCGGGAAATATAAAGTCTATATAATAGACGAAGTACACATGCTCAGTTCCTCGGCATTTAATGCTTTTTTGAAAACCCTGGAAGAGCCTCCCCCCTATGCGATTTTTATACTCGCCACTACAGAAAAACACAAGATCCTGCCGACTATCCTGAGTCGCTGCCAGGTTTTCGATTTCAAAAGAATCACCAATCAGGATATCATAGATCATTTGCTGGAGATTTGTGATAAAGAAAATATTCCTACTGAAAAATCGGCGCTGGAAATTATTGCTCAGAAAAGCGAAGGCTGTATGCGCGATGCACTGAGCCTGATGGATAAGATGGTAAGTTTTTCCGATGGTAAATTAACTTACGCAGATACTTTAGAGAATTTAAATATTCTCGACGCAGGATATTATTTTAAGTTGCTGGAAGCCCTCCGCAATCAACAATTGGCTGAGTCGCTCCTGATTTATGATGAAATAAACCGTAAAGGATTCGAAGGTGATTTATTATTGAGCGGTTTCGCTGAATTTATCAGGAACCTGCTGATATGCAAGGACGAAAAAGCATCGCGCCTGCTGGATGTGGTGGAAGATTTCAAAGAAAAATATAAGCAAGTAGCCCGGGATGTTGAAGGTTCCTACCTGATCAGCGCGTTAAATTTATTAAGCGAATCCGAAATTCATTACAAAGCCGCGAGAAATAAAAGACTACACGTTGAACTGACGCTTATTAAATTGTCCTATTTAAACCAGGCGCTTCATTTGTCAGCGGGACTGGTTGATAAAAAAAAGGGAACGGAGTCGGTAAAACCGGTGGCTTACCGGATTATCGCGCCGTTGGAAATAAAGGGGAAAAAAGTAATGCAACCCATTCCGGAACCGGCCTATAAGGAACCGGTTCCTGTCACTTCAATCGAACCTTCACCCAAACTGATGATTGAAGAGCCCGGAATGGCTCCTGCAACAAGCTTTGGTGCGCTTTCAAAAATCCGGCAGGAAGTAGTAAACAGAAAACCCGCTGCCGTATCTTCTGAACTTAAACCACTGGAAGATATCCCATTGATGGAAGTCTGGAATCAGTTTACTTCCGATTTGAAAAAAAATAAAAACTCCGCCGCTCAGAGTTTCGAATCTGCTGAACTCCGGATACTGGATGAACAAAGATTTGAAATACTTACCAATAACAATCTGGAACAACGATTTGTGGAACAGGAAAAAAGAAAACTTTCTGACCTGCTCCAGGGAAAATTCCGAAATAAAAACATTTCTTTCTCGGTTATTATCCGCGAGCAGTCTGCTGATCATATTTATTTAGAAAAAACCTTAAGCAAACGGGAGCAGTTTCAACAAATTGCCGAAATGTATCCGCTTTTAAAAGAACTAAAGGACAAACTAAAACTGGAGCTGGATTATTAAGGCTGCATAATTCCATTCATTTAAGGGTAAATGCTAAAAATCCTCTAATTTGGAAGCCTTGATTTTGCTTAACCGTTGAATCACAAGATCTTTACAAATTCTTATGCCAGGAAATTCTACGAATCAGATATTTCAAACGAGCTCTTCATCCCGTTGGTCACGTTTTATTTGGAGCAGTCGTTTGATTGCCCTTTTTGTTATTCTGGCCGTTCTCACTATCATTATTACTCTGACGCGCGTATATACTCCCTCACTTCCAAATTTTGGTGCCCAGGAAAAAGAAGCCCTTCTCGACAGCTCAAGCTGGCTTTTCAATCAAAGTAAAATCGGAAAGCAGTATGGTGGCTTCCGGAAATTCATAAATGAAAAAGTGGCCTATAAGGCTGGTGGATATCCCCTGGGCAGGCGCTTCAAGAAAAAAAATGGCATTATTGTGCAGGCTGATTCCAGCTTTTATTCTTTTAAAAAGTTTTCTATTGGTATCAGAGCGGGATTTTATGTAAACTGGTCACCATCTTCATTGGTTTCTCTTGAACATAATATCCAGCGATTAAATATGGTATTGCCGGAATGGTTTTTCCTCGAACCGAATGCCGATACATTGTGGACCAAAATTGATACCGCCGCACTAAGTGTAATGAATAAATCGGGTGTAAAGGTTCTTCCGCTTCTTACAAATAATATTGCCGGTGTTTTCCGGGGTGATGTTATTCACCGTATTCTCAACAACCCCGAAAAAAGAGAACGTCTTGTTGACGACATCATCAAATATCTGGATATATATAAACTGGATGGGATAAATATTGATTTCGAAGACTTGCAGGAAAGCAAAAACGAAGTACTTGTACAATTCCAGAAATCGCTCTATGAAAAAATGCACCAGAAGGGATTGCTTGTTTCCCAGGACGTTCAACCATTCAACCAGGATTACAATTTTAAAGAACTTTCTGAATACAATGATTACGTTATTCTGATGGCCTATGACCAGTACTCGGATGGTACCGGACCCGGCCCAATCTGTCATCAGAAATGGATCGAAGGTGCCGTTGACGATGCGATTAAAAAAATTCCCGGTAACAAGCTGATCCTGGCCGTTGCCGGTTTTGGATATGACTGGAAAATGGATGAAAATGATAAAGTTATTTCTGTTATTCCCATCAGTTATCAGGAAGCCCTGACAACAGCGCTCAGTTATGATGGCAAAATTGTATTTGATAATGATTCCTATAACCTCCACTATACTTACGACGGTGATGATGGCGCGCCGCATAAAGTGCAATTCACAGATGCCGCGACAACATTCAATTCCATGCGATTCGCAGAGGAGACCGGATTGGGTGGGGTGGCTCTCTGGCGCCTTGGAAATGAAGATCCCCGAATGTGGGATTTCTATGACAGGGATATGAGCAAGGACAGTCTGCGCAATTTTGATTTCCATTTATTCTCCACTGTGAAAACAATGAGTTTGGATGAAACACCTGCTTATTCCGGCGAAGGCGAGGTGCTGGATGTAATCGGAGGTCCGACGAGTGGAAAAATCACACCGGAGCTGGATACAACCGAATTACTGATTTCTGAAGAAAGATATGATAGTCTGCCATCCAAATGGGTTGCGAGGAAATATGGGACCAAGGATAAGAAAAAACTAGTGCTCACATTTGATGACGGACCTGATCCCGTATATACGCCCCAAATTCTGGATATTCTGAGCAGGGAAAATGTACCTGCTGCTTTTTTCGTGGTTGGTATCAATGCTGAAAATAATATTCCCATCGTAAAAAGAATCTATCGTGAAGGACATGAAATTGGCAACCATACTTTCACCCATCCCAATATTGCGATGGTAAGCAGAAAGCGGGCAATTATTGAAATGGATGCCACACGGCTTTTGATAGAAGCTATCACGGGCCATTCAACTGTTCTTTTCCGTGCGCCATATAATGCTGATTTCGAACCTCAAAAAGCCGAAGAGCTTATTCCGGTAGCCATTGCCCGGGAAAAAAACTATCTGGATATCGGAGAGTCGATTGATCCTTTGGATTGGGAGCCGGGAACACCTGCGGATTCAATTGTGGCCAGGGTAATTGCACGCAAACAGAGTATGACTGATCAGAATCTGAGCGGGAATATTATTTTACTACATGATGCCGGTGGTGACAGCCGGGCAGCGACCGTTGAAGCCCTGCCCCGCATTATCCATTATTTCAAGGAAAGGGGTTACACATTTACCACGATCGCAGATTTACTGAGCAAGAAGAAAGAAGACCTGATGCCTCCGGTTCCCAAAGGAAGCGGCTACTATTTATTGCAATTAAATTATATTCTTGCCATGTCAGCCTACCTGGGCAGCCATCTGCTGACGTCTGTTTTCATAGTATTCATTATACTATCGTTATTTCGTATACTTTCTATGGCAGTAATGGCCAGCAAACAGCATCGCTGGGAAAAGAAATACGGTTTGAAACCATTTTGGAAATCTGATGGAAGCGATGCTCCACTAGTGAGTATTATTGTGCCGGCATATAATGAAGAAGTGAATGCCGTCAGTTCACTGGAAAATTTACTTAGGACAGATTATCCCAATTTCGAAATTATTTTTGTGGATGATGGAAGTAAGGATGATACGTTTAAAAAAGTTCAGCAAGCATTTGAGGGAAATAAAAAAATTCGTGTTTTCACAAAAACCAATGGAGGTAAGGCCTCAGCCCTGAACTTTGGAATTCGGCTATCGGAAGCCGAATATGTGATTTGCATCGATGCAGATACGAAGTTACTTTCAGATGCTGCCTCCCTACTCATGATGCATTTTGGTGTTGTGCAATATCATAACAGTAAAAAAGTAGGAGCTGTAGCCGGCAATGTCAAAGTGGGTAATACTGTCAACCTGCTTACGCGTTGGCAATCCATTGAATATATCAGCAGCCAGAATTTTGACCGGAAGGCGTTTGCTTATGTGAATGCCATAACAGTAGTTCCCGGTGCTATCGGCGCTTTTCGTAAAAAGGCCATAGAAGAAGCTGGTGGCTTTGCTACCGATACCCTGGCCGAAGATTGTGATCTGACAATCCGGATGCTCCGCTGTAATTATATCGTAGAAAATGAAAACAATGCCGTCGCGATGACAGAAGCGCCGGAAACGGTTAAAATGTTTATTAAACAGCGGTTCCGCTGGAGCTTTGGTGTCATGCAAACATTTTGGAAAAACAGGGATATGCTTTTCAGCATGCAAAATAAATCCCTCGGATGGATTGCATTGCCCAACATCCTGATCTTCCAGTATATAATACCATCGGTCATTCCACTGGCTGATTTTTTTATGCTGGTCGGACTGCTTACGGGAAACGCTGCCCGCATTGGAACATATTATCTGGTTTTTATGGCTGTTGATTTAGCAGTGGCAATCCTGGCTTTCAGTTTTGAAAAGGAAAATCCGGCCAAATTGGTCTGGCTTATCCCACAGCGGTTGATTTGGCGATGGCTGATGTGGTATGTGCTGTTTAAATCCTTCAGAAGGGCCATAAAAGGGGAATTACAACACTGGGGAGTACTCAAGCGTACGGGAAATGTGAAAGAAATTCCATCGCTGCAACAGGTTTGAACCAATGCCTGACCCCGTCATTCACGTTTTTGCCTTAATTTCGAGGTTCCAAAATCTAAAATTATCCAGTTATATGGCTGAAGTTATTTTAATGCCGAGACTTAGTGATACAATGACGGAAGGTGTGATCGCTGCCTGGCATAAAAAAGTCGGCGATAATGTGAAAAAAGGCGACCTGCTCGCAGAAGTAGAAACTGATAAAGCAACAATGGATCTGGAAAGTTATAAGGACGGAACTTTGTTGTTTACAGGGACGGATAAAGGTGGCAAGGTTCAGGTAAATGATTTACTCGCCATCATTGGAAAACCGGGTGAAGATATTAGCTCGTTGGTAAAATCCGGGGGGACTGCAGCAGCTTCCTCCCCTGCACCGGCAAAAGCAGATACGACTGCGGCAGCACCATCATCTGCACCTGCAGCAACAGACACAAAAAAGCCTGCCACGCCCGCAGTGGATCTTTCCGCCATGCAGGAAGTTATCCTCATGCCCAGACTGAGTGATACAATGACAGAGGGGGTAATTGCAGACTGGCACAAAAAAGTGGGCGACCAGGTTAAAAAGGGAGACGTTCTGGCGGATATTGAAACAGACAAAGCGACCATGGAACTGGAAAGTTACAAAGAGGGAAAATTATTATACACAGGAGCGGAAAAAGGTCAGAAGGTAGCGGTAAATGACTTACTTGCTATCATCGGTGAGGAAGGAAAAGTAAATGTGCAACAAATTGTAGACGCATCAAAAAATAAAGGAGCATCTCCCACAACTGCTAAAGAGCCGGCAGCTCAACCGACTGAATTAAAAACAGCACCTGAATCCGTCGCAAAAGAATCTCATTCGCTAAATGGTGATGGCAGGATCAAAGCCTCGCCTCTTGCAAAAAAAATGGCTTCTGAAAAAGGTATAGATCTTTCCCAATTGCATGGCAGCGGGGATTTTGGTAGAATAATAAAAAAAGATGTAGCGGAATATTCTCCGGCTGTATCCGCAACTGCCGCAACACAAAAGACAACAGCGGTATCAACTGCACCGGCCGGTCAGATAAGCTTCGAAGATATTCCTGTTTCGCAAATGAGAAAAGTAATTGCAAAGCGTCTTGCGGAAGTGAAGTTCTCTGCACCGGAATTCTATCTGACAATCACTGTAGATATGGATCAGGCTGTCAGTAGTCGTACGAGAATAAATGAAAATGCGCCGGTAAAAATATCATTCAACGATTTCGTATTGAAAGCCACAGCGCTTGCATTAAAAAAACACCCGGCTGTTAACAGTAGCTGGATGGGTGATAAAATTCGCGTAAACCATCATGTCAATATCGGGGTGGCAGTCGCTGTGGAAGATGGCCTGCTCGTTCCCGTGGTTCGTTTCGCGGATACAAAATCGCTGTCACAGATTTCCCAGGAAGTAAAGGAATTCGCTACAAGGGCAAAAAATAAAAAATTACAACCAGCCGATTGGGAAGGAAGCACTTTCACAATATCTAATCTGGGCATGTTCGGGATGGATGAATTTACAGCGATCATTAACCCACCTGATGCCTGCATACTTGCAATCAGCTCTATACAGCAAATTCCCGTAGTTAAAAATGGGGCAATTGTTCCGGGTAATGTGATGAAACTTACTATGACCTGCGACCACCGGGTTGTAGATGGAGCTACGGGTGCAGCATTTTTGCAAACGTTAAAAGGGCTCCTGGAAGAGCCCCTTAGAATGCTTGTTTAAAAACCGTCCAAGTTAATAAGTTCACAAATTATTTTAAGTTGTATTGATTGTTAGATTATCTCTTCACCAATCGTCCGCATACTCAAATGTCATATTTATGGGAACGAATTATGTACCAATATATATGCTACTGTAATTCAACCAGTTAAATATTTAATTACTTCCTGAAACGGGAAGTTATTTCCAACACCAGGAGAAAAGACCTGTATAAAAGGAATCCGGAGACTATCAATTTCAGCCAAGTTCATTATCTTCTGTCTGATATGGACAATTTTCTGACATTATGATTCAGCGTTCCACGTTTCAGTTACTTCGATTTCACTTCTCTTTTTTTCTGATGCCAGTTTATTGGTTTGCTCTTAGCCAGGTTGTTCGACCTGACGCGGGCAGGGCCCTGTTAATTTTTATAATACTACATATACTTATATATCCATCCAGCAATGGGTTTAACAGTTATATGGACCGCGACGAAGGTAGTATCGGCGGAGTGAAATCACCCCTCCAGCCAACCCGTCAATTGATTTATGTGAGCCTGGTTATGGACGGTTTGGCATTGATCTTGGGGTTTTTTGTGAGTATATATTTTGTACTGGCCGCGTTCATTTATATCCTGGCATCCCGGGCATATAGTGCACGGTCGGTCAGATTAAAAAAATATCCAATTATAGGTTTTCTGACCGTTGTTATCTGTCAGGGAGCCTTGGTTTTTTTCATGGTTTATCATGGCTCACATTCATTATTGTCGCTACACGTGCCAACCCTGGGAATGATTTCTGCATCTCTCCTGCTCGGAGGGTTTTATCCTCTTACGCAAATCTATCAGCACGAGGCGGACGCCAGGGATGATGTCAGGACAATCAGTGCACAACTAGGTTTACGGGGTACTTTTATTTTTTGCGGAATAGTTTATGGAATTGCTTTTATTACATTGGCTTTTTTCTTTTTGATTTCCCTGGAATTAAAAGAATTTTTAGTTTTTACAACCTGCATGCTTCCCGTTCTCGTATACTTTATAGTATGGGCAGCGCAGGTTTGGCAAAATCCCTCCAGGGCAGATTACAGGCATACAATGCGAATGAACAGCGTTGCATCCTTATGTTCCAGCGTTGGTTTTATTCTTGTATTTCTAATGCGATACCTGTAAAAATTATTAAATGACCAGATTGAGCCAGATTAAATCAATAGGTACAGCCGTTCCGGAATTCAAACATCAGCAGGATGATATCCTGCGCTTCATGAGCCGTATCTACGCTTTTAATGAAAAGGAAAGAAGAACTCTAAAATATTTATATCATCAGAGCGGCATCAAAAGTCGATACTCTGTCTTGTCTGACTATAGTGAAGAGCCTGCAGGCTGGACTTTTTACCCGCCAGCTGAAAATCTGGAACCATTTCCCTCTCTTGAGGAAAGAATGAAAATTTTTAACCTTCATGCATTACATCTTTCGGCAGAAGCTATTAAAAACTGCCTTGAGAACAAAATGGACGCTCAGGAAATAACGCATCTGATCACAGTCACTTGTACCGGATTAAGTGCACCGGGCCTGGATTTACAGTTGATGGAATTACTCAACCTGCCTAAAAATATTTTTCGGACATCGGTCAATTTCATGGGTTGTTATGCTGCCATTCATGCACTTAAACTCGCCGACATGTTAGCCGTGACAGATCCGAATGCCAGGATACTGATCGTTTGCACCGAATTATGCACTTTACATTTTCAACAAAAAGCCACAACTGATAATATTACTTCCAGTTTACTTTTCGGGGACGGATCGGCTGCTGTTCTTGTTACCGGTGGAGGAGATCAATCAGAAGGTTTTCCTCTGATTGGTTTTTACGGGGAAGTGATACCCAGGGGAAAGCAGGACATGTCATGGGCACTATCCTCTACAGGATTTGCGATGACGTTGACCAGTTATGTGCCTTCATTGATTGAAGAGGATTTTGAAAAACTGGTTAATCAGGCCTTGGCCAGGCAGGGTTTTTCACGTGATCAGATTACCCAATGGGCAATCCATCCGGGGGGCAGAAAGATCCTGGAAGCAATTGAAAAAAGCCTTTCCCTGCCAAAGGAAAAACTGGAAACATGTTACCAGATTCTCAGTGAATATGGGAACATGTCTTCTCCGACCATTTTATTTGTACTCAAGGAAATTTTATCTGATTTGAAAAAAATACAAAATCAAAAAGTATTCGCCGCTGCTTTTGGCCCGGGACTGACAATGGAAACTTTTATCGTCGGATCTCCCTCCTGAATGAAGTTATTTTCCCAAAATATTTTGTACCGGATACAGGGTTTGAATTTCTTACTTTAACATATGGATTTTTCCACACGCGCAGACTCACTTGAATTACTTGACCAGCCAGGTATACCGGCAGCGGACATTCAACGGAATCTGTATGAGCTGTCTGTTATTAATCAAAAATTGGGTGGGCATGCCGTAACGGTAGAGGGATTTTTCCGCCTGGCTGGCAACCCGGCGCAAATACAGGTTTGCGAAATTGGTTGCGGCGGAGGAGACAACCTGAAGGCAATTGAAAAGAAAGCAAAGAGGCGGTATCCCGGCCTTTCATTTACCGGAATAGACATTAATGGAGATTGCATACATGTAGCAGAAAATATAAAATGGGAAAAACCCATACGCTTCCTGGTGAATGATTATAAAAAAGTTCACTTTGAATCAAAGCCTGATATCATATTTTGTTCTTTATTTTGTCATCACTTCAAAGAAAATGAGCTCGTTGACATGTTTCGTTGGATGTCCCGAAACTCTGTCTTAGGTTTTTTTATTAATGATTTACATCGGCATATGTTTGCCTATCATTCCATTCGTATGTTAACTTCTCTTTTTTCAAAATCTTACCTCGTAAAAAATGATGCGCCTTTATCTGTTCTGCGTGGTTTCAAGAAAAAGGATCTTACCGCTTTATTGGACAAAGCCGGTATTTCGAATTATACGATCCGGTGGCGGTGGGCTTTTCGCTGGCTCGTAATCGTACGCTCATGATAGCAGAACGAAAATATGATGTCGCCATTGTCGGAGGCGGTCTGGCCGGACTTTCTCTTTCTATATTGCTTTCCCGAAAAGGGTACCGGATATGCTTATTCGAAAAAGAATCCTATCCTTTCCAAAAAGTATGTGGTGAATATATCAGTATGGAAAGCTGGGATTTCCTGGTCAGTCTGGGCCTTCCACTGGCAGATTGGGACCTTCCGAAAATTCGGGAGCTCATTGTAACAGCTCCCAATGGAGAATCTATAACAGAATTACTTCCATTGGGGGGATTTGGGATCAGCAGGTACAAACTGGATGCCGCCCTGGCAGCCATTGCCCGCAAGGAAAATGTCGACCTTTTTGAAAATACAAAAGTAAATAATATACATTTTGACAATGACCATCATCAAATAGAAACCAGTACCGGACTCTTCATGTCTTCAGTTGCCTCCGCATGTTTTGGAAAAAAAGCCAATATGGATGTCAAATGGAAAAGATCATTCCTGAAACATCACAATCAAAATTATGTGGGTGTAAAATATCATGTAAGGGCCCAATTGCCCGATCGGCAAATCGCCCTGCATAATTTCCCGGGCGGTTACTGTGGAATATCAAAAATTGAAGACGGGCGTTTTTGTCTCTGTTATCTTACGACTTCTGATAATTTGAGAAGGAGCGGGCAGTCTATCTCAGTGATGGAGGAAAAAATCCTGAAACGGAATCCGGTATTACGGAAACTTTTGGATGAAGTAGTTGTTTTATTCGAAGAACCGGTTACGATTGCCCAAATCAGTTTTGCGAAGAAAAGTCAGACAGAAAATCATGTACTATGCGTCGGCGATGCAGCGGGAATGATTACTCCGCTTTGCGGAAATGGAATGAGTATGGCCCTCCACGCATCAAAAATCGCCTCCGAATCAATATCTCTTTTCCTGAATAAACAAATAAAGCGCAATGAAATGGAAAAAAGATATCAGAGAGACTGGAATCGTCAATTTTCTTCCAGGTTAAGAACCGGACGTATTATCCAGCGTTTTTTCGGAAATCCATTTTGGTCCACCTGGCTGATCCGTATCATGAAACCATTTCCCTTTATTGTTCGTGCACTCATCCGGCAGACTCATGGCGAGAAATTCTGAATTGACCTGATGGCACGTGAATTGAGATGTTGAATCATAAACTATAATCTTTACTGAAATTTTTTATATTGTCGTATGAAAAACCTCTTGATTCTTTATTTAACGGTCAGTTCCTGCGCAGCCCTGGGACAGGATAAAAATTCGTTCTTCGCCCTGGATGCGAAAATGAACCAGACGGTACTGGATTCATCTAAATATATTTTATGGGTACATGAGACGGATAGTGCCAGATGGCAATGGGACTATTATTATACCTGGGGTTCCCTCGTAAAATCCACCCGGTATGCTGATCATGATGGAACCATGGCAGATGGCAGATTCTGCAGGTATAATTCAACGGGCGATATCGATTCCACCGGTATTTTTGATCACGGCAAAAAAAACGGTAGCTTCTTTAAATTTAAAACCTTTTCAAAGGATAGCATCATCACCGTTTGGCAATATGATTATGTGGAAGACAGTCTCGTCAAATCAATTGATTTGTTAGCAGCACAAAAAAATAAAACGGTGGATTCAACAAAAGAAAAAGAATCGGAATACCCCGGCGGCATAAGCCAGTGGCAGCGATATTTGATAAAAAATATACAATATCCGGAAAGGGCACAGAATAAGGACATACAGGGCCAGGTGCAGATTATTTTTAAAGTAGACAAAGACGGAAATATAGCGGATCCTTATATCCGAAAGTCAGTTGAATATTCCCTTGACCAGGAATCGTTGCGTCTTATCATTCAATCAGGCAAATGGGATCCGGCGACAAAAGACGGTATTCCGGTTAATTCCTATAAAATCCAGCCATTGAATTTCAGGCTTGAATCTCAATAATTAAACTTTTCATCCAGCCCTTTGTTAATCATCTATGCCTCCCATTTCAAAGAAAACACTGGTTCTAGGTGCCTCCGCCAATCCTTCCCGTTACAGTTATCTTGCCATCAATAAATTACGGGAGCACAAGCACCCGGTGGTTGCCATTGGCAGAACAACTGCTATCGTCGCAGACATTCCGATTCAATCGGAAACCAGTCCCATCCCGGATCTGGATACCGTTACGATGTATCTGAATTCTATAAATCAGAAAAATTATTACGATTATATCCTGGACCAGCATCCAAAACGTGTCATATTTAATCCCGGTGCAGAAAATCAGGAATTTGAAAAAATTCTTGAGGAAAAAGGAATTCAAACCGTGGAGGCATGTACACTGGTACTATTAACAACAGGGCAGTATTGACAGGAATATTTTTCTCTGCCTCCTTAACTGCAAGTCGACATTCTCATGGCTCTATATTACAATTCCCGACCCTGAAATTCCCAATTTAGGAACAATTCCCATGCGATATATTCGTTTTTAATATGGCAATATCCTGAATGTTGCTCTCTCAATCCGATGAATACCCTGAAAACGATCTTAACCAGCCTTGGCCTACTGTTCAGCCTGATATTGTCGGCACAAAAAAGTGATACTCCAACGGATCTTCCCTATTCAAATAAAATCGAAGTGAGCAGCAAGGCTTTGGAATCTTTATTTCTCGCTCCTGAAATAATCTCCCTTGATCTTGCACCGGATTTCAGATTGGAAGGGAAAATTAAAAATAGATCTGACCACGGAAGTTCTGTGACTTCTTTGCTGATCAAGGTTGAAAGCCGCCCGGGTGGCATGTTGAGCATTTCACGACATACAGATCCAAAAGGAAACATATATTATGCAGGCCACCTGCTGAAGTTACACGAGCCGGTGGGCCTGATGCTGATAGAAAAGGATCAGCATTATTATTTTATAGAAACCCAACAAAGATTCCTCGTAGCTGAATGAAGAAATATTATATCCATATCGTGAGTATGCTCCTGTTTGTGCAGACAGATATATTTGCACAAACACCCCTGCTTAATAGTTATTCGCCTGCTACCGCAACCGTTTACCTGGTTTTTGACGGCGCTGAAGTAGATGGAACCATTTGGAATGAACACGGAAAAATTGTTGCAGCACCCTCCGGATTGAGTCCGGCGTCTATCACCTGGATACATAAAATGATATCAGAGCATTTCAAATTATTCAACCTGAATATCACTACCGATCCTGCAGTGTATGAAAGGGCACCTGTGCATCAGCGTACCCGTGTTATTTTCACAGCAAATGGGAACTGGTATGGACCTGCTTCAGGCGTGTCGGCAATCGGTTCTTTCGTTTGGGGGGACGATACACCGGCCTGGGTATTCATGGACCCTCTTTCCAACAATGCATCTTTTATTGCCGCGGCTGCTACGCACCAAATCGGACATACATTGGGTTTACAGCATCAAAGTGTTTATGATTCTTATGGCAGCATGATCACCGAATTGAGCGGTGGCGAAAGCAATATATTCTCAAACCAGGCACCCCTGATGGGTATACCATTTTATAAGCAGGCAGACTGGAAAAACGGGCACCCTTCTACCGGTGCTCAAAATGTTCAAAGTGATACTGCCTCTATTGCGGGTGCTCCTAACTACATCGGATACCGGAAAACCAATGACGAGGCGGTTTCAGGTGACAATACCATAAAAATAGAAAGGCAGGACCCAAATTATCTCTCACTCATAAGTTCCGGAGATTATAGCTTTCGACTGTTTGATATCAGCGGGCGCTTACTCACACAGGGTATGCTTAAACCCGGCTTTAATGAAATCCGTGCCAGTACCGCTTCTTCAGGGGTTTATGTATTACAGTGGTCAGGGGGTTTTGGCTCATCTTCACAAAAGGTCATTCATTAATAACATATATTTTTTTCACTGACATGTTTTTTCGCTAAATTCGAAAAACCTATTTCCATATGCTATGGCGAAAATTTAATGGCGACCTTATTGAATTACCGATTATCCGCGAAGTAGAAAACGCCATCCGGCGTGAAACAAAAAATGGATATCATCTAAAAGTTTGCATCGGAACTGACTCTCAGGTTAAAGGAGCAGAAACAGAATTTGCAACCGTGATCGTTTTTTTACGTGAAGGACATGGCGGGTTCATGTTCATACACAACGAAAAAACAAAAACACGCTACAGCATCAAGGAGCGTATGCTGGTTGAAGTGGCAAAGAGTATTGAAATTGCCTATGAA
>JABDFX010000077.1 GCA_013286315.1 Bacteroidota bacterium | reverse complement strand
TATCCCTGACGGTTATGCGCTGAGTGACCTCCTGTTATACAACGCTAATGTGTTTGTGACTCCCGGAGGTATATTTGGCAACGCAGGAAAAAAATATATCCGCGTAAGTCTGTGCGCTCCGGAAAATAAAATACTTGAAAGTTTCGAGCGAATAAAAAAAGCAGGATTCATTAAACCAAAACAACATGTTTAACACAGTTACGATTGTTGGAGTAGGCTTAATCGGTGGATCATTCAGTCTTGCCCTGAAGGACTATAAACTGGTGAATAAGGTCATTGGCGTGAGCCGAAGCGGAGCAACAGCTCAAAGAGCATTGGAGCTTGGAATAGTAGACGAAGTGTTGCCATTGGAAGAAGCAGTGCAACAAAGTGATTTGATATACCTGGCCATCCCGGTAGATGTTACGCTGCCCGTCATGAAGACGATCCTCGACCTGATGAATTCAAATCAAATCGTGGTTGATGCGGGATCTACCAAACAGGCCCTTTGTAAGCTTGTTTCTGACCATCCGAACAGGGGCCGCTTTGTTGCTTCGCATCCTATGTGGGGAACTGAATACAGTGGACCGGATGCTGCAGTACATGATGCATTTCGGGGACGAACTTGTGTAATCTGCGAACGAGAAAAATCCGATCCGGACGCTGTGGAACTGGTAGAGAAAACATATTCAATTCTGGGCATGTCGATGGTAAATATGGATGCAGAAAGCCACGATGTACATGCGGCATACGTAAGTCACATATCCCATATCACTTCATTTGCACTGGCCAATACTGTTCTGGAAAAAGAAAGAGAAGAAGATGCCATATTTGAATTAGCGGGTGGCGGTTTTGAAAGTACCGTACGACTGGCGAAGAGCAGTCCGGCCATGTGGGGACCTATTTTTATGCAAAACCGGGAGAATGTGTTGGATGTACTAAACGAGCACATCATGCAATTGCGTAAATTCAAAAGTTGCCTGGAAAAGGAAAACTATGATTATCTGCAGGAGTTGATGGAAAATGCCAATAAAATACGCAGAATACTCAAATAAGCTGAACGCTTAATGCTTAACGCTTAATGCCTAAAACTGTTTGACTTTCGATGATTTTTAATGTATTATAAGAATGATTTCGAAGATGGTTTTGGTATTGAATGGATTGTGTAAAATGAGAGTACAATTTATCAAAGAGCGTTAAGCGTTACGTGTTGAGCGTTAAGCTAAAGGACGCGTTGAGCGTTAAGCTTAAAAACGTACCTTTGCGCAAAATTTCAGAACTGTATGAGTACATTTGAAGGGCTTGGATTACACGAGAACCTGTTGCAGGCAGTAACAGCGTTAGGGTATACCATTCCTACCCCCATTCAGGAGAAGGCCATTCCTGTGTTAATCAGCGGCACCAAGGACCTGGTTGGTCTGGCGCAAACAGGAACGGGCAAAACAGCAGCATTTGGGCTACCCCTTTTGCATCTTCTGAAAGTAGAACATCGTTTTCCCCAGGCCCTGGTGGTATGTCCGACCCGTGAGCTTTGCATGCAGATCGTTTCGGAGCTCGAGCTTTTTAAAAAATTCATGTCAGGTGTGCAGGTATTGGCTGTTTACGGAGGGACGTCCATCGGAATGCAAATCCGGGATTTGAAAAGGGGCGTTCAGATAGTCGTGGCAACACCGGGCCGTCTGATCGACCTGATTGAAAGGAAAGCCATTAACCTCGAAGAAATTAAATATGTGGTATTGGACGAAGCCGATGAAATGCTCAATATGGGTTTTCAGGATGATATCGAATTCATTCTGCAGAATACACCCAAAAGAGACGCCACCTGGTTATTCAGTGCAACGATGCCCCCTGAAATCAGGCGTGTAAGCCGTAAGTACATGAAGGAACCCTTGGAGATCACGGTGGGTAAAATGAATACCGCAAATAAAAATACTGATCACCAATATTTTATTACGAATGCCCATCACCGTTATGAGGCGCTGAAGCGGATGATTGATTTTAATCCGGGGATCTATGGAATCATTTTCACACGTACCAAAGCAGATGCACAAAGTATTTCCGAGAAACTCACCAGAGAAGGATATGATATTGACGCATTACATGGAGATCTGACGCAGCAACAGCGGGATAAAGTGATGGGTGAATTCAGAGAAAAATCTCTTCAGTTGTTGATCGCTACAGATGTTGCCGCCCGCGGTATAGATGTAGTAGGGATCACCCATGTTATAAATTATGAATTGCCGGACGATGTAGAGATTTACACACACAGAAGCGGGAGAACAGGCAGGGCGGGCAATACCGGTGTTTGTTTGTCTATTATTAATTCAAGGGAACTGGGGAAAATTCGTCAGATAGAACGAATGGTTCAGGTGCCGTTTCATAAAGTGGAAATTCCAACAGGCAAGGATGTATGCCGCAAACAGTTTTTTCATTTCATGGAAAAACTATTATCGGCCGATATCAGTCATGGTGATTATGAAACCTATGTTCCGATGCTGGAGGAAAAATTTGCAGATGTGAGCAAGGAAGAAATATTAAAGAGAGTCGCATCCAAAGAATTCTCGCGGTTTCTGAAATATTATGAAAATGCGGAAGACCTGAATGTACGTGCTATATCAAGGGATAGAGACAGGGAGGCAGCTCCACGGGGACATAGAGAACGGATACCCATCGGAGGCAGCCGGCGGGAACCTTCACGTCCTGCATCCAGCTTTTCACCGAGCAACGGTGATTTTGTAAAACTTTTCGTAAACCTGGGCACCAAGGACGGTTTTTACAAAGCAAGCTTTTTACAGTTCGTTCTGGATATGAGTGATTTACGCAAAGATGTGTTAGGGAAGATTGATATGAAGGAAATGAACAGCTGGATAGAAATTGACAAAAATGCGGCGTCCCAGATGATCCGGTCGATAGACGGAAAGAATTATAAGGGTCGAAGAATACGGATGAATGATGCGAACTCAAGATAGTGTGGTTAATGTGTGATTGTATTATTAAAAACAGATATACAAACCAATACTCATGGTAGCGACTAAAACAATGAAAGAAGTGACGCAGGAGGCCTGGGCCAGGCGTCCCCTGATAATTTCCGGTCCATGCAGTGCGGAAACGGAAGAACAGGTTATGAAGACTGCCGTGCAATTACAAGAAACCGGCAAAGTAGATATCATGCGGGCAGGCATTTGGAAACCCAGAACCCGTCCGGGAAGTTTCGAAGGCATTGGAACCAAAGGTCTTGCCTGGCTGCAAAAAGCACGTGAAATTACCGGCATTCCTGTGGCTGTTGAAGTAGCTACCGCTAAACAGGTGGAGGACGCGCTGCATTTTGATGTAGATGTACTCTGGATCGGTGCCCGAACAACTGTCAATCCATTTAGTGTACAAGACGTGGCGGATGCTCTTCGGGGAGTTGAGGTTCCTGTATTGATAAAAAATCCTATCAACCCCGATCTTGAATTATGGATCGGTGCTGTAGAACGAGTTGCTAAAGCGGGTATAAAACAAATCGGACTCATTCACAGAGGCTTCAGTTCTTACGGAAATACTGAATATCGCAATGCACCCATGTGGCACCTGGCCATTGAAATGAAGCGCCGCCATCCAGGCATGCTGTTTATCAACGATCCTTCCCACATTTGTGGCCGCAGGGATATTTTGCAGGATGTTGCACAAACCGCTATTGACCTCGATTTCGACGGGTTGATCATTGAAAGTCATATCGATCCGGATAAAGCATGGAGTGATGCCAAACAACAAATTACGCCTGCCAGGCTCGGAGAAATGCTTTCAGCTATCCGCTGGCGCAGGGAAGATGTTGCCTCTGATGAATATCACGCAAACCTTGAGAAATTAAGACAACAAATTAACCAGCTCGACGATGAACTAATGCAGATCATCGGTGAACGAATGAAAATTTCTGAAAAGATCGGACAGTACAAGAAAGAAAACAATATTACGATACTGCAGACGAACCGTTGGAATGCCATTCTGGAAAGGGCTTTTAAGAAGGGTGATAAACTTGGCCTCAGCCAGGAATTTATTACCAAATATTTTGATGCCGTACATATGGAAAGTATTAACCACCAGAATAAAGTGATGAACTCTTAGAAAAAACGAGTCATGCTGAAAAAGACTTTTTCATTTTCTGTTTCCAAAACCACCTGTTACTTTGATGCTTCTTTTGCTCAAATCGGGAGCGTGGTTGAGAAGGACAGGTCCATATTTATAACGGACCAACATGTATATGATCATCATAAAAAATTCTTCAAGGGAACAAAGTTCATCCAGATACCTGCCGGAGAGTCCTTTAAGGTTCAGTATATCGTTGATACGATTGTTGACCAACTCATAAGTTTTGGTGCCGACCGGCAAACAACCCTGATCGGTGTCGGTGGCGGCGTGGTAACAGATATCACCGGTTATGTAGCGTCTGTTTACATGCGTGGTATCCCTTTTGGATTTGTTCCCACATCCATTCTTGGCATGGTGGACGCTTCCATTGGAGGTAAAAACGGCATTGACGTAGGTAATTATAAGAATATGGTTGGTGTGATTCGTCAGCCTGGATTTTTATATTATGATGTATCCCTGTTGCAGACCCTGCCTATAGAGGAATGGGTTAACGGATTTGCAGAGGTGATTAAACATGCTGCGATTAAAGACGCAACCCTATTCAGGGACCTGGAAAAAAATTCCATCAATAGTTACCGGAAGAATAAAGCAGCGCTCAGCGATCTGATCCGAAAGAACGTCATGATCAAATCAGCTGTTGTTCAGAAGGACGAATTTGAAGGATCTGAACGACGATTATTGAATTTTGGACATACCCTTGGTCATGCTATAGAAAATGTATATCATCTTCCACACGGACATGCGATTTCTATTGGTATTAAAGCAGCCTGCCTGATCTCTGAAGAAATGCTGAATTTCAAAGAGACTGCCCGGGTAACCAATCTGCTTCAGCAATATGGCCTGCCTATCGACATACCGGTGGATTTTGGTAAGGTAGTTGAAATCATGCGTATGGATAAAAAGAAGACCAGGGATACCATGCATTATGTATTGCTGGAAAAACTTGGGAAGGCGATTATCAAACCGATTCCTATGACCCATCTTGAAAAACTTCTTTATTCTATTGCCCGAGCCAGATAAAATAAGATGAACGTTACAATATCTCCGTCTGTTATACAGGGTAACCTGCAGGCTCCTGCATCTAAAAGCTCCATGCAAAGGGCTTGTGCTGCCGCATTGGTTTCGCAAACAAAAACACATATTATCAGTCCCGGATTCTCAAATGATGACCATGCAGCCATCGGTGTAATTCGTGCATTGGGAGCATCGGTGGAAAATCTGACGGATGGATCTCTTTTCATTGACAGCAAGGGAGTCAGGCCGGTAACTGATTATGTGAACTGCGGTGAAAGTGGCCTCGGAATCAGGATGTTTGCGCCACTGGTCGCGATGAGTGGCCATGCCATGATCATCGAAGGAGGTGGAAGTTTGCTGAATCGTCCAATGAATTTCTTTGATGAAATATTTCCAAGACTTGGGGTGGATGTTCGCTCAAATGCAGGTAAACTTCCACTTCGTTTACAAGGTCCATTAGTTCCGGCAAATGTCCAAACCGATGGTTCCCTGAGTTCCCAGTTCCTGACAGGTCTGCTGATGGCATACGCAGCTTCAGATGCAAAAAATGTAACGATTGAGGTAAACAATCTGAAGAGCCGGCCATATATTGATCTAACGTTGTCGGTTATGCGAGATTTTGGATTGAAGCAGCCGCAAAATAATAATTACCGGTCTTTTTATTTTTCTACTGAGGATTGGCGTAAACCTACGGGTACTATTGAATATGCTGTTGAAGGTGACTGGAGCGGTGGGGCATTTCTTTTGGTGGCGGCGGCGATCGCAGGCCACGCTACCATTCGCGGTTTGGATCTTGATTCCGCTCAGGCGGACAAGGCCATCCTGGTTGCTTTACACAGAGCCGGCGTGTCGATGTTTTACGACAAGAAAGAAATTAGTATTCAGGAAACCGGACCTTCAAAATTGAAAGGATTCGAATTTGATGCAACAGATTGTCCGGATCTATTTCCACCACTGGTAGCCCTGGCTTCTGCTTGCCAGGGCCCCAGCTTTATCAAAGGTGCAAGCCGGCTCACGCATAAAGAGAGTGACCGGGCAGTCACGCTGCAGGAGGAATTTGGAAAATTAGGTGTTGATATTCTTCTCCATGGAGATATGATGGGAATCAAAGGAACAGATCATATTAAGTCAGCGACTGTTCATTCCCGACACGACCATCGGATAGCAATGGCAGTTGCAGTCGCGGCACTCAGAGCATCGGGTCCTGTTCAGATTGAAAAGGCCGATGCTGTCAATAAATCCTATCCTTCATTTTTTGATGACATCGAAAAATTAGGCGCGTCGATACATGTCTTAAATAAGATATATTAGTATGAATTCATTCGGACGTTTATTCAGGATGACCATTTATGGTGAATCTCATGGAACAGGGGTGGGATTGGTGCTGGATGGTTGTCCGGCAGGACTTCCCCTGAAAGTGGAAGATTTTGAAATGGATATCGAAAGAAGAAAAGGTGGAATACAGAAGGGTACCACGCCGCGCCAGGAATCTGATATCCCTATTTTTAAAACAGGCATTTTCAATGATAGAACCACGGGAGCACCGATCACTATATACTTTGAAAATAATAATACACGTTCCGGTGACTATGAGAAACTGAGAGCCATACCAAGGCCAGGCCATGCAGATTTTGTAGCCCACGAAAAATTTGGTGGTTATGAAGATTACCGGGGTGGCGGTCATTTCAGCGGAAGACTCACTGTTGCGCTGGTGGCAGCAGGTGTAATCGCAAAAAAATTATTGATGCTCGTAGACACAGATATGCATGCTGAAATAAAGGAAATTGCAGGCATGACAGACCTGGACGCAGGACTTCAGAAGGCGATAGATGCCAAAGATTCAGTAGGAGGGATTATAGAATGCCGGGTTCAAAATCTGCCGGCTTCGCTCGGAGAGCCTTTTTTTGATAGTGTCGAATCACTGATTTCGCATGCAGTTTTTTCTATACCGGCAGTTCGAGCCATCGAATTTGGAACAGGCTTTGCAGCAGCCGGGATGTTTGGCTCTGAGCATAATGATGCCATAGCAGATAAAACCGGTAGAACCATTACCAATCATGCCGGTGGGGTTGTGGGAGGTATCAGCAACGGGAATGAACTGGTATTCAGAATTGCAATCAAACCCACTTCTTCTACACCGAAAGAACAGGAAACTTTCAACCGCGAAACGGGTGTGAGAGAAATTTTTTCTGTTAAAGGCCGACATGATCTTTGTATTGCCTTACGTGTGCCTGTTGTGCTGGAGGCAGTTACGGCGCTGGTTCTCGCTGATCTTTTATTGCTGGAACAAAAGATTCCCCGAGTTTTGAAAGACCGGGAAGATGATAATCAATAATCGAATCCGACAAACCAAATGCTCGAGCTGTCAGCTTTATTGGTTTTTCTCTAATTCCGCAAAACTCAGATCCAATACTTCAAAATTTTCTGCATGAGGCCAGCTGAAGTGCCACCATTCAGTGGGAAGCGGGACGAAGCCATATTTTTCCATTGTCTGTTTTAATAATTCCCTGTTTGCCATTCGCATTGCATCCGTTCCATTAAAATCCTGCCGGGCGCTATCCGAAAAATTATCAAAATCAGTGGGCATGGGTAAAAGCTGATGTGTTTTCGAATCTGCCAGTGTCAGATCCACAGCTACGCCGCGATTATGCCCGCTTCCTTTTGCAGGATTTGCTGCGTATCGTTCGTCCTTCACGGGAATCCATATCTCGACTGTTACGGCGTAGGGGCGATAAGCATCGAAAATGACGAGGACTAATCCCCGACGGGCAAGGTCTTTGGCGACATCGCCGAGCGCCTCAAACACTGGTTTTCGGAGAAAACTGTTTTTTGTATTTTCGGGGTACAGTTTTTTATGCAGGAAATTATTTGAGGTTGCGTAACGCAGATCCATGATAATCCCGGGTATTTGTGCTATGGATACCATCTGCTTCTCCGGATGGTGCATTAAACTTTCATTATATATTGAATTACTGTTGATAATTGGCAGGCCATAAGAACTAATGGGGAGATTCTGAGCGGTGACAGAGGCAAAATACAAGCAACTTACGATAGAAATAATGAACCATTTTAATCCTGCTTTCAATATTTTGTTTTTCATCTAATTAGTTGTTTCTTTAAGCCCTTCGAAATACAAAAACGCGGTTAAACCCGAACGAAGGGTCCGAATAAATATACAAACCCGGTTCACACAGATGAAACATTTCAGAGCCTACTTCTTAATTTTCCTGAGTATTGGTATTGCTTTCATTCAATGTAAATATAAGGGTGACAAAGTGCCCGAAAAAGATATCGTAAAGAATCCGGCTAAACTGGAGGAGAGTACGGCAGAAGACATACAACATACACTCGAATATTTGAAGACGCATCAGGGTAGGCTCAATGATTCTGTCCACATCAATTTTATTAACCTGCTTGACAGTTTGTATGATGCCCGTCAATATAAACCAATCTGGATACGACGGGACAGGACCATTCCCGAAGGGTCATCTTTTGTCAACCTGATTCAGAACAGCCGTCTTTGGGGTCTTTTCCCAAATGACTATCACTATTATATGTTATCGTTTATAGACCGTGCCTTTTCTCTGGATACAAATGCTGCGAGAAATGCTGCACTATGGGCCCGTAAGGATCTTTTATTAACAGACGCTTTTTTTCAAATGGCCCGTGATCTGAAACGGGGTCGGATCCCCTACGACAGCGTTACTCTTCGTACGGATACATTATTAAGGGATAGTTTTTATACCAGTTCTTTGAATGAGGCTTTGTTGACAGGTAATGTTTCCCAGGTATTGCATAATCTGGAACCGAATTGGAAGGGATATGATTCGCTTAAATCATATATCGGGTCATTTCTTGATTCAGCGAATTTTGCCGCCTATACTTATCTGCCGTATCCATATATTGATTCTGTCAGTTTTTTTCATCTGCTACAGAAGCGCCTGGTAGAAACCGGGAACTTATCTGACACCGTTCCTCCGATGGATCCTGCCCGTTTCAGATTAGCCATTATTAATTTTCAGAAGAAATATGAATTTAAAATCACGGGTCATATTTCAAACTCTCTGATTGACAAACTCAATAATACCGACCAGGAAAAATTCAAGCGGATTGCAGTTACACTTGACCGTTACAAACAATTACCGGATAGCCTGCCTTCAACTTATATATGGGTCAATCTGCCGGGTTATTCACTGACAGTGATGAATCATGATACCGTTGTGTTTACTTCCAAAGTTATTGTGGGAGGTCCTGTTACCCGGTCACCGGTATTGACCAGTGAGATTTCAAATTTTATTACGATGCCCCAATGGACAGTGCCCTATAGCATCATATTCAAAGAGATGTTGCCAAAAATCAGGGATAACGTAGATTTTTTAGCCAAACAAAATTTAATGGTTGTAAATGATGAAGACAGTGTCGTGGATCCGCATACGATCAATTGGTATAAACTCAGTAAAACGCATTTTCCTTACCAGTTAAAGCAACGGCAAGGCGACGACAATTCGCTGGGGGTGATCAAATTTAATTTTAGAAATAAATATAGTGTTTACATCCACGATACCAATGTGCGCTGGATGTTCGGCAAGTCTTACCGGGCTATCAGTCACGGATGTGTACGCGTAAAGGAATGGGATAAACTGGCGAATTATCTGGTACGTAATGACAGCACAATGACCGGCGAACTTAAAATTCCGCCCGATACGATTAAGGCATATATCGCCCGGGGTGAGAAGCATTTGTTCACCGGATTTCATAAAATACCCCTTTTTATCCGTTATTATACCTGCGAAGGTAAAAATGGCAAAATTATATTTTATGATGATATTTATGACGAGGACAGGAATCTGATTCAAACATATTTTGCCAATAAAAGCGCATTTTAAGCGTAAAACCCAAAACCTAAAGCCCAAAGCCGTTCCAAATAATATGTTCGTGACAGCCGGAGGAACTGGTATTAACATACCATTTCCCAAAAAACTGCGTTAAGCTTTAAGCGTTGTGCTTTAAGCCTAAAACGTTCATCATGAAACGAACCATTTTTCTCCTGAGTTTTATTGCGTCCATGGGGATGCTGAAAGCACAAGGAACCGCAGGAACTGGTTCATCTACCCCGAAACACAGCAAATCCAAAAAGACCAAGCGTGCGACCAGCAATGAAAAAATTCATTATGGCACAGCAAGTTTTTATGCAAATAAATTTGAGGGAAGAAAAACGTCTACAGGTGAAATATTTAGTCAGAAGAAAATGACAGGTGCGAGTAATATACTGCCATTGAATCATTGGGTGCGTGTAACGAACACAAGAAACAATCTCTCCGTCATCCTGCGAATAAACGACCGTATGCATAAAAATAATAAGCGGCTGATAGACCTGAGTAAATCCGCTGCCAGAAAGTTAAAATATACCGGCTACGGACTGGCACATGTAAAAGTAGAACTGCTGGGCAAAAAGCATCCCGGGGAGCTTGCTCAATATTAAGCGACCGCCTTATTTACCAGGGCTGCTGCTTCGCTAAGTAGTATGGCAGACTGCACTTTTAATCCGCTTTCCTCAATCAGTTTTTTAGCCTCCACCGCATTGGTTCCCTGCAAACGGACAATGATTGGCACATGAATATTTCCGATGGAATGATAGGCATCAATAACTCCCTGCGCAACACGGTCGCAGCGCACAATTCCACCAAAGATATTTATGAGAATAGCTTTCACTTTCGGATCCTTGAGGATGATGCGGAATCCTGCTTCTACTGTTTGCGCATTTGCACTTCCACCCACATCCAGAAAATTCGCAGGCTCACCGCCGTTCAATTTGATCATGTCCATAGTAGCCATCGCCAAACCGGCACCATTTACCATACAACCAACATTGCCATCCAGCTTCACAAAATTGAGATTATACTTGCCTGCTTCCACTTCCGTTGGATCCTCCTCGCCAATATCCCGCATACCTTCCAGGTCCGGGTGACGCATAAGCGAATTATCATCCAGGTTCATCTTGCAATCCACTGCGATGATTTTTTCATCACTGGTTTTGAACAGCGGATTGATTTCGAGCATACTGCAATCCAGGCCCACATAAGCGTTGTACAAGTTGGTGACAAACCTCACACAGTTTTTAAAAGCTTCTCCCGAAAGACCGAGGTTGAAGGCAATTTTCCTGGCCTGGAAACCCTGGAGAGCCGCACCCGGGAAAACCCATTCCTTGAATATTTTATCCGGTGTCTTATGTGCCACTTCTTCGATGTCCATACCTCCCTCAGTGGAATACATAAATACATTCTGACCTCTGGATCGATCCAATAAAATAGACAGATAAAACTCCTTAACCGGATTGGCGCCGGGGTAATACACATCCTGTGCCACAAGTATTTTGTGAACCACCCGGCCGGCTTCACCTGTTTGAATGGTTACGAGGGTGCCTCCAAGCATATTAGAAGCGAAATTACGTACGTCTTCAGCATTTTTGGCTACCGCAACTCCCCGTTGTTCAGTGCCCTTGATCTTCCCCTTTCCGCGACCTCCGGCATGTATTTGTGCTTTAACCACCGCAAATGAATTGCCTGTGTTTACCTTGATTTGTTTATACGCTTCCTCAGCCGCATTGGCTGTATCCACGGGTATCCCTTCCTGTACTGGTACGTTATATTTTTTTAAAAGTTCCTTGGCCTGGTATTCGTGCAGATTCATCGCTGAAAATTTAGACGAATTTAAGTGATAATAAATAAACGGTGAAGATGTACAAAATTAATATTCAACCGGAAAATAGGTCTCGGTAGCTTTTAGAAATTGCACACCCAAAACCACCTGTTCAACATATTGTACGATATGCCTGCATATTATGTGCGTCATTAAAGACTAATAAAAAGAAATTGGAGAACCGTGGCGGAGTCTGATCGATGTCATCCATGGGATACAGTAATGAGGAATATAAATAAAAATAAAAAAAGATGAAGAATACGGATCTGTTAGCGAATATTTCGTTCAAATATTTTCAACGGAAAAAAGTAGATTTCAGTAATTGTACTCTCATACTCTCATGCTCCCACACTCTCACACTTGTTTACGGCTGCGCAGGGGTCTTCAGTTTATTCTTGAATACTTTTTCAAATTTTTCCACTTTAGGGCGGATCACAAAAGAACAATAAGGCTGGGAACCGTGTAAACGGTAATAGTCCTGGTGATAATCTTCGGCAGCGTAAAAATGGCTGAAAGGCGTAATCTCAGTAACGATGGGATTGTTATATGCGCCGCTTTTATCCAGTTTCAATTTATATTCCTCTGATTTTTTCTTTTGTTCCTGGTCATGATAGAAAATCACACTGCGATACTGGGTCCCGACATCATTACCCTGACGGTTTAGTGTGGTCGGATCATGCGATTCCCAGAATACTTCAAGTAATTCATCAAAGCTGATCACTTTTGGATCATAAATGATTTGCAGGCATTCGGCGTGTCCCGTATTCCCGGAACATACTTCTTCATAAGACGGATTTTTAACTGTGCCCCCCGAATAACCAGAAGTTACTTTATAAACTCCTTTAAGTTCCTGGAAAACGGCTTCGGTACACCAGAAGCATCCGGTTCCGAAAGTGGCCGTATCGGTCTTTATCCCTGCCGGGATCGTCTCGCTCATTGCTTTATTTTGTGTTGATGATTGATTACAGGAAACCAGCGAAATTGCACTGATTAATATGGCTGTTAACATAGTTGATTTCACTTTTTTTCTTGTGTAATATACGCGGCGGATCCATGGCCGGATTGTAATATATATGACAATTAAGGGCTTTTAAATGTTCGTTAACTAACTTTGTTTTGAATGATACGATATTTCCCGGAATCTGCCCTGGGGCAGCTTGAATTTGACAAAATCAGGGACTTACTGGCAGAAAAATGCAAATCCGCCTATGCCAGGGAGAAAGCTGCTTCCCTGAGGATTCATACACGTCTTGAAATCATAAAAATTGAACTTCAGAGAACCACTGAATTCAAATCTCTGCTGGAACAGGGCCAGTATTTTCCAAGTGAAGACAGCCTCAGTCTTTCCCATGAAATTAAATTACTCGGACTTTCCGGGGCGGTCTTAAATGCAGATCAAATCCTTCAGATCCGAAAGCTGGCGGAGGCCATCCGGCAGATCTTTCACTGGTTCGATCGGGAAAGGCGACTCGCTTACGCCGGGCTCTCGTCCGTTATTAAGGATAGTTATTACGAAAAAGCAATCATCCAATTTATCGATGAAATTTTGGAGGATAATGGCCAGGTAAGGGACAAAGCGTCACCTGAATTGGCTGAGATCCGCATGTCCCTTTACCGGAAGCGAAATGAACTTCGACGTCTTTTTGACCGGATCGTCGCCAGACTCAATAAAGCCGGATTTGTAGCTGAAACAGAAGAAGCTTTCCTGAACGGAAGAAGGGTAGTGGCATTATTTGCAGAACACAAAAGGCAGGTCAAAGGCATCCTGCATGGAGAAAGTGACAGCCGCAAAACTTCATTTATTGAACCGGAGGAAACCATTGGTCTGAACAATGAAATTTTTTCACTGGAACATGCTGAAAGCCGGGAAATAAACCGCATCCTCCGAGATCTGACAGCAAGACTTTCCGTTCATTCCCAACTTCTGAAAACATATCATGAAATCGTTGGAGAATTTGATTTTGTCAATGGGAAAGCCAAACTGGCCATAGACATAAACGGGATATACCCGAATCTGCAGGAAGGATCACATGTTCATCTGATACAGGCCCTTCATCCTTTGCTATTCCTGTATCACAAAAAGTCATTTAAACCTACCATTCCAGTCAATATCCGCCTGGATGATAAAAACCGCATATTGGTTATTTCCGGTCCTAATGCCGGTGGTAAAACGGTTACCATGAAGACCGTGGGTCTGCTACAACTTATGATGCAGGCTGGATTGTTAATACCCGTGCATCCTCATTCCACGCTGGGTATTTTTAAGCAGATTATGATCCATATTGGGGATACACAAAGCCTGGAATTTGAACTCAGTACTTACAGCTCGCAGTTGCTCAATATGAAATATTTCATGGAGCAGAGCAATGGCCGCACTCTTTTTTTTATTGACGAATTGGGAAGCGGCAGTGATCCCAATCTGGGTGGGGCCTTTGCAGAAGTCATACTCCTCGAATTGTTGAAAAAACATGCATACGGTATTGTAACCACACATTATCTGAATCTCAAAGTGATGGCCAACAAAACAGCTGGTATTATAAATGGGGCAATGGCTTTTGATGAAAAAAGTCTGCAACCTCTGTATCAACTAATATTAGGTAAACCCGGAAGCTCTTATACTTTTTCAATTGCCGAAAGAATTGGTTTGCATCCTGACCTGATTAATAATGCACGAAAACTGGTGGACGAAGAACATTTCAGACTTGATAAATTGCTCAACCGAACAGAACAGGATCTACGCGATCTTGAACAAAAGGACAAGGAATTACAACAGATGCTGAAAGAAAATGGCAAACTGAAAACAGAGCTGGAAAAAACATTGCATAAGGAAAAACATCTGCAACAACTGCAGATCCTGCAGGAACAAAATAAAATATCAGCCGAGCGTTACAGTTACCTGAAAGAAATGGAAAGGAAGCTGAAACAGATTATATTCGATTGGCGGAAAGCAGAAAATAAGGAAGAGGTTATCAGTCAGATGCAGGCGCTTTTATTCAATCAGAAGGACAAACCCGTCAATGAAAAAGTAAAAAAGAAATTTGACTCCAAATACGTCGAAGTAGAGGGCGATATCCAACCTGGTTCAGCAGTGAAAATGAAAAAAAGTCACCAAACGGGAACTGTAAGGGAATTGCGCGGTAAGAAAGCGATCGTGCAGGTAGGTATGATACCCATCACGATGGATATTTCTGATCTCGTCCTGATCAGGGAAAAAGCGAAACCGGAAACATCTGCTTAAATAAAAA
>JABDFX010000076.1 GCA_013286315.1 Bacteroidota bacterium | reverse complement strand
GGAATTTATATGTGGAAGGATGGAAGAAAAAACTGGGATACCATCACAGCTGTATTTGACTATGGCCCGCAAAATGATCCGTCAACAGGCTTCCAGGTGAGTTTTCAATCGCGTATGGATAACGGTGATGATCATGCGACGGAAGTATATTTTTCCAATGGCGGGGAATTAAATCTGGATACCAATAAGATTACACCGGCCGGAGGCCTGACCCAGCATTTTGCGGAAGCCATGCATATGCAGGCTAACCTCCTTCCAACCATGGATTTGTCAAGCGCTGAAAAGGTCGTCACGTCCGCCAATACCGGGGGAGACAGTCTGACGTCAGCCCATATACGAAATTGGATGGAATGTGTCCGCAGCCGTAAGCAGCCGAACGCACCGGTAGAAGCAGGGTATAGTCATTCTATCGCAAACATTATGACCAATGCAGCGGTTCATACAGGTGCAAAAGCCACATTCGATGAAGCCACGCAAAACGTAATGGCGGACGGAAAGATTTTTCTTTACTCGTAATATGATGAATTCTTGCAAATCCGGAAATTATTTTTACTGTTGGTATGCTCTCCTCTCCTGTTGAATGCCCAACAGGCGGAGTACGTAAAATTGACGAAAATTAAAAATGAAAATCAAATTGAGATCCATATAGGGAATTCTCTATTCACCCGTTTTGTATATCCTGACAGTCTCGAGAAACCCGTTTTATTTCCTATATACGATGCGGGCGGAACATTGGTCACGCGTGGATTTCCAATGGAGCCAAGACCCGGAGAACCGACCGATCACCCGCATCACCTGGGCCTTTGGTTTACATATGAAAATGTAAATGGCCTGGACTTCTGGAATAATTCCTACGCCATACCATTTGATAAGAAATCACAATTCGGCTGGATAAAAACAGACAGTATCCTGGAACTGACTTCCGGAGCAACCGGTATACTCCGGTATCATGCGAGATGGGTAAATCGGCAAAACCAGGCCCTGATGGAAGAAAACACCCGTTATGAATTCAGCGGCATAGGTAATCAGGAAAGAATCATCGATCGGATAACAGAACTGACAGCAGATACCGATATTTTATTCGCAGATGCTAAAGATGGGATGCTGGGTTTACGTCTTACTCGCGAACTGCAAATACCCAATAAACAGGACCAGCATTTCACTGACAATAAAGGAAATACAAGTATCGTAAAAAAAGATATTTTTTCCAATGGGGATTATCTGACCAGCGAAGGAAAACGGGGAGACTCTGCCTGGAGTACAAGGGGCCGGTGGTGTAAAGTATTTGGTAAAATAAAAGATGACTCAGTGAGCATTACCATATTTGATCATATAGACAACCCAAATTACCCTACATTCTGGCATGCCCGCGGATACGGTCTTTTCGCGGCAAATCCATTGGGTGAAAAAATATTTACCAATGGAAAATCAGTCCTGAATTTGAAAATGATGAAGGATAAAAAAATAATTTTCAGGTACCGTGTACTCATTCAAAATGGCAGATCAACCTGCACCATCCGTTACCTGAATCAAATGGCGGATTATTTTAGCAAGAAAAATTGAGGAACTGGTTCTACAACCTGTATTTCAAAAGTCAGTAGAACCAATTCCCCGAAAATTCATTTCGTTGGCAGTTTAAAATCCAAACCCTACATATATGGCGAGTCCGTTATTTTTGGCACTGCCCAGTGCAGCACCCGTTAAATTATTCGATTTCCCTATGTCTGTTAGACCATAATTGTATCTGGCGCCGATTGTAAAATTTTCGATGTCGAAACCCAAACCACCTGCCAGTCCGAAGTCCCATCGATTGAAATCATTTGCATTAAGATCCGTAATGTTCTGAATGGTGCCATTGTTGTTTACATCCTTAACATTCGCATTGGTCAGATAAGCTCCATAACCACCCAGATGAATACTGAAATTTTTAGTCAGATTGACAACAGCTAAAAGCGGTAATTCCACATACCCCAGGTTAAATCTGTATTCCCCGGTTCCTTCAACAAAATTATTATAGTCTGTTTTTGAACCCTTCAGGCTATATAATAATTCCGGTTGGATAGAGAATCCCGGTGTAACGGGAATTTTCGAAAAAATTCCCACGTTAAATCCTGCTTTCAGATGATTATCATTAAAATTATCAGAGGAAAGATTGGTTAAATTCAATCCCCCTTTGATCCCGAACTTTGTAGCCAGAGCAGATTCATCTGAAGTCTGTTGTTGCTGGGCATGAACTGTGGAAAAAATTACCAATGACGTCGTAAATAATAGAAATGCAAATTTTTGTTTAATACATGTTTTTGTTTTCATAACAGATTATTTGTTCAGCATAGAATTATTCAATTTCCATGCCTGCACATCTGTAGAAAACCTGTCTTATCTGGTTGGGGCAGGTGATAATCCGGTTTTGGAGTCTTTTATAAGAAAGATAGAATCGCTCAGAACATGTTCAACCTTGCTGCAATTATCCAGATATTTTATTCGGGAATACATATTGATATGATTCAGACTATCTGTATTGATACCGAATGTTGTCGACAGCACATTTGAATATATGGAATCCTTCTGCAGAGTATAATTTACCGCCTTGTTATTATTGATCTTGATATTTAACTGCTGATAGGATTTCATCGGGCTGAAAAAATAAACCTGAACATAAGCAGAATCATTTCCCAGATCATTGATCACCCGGTCTACCATCGGACTACCCTTGGTTCCAATCAGATATCCATACTCATCATATGACTCCATATATACAGGTACCCTGTTCTGATAAAATGTATAGGATCTCAACAACTGATTAGAATAAAATAAATAGGCGCCTCCTTTCAGACTGTCCCAACCCTCATCGTATAACGCAGTAATTTTGTGACCTGAGTCTTTTAAGGTAATTAATTTTACTGTAGCGTTTTTTAAGACATCCGTTACATTGATTAAACAGACCGGGCCTTTGGATTTGCAGGCAAATATGAAAAGTATCAGCACCAATGGAAACCGTTTCATGTTGAGTTATTTTATATAGCCGGCGCGTTACATCACCCGATTCCACCCACTTAAATTAAGAATATTTATTGAATTTTACTTTGTCATTAACCGTAAAATGAAAGTTCAGATATGGATCACTTCAATTTGGCTGTACATTCCATGATCTAATCCTGTTAAACGGATTCTTTTTTTTGCAATCCTTTATATTAGTGAAAGAAAAATTCAGGCGTCTGGTCGTCCTCCTTTCCTGTTTATGTTTGATAAAACAGCTGTCCGCCCGGGATCCAAAAAATATATTTCAGGACTCTGTATCAACCATTTCAAATAAAAGAGATGCAAATTATCTGAAGGATACTTCCACTTTAAAAAAGACAAATTTCAGATTCTCGACTATGAATTCAGCGCACCGGTAAGCTACACTGCCGGCAACTGGACATTCAACTTCACACCCATTGAAGCATTGCCCGTAAACCCGGCCGAAATCAAAGCGACACTGACCGTGGATAACCAGGCAAAGACCTACACGTATAAAGAAAAACTCCCCAATACATTTTACTTCTCCCTGGAAGTAACTTATGCGTTTAACAAAAAATAAGCGGACACCAATTTCGAGCATGGTTAGACATTCAGATTTATCAAATCCGGGCCTGGTGACTGAGCTGAGACGTCATTGCTGAATAAAATAACAAATGCGATCATCATTGGTAATATTTTTTTCATATTGATTTTTTTAAACCCAAATAGAAAGCATATTGGCTTTATGAATTAACCATTCTTTTTGGAGAAGAGATAAAATGAATATTTGAAATTCCCCATTCAATTTTAGGCTTTAGGCTTTGAGTCTTAGGCTTAAAACGCTTCCCTGATATTGAAGTATATGCCGGCAAAACCATCTCCCCGCCCATAATCAACACAGATGTTGGTTCTATCATTTTTGTTCATCAGGATTCGAAGGCCGAATCCATAACCAGGGGCAAGCGAATTAAAAACAGACTGATGTGTTAGTGGATTACTGGCAGTTGTACAATTCAGGAAAACAACACCGCCGAAGAGATTGTTTTTAGTAAGACGGAAACGATATTCTGTTTCTCCGTATATCATATTGTCTCCACGAAATCTGCCCTGTATATAACCTCTGCCTGACCGGTTATAAGTATCCCATGTGATCGCCGGAAGTTCCAGGTATGGCATCTTGCCTGAAGTGACGGACACACCCCAGAACCAGAATGCGAGCACATCCCTGGGAACGGATTTTTTTATTCCGAAATAAGTTCTGTATTCATAATAGAGCATCGTACTGGCCTGTGTACTTCCGAAAGCGACTGTGTTCGCCCTGAATGCCAAATTAAAATAATTTCCCTTAAAGGGCTCGATGGGATTATCCCGGCCGTCATACATGAGATGAACCGACAACCCGTTGGCAGAATAATGTGCCGTATCAAATCCATAAGCTTTCGAATAGTTATAATGCGATGTAAGATGGACAGGCGAATCCAGCCGGAGCGACTGATCATTGATCTTAAAATTGTCGTCGATCATAATGCCCACGCCCGCATACCAATGTTTCGCAAACTGTCTTAAAACAGTCTCGTACAACCGGATATAATTAAACTTCATCGGTTGCGCGGAATCAGAGATTTGTTCTCCACCATTAAAACCCAGTGTGTACGTTTGATTCTTAAGGCCATAAATACCTAAACCATAGGTGTCCTGGTTAAAAAATAACAAACGGTTATCACCGGATATATACCATTTGTTGCCGGGCAAATACATGTCGAACTTTAAATTTAAAAGAAGCTGACTCTTGGTTGTCAGCGACACATTTATTAATGCGGATGATAAATTGGTATTGATGGGCTCGCCCAAAAATTCGGTTATGCTGATCGCACCTCCAATCACAAATCCATTGGCAGGTGTGTATCCGAGGATTGGTAATAAAGATAAATTCTTCACCCCTTTCACCGGAAGAACAATCTGTTGTTTGGCAGCCTTACCAGTCAACTTACGGATAACATCAAATATATCGACCTGCTTATTGAGCTGAAAGGAATCGGAAAGATGTAATTTCCCCTGGCCATAACTCGGCAAATGGATCAGCAAAAAAATAAGTGATCCTGTAAACCAAATGGTTAATTTTTTATGTTTTCTGAAAAAACTATATAGATAATTTTTATGAGTCAATGTTAGTAAGTAAAAAAAAGAGTAAGTAGTTAGTTTGAAACTCTTGTCTAAAAATTTAAACCGATTCTGATCTGAGGTCCGTATTCTTCCATATCGTATATAAACCGGTCTCCACCGCCACTGTCATTATTATAATCCATCGATATGATCCGGTAACCTAAGCCAAATTGCAACAGTTTGGATACACGATAAAAAATGTCCGGCTGCAGTTGCCATGCAAATTGTGACCCAACACCAAATCCTCCGATGTCCGCCCGCAATTGAAAAAGCCATTTTTCATTTATCACTTTCTTTAACCGGGCTACCAACAGCGGATCCACCCAGGTATTTGATTTGGAGCCGCTCATTTTTACTCCGCCGCCTGGCGTGATCACATTGATATCCGCCGAAGCCGTGATATTGTTGATCCGGGCACCTGCCCCGAATTCCAGCCATGAATTGACTCTATAGAGGCCCTCCAGCTCCCACCAGAATTGTTTTAGAGTGGCTGTTCCGTTTAGTACACCGTTTTTACCTGATGCATCCTGGGTCAGGTTCGCATAAAATAAATCGGACGTTAAAGCGAGTTGGTCATTGTGCACTTCGCCATATAACATACCCCCGATTTTAAGATAGCTGAAAATCTTACTGGCAGGCACGCATATAAAAGTATTTGGCAGATTTCCAATGCCTGTCGTACCACTCATACTGGTAAACATGAGATAGGGTTCAAGATAAACTTTGAATTTTTTCGAAGAATCACCGTATATCTGGGCATTCGTATGAATAACGGATAGCAGGCTGCATAATACCAGTAGAAACAAATGAAGTACTCTGTTTTTTTTATATGCTGGTTGATTCATAAAATTATATTATTCAATAAAATAGCCTGCCCTGCTTTAAAAACAGGTTATCTTTTAGTGTAGGACCGGTGTTTGAAAAATGTCATCCGTCGAATCAAATTTACCCATACCGAAACGGGGAATCTAATTTTAGGACATTTAACAGTAAAACCGGCAATAAGCTTGAAGCGTAAAGAGCAAATTGTAAAACTCTATGCCTTGCGTTTCACGCTTTGCGCATTAAAACGCAACTTGCAATAAAAAGGAATGAGATTTTTAAGGCCCCGGCGCCTGATGACATACGCACTTTGGACACTCCTGTTTTCATGGCATATAGGTTTCGCTCAAAATAGTTTTAAGATTTTCCTGGTCGGAGATGCCGGGGATCATGAAGAATCAGGAGAAACCCTGATCAATCTTCGAAAGGAATTATTAAGCAGTCCAAACAGCGCAGTCGTCTTCCTGGGAGATAACAGTTACAAGAATATTTTATGGGGTATGATTCCTTTTGGCTACAAAGGTTTTGACAGCACCCGGAACACAATAGATAAAATCAATTCACAGCTCGCACTACTGGATCATTATCAGGGATGGGCTTTCTTTACACCCGGTAACCACGACTGGTGGAACCGTTTAAATTATGAGCGGGGTCGGCCCAAACTGGCGATGGAAGAAGCTTTTATTTCAAAAAATCTGGCAAAGAATTCCAGCATTACCAACCCGGGAAATGTGTTTCTGCCAAAAAATGGTGGCTATGGTCCTGATTATATAGAATTGAACCATCAAACTATCCGGCTGATATTTATCGATACTTACCGGATCATTATGACAGGAATAAAAAAAAATAAGATCCCGCTGGAAGAATTATCATTTTATGACAGGCTGGATAGTATCATCCGGGCCGGGTACACACTGAATCAAAGGATCGTGATCGTAGCCCATCATCCGGTTTATTCCCTGGGCCCATTAAACAAAACATTGAGTCACCCGTATCTTTTCAAAAGAATAAAGGCATCTTATATTCAATTTCCTTCTTATAAAATGATGGCTTCCAAAATCGATAGTATCCTGCGCCGGTTTCCTGGTATTTATTATGTCAGCGGACATCTGCACGCATTGCAATATTTTTATTCGAAGGACCATGTCCATTATATAATCAGTGGGGCGGGGAGCAAGGAGAATAGGTTATCTGAAAAAGAAATAATCCACTATGACCAGGGACAATTACCAAATGACTTTTTAATTTGGAATTCCGGTGGTTTTTTTGAACTTGAATTTAGTCCCGGATCAACCAATACTTTTATTTTTTACGATAATGCGTTACTGAAATGTTCTTTGGAAGATTAGCAGGAAAAATCCTGAACCTCTGCAGACTAACAACCAAGGTTTACAGAGATATTCCCGACACAAAACAATTACTAACAATAATGCCTATGCGATTATTCCTCTGACCGGGTAGATTTAATGACCATGCATAACTCTGACTCCAGTTCCTTCACAATTTCCCTGTATTCTATTAAAGCATGTTGTTTTTCAGCAATTTCCGATTCGAACTCCTGGATCATCTTTGAACATAAAAATAAATCAGCACAGAGGGATTTAAAATCAGTATCACTTCTGTACAAAATGTCAATGACAGATTTGTGATCAGGAAACATGTTTTTAACCAGGCCCAGTTCGGTTTGAAGTGCGTTCATGAATGGTGATCGTTATAAACTAACGTGTATAATAAATTGTTAACATGGTAATTCTTTGCCAATAGACCCTTAATCCGTATTTTTAAATTTGAAATCCGATTCCCGTTTACTCAAGGTACTCTATTGGTAGTGCAAAGATTGGCTAATCAGGCATTTAACTGTAAAACCTCATCCGATGAGTACCAAAACTATAATCGGTGCTTCCGAAACATTTTCGGAAGATCTTATATACGCGCAGCTCCAGAAAATTTTTCTCTGCCCTGAATTTGCAGTTTCCGATATACTCCGGCGTTTTCTGACTTATATCATTGAAGAAACCCTGGGCGGCAGATCCAATACGATTAAGGAGTATACAATAGCAATTAATGTTTTAAAAAAACCCATCAGTTTTAAACCACAGCAGGATGCGATTGTGCGAATACATGCGGGCAGACTCCGTCGCGCTTTAAACTATTATTATAAGGAACCGGGCATCGCTGATGAAATTGAGATCTCAGTACCCAAGGGCAATTATGTTCCGGTATTCACGAATAAACCCCTGAAAATTTCGATCCCGGAACCAGATCCAAAACCCGTTCAGCAAGAAATGCCAACCGACTCTATAACCTTGGCTGTGATGCCTTTCAGAACCTTTGAAACGGAAATATCCCGACAGGCATTTACGGATAACCTTGGCCAGCAGCTGAGTGCTGAATTTGGAAGATTTCCTAATTTTTCTGTTATTTCCTATTATACAACTCAGCAGATTACATTCAGGAATAGAGACATACAGGAAATCGCTACCCATTTCGGTGCGCAATATATGATAACAGGGAATGTCCAGTTTGAAGCGAAGAGACTCCGGGTGGCGGTTCAACTTACGGAAACCCATTCCGGCTCACAGATATGGACTGAGTTACATCATCTCAATTTTAATTCTTCTAATCTGTTTGAAGTAGGAGACAATATTGTAAGCTCGGTGATTGCGGTATTGGGAGATTTCAATGGAATCATTATACAGCAAATGTCCCGGGGTCTCACGAAAAGTAAATCGGGCACAGCATATTTAACCACACAATCCTGGTACAATATATTTTATTCCAGATTTAACGAAGAAATTTACAGGAGAGCGTATGCGGCCATGCAATATACTATTGAGAAAAATCCTTCGGATGAACTGGCCTGGGCCTTTTTGGGACAATTGTCTCTGCTGGCATTTTTATTTGATCAGCCCACGAGCGAAAATCCGGTGGTCCAGGGTTTGAGAACTGCACGTACCGCCCTTAAAATAAACCCGCTTAGCCAGCATGGACATATTACCCTGGCGATGGCCCATTTTTCTTTGCAAAACAGGCAGGCCGCACTGGATGAATTAGAATACACAATCACCCTGAATCCCAATGCAGTTGGAATCATAGGCATATGCGGCTGTCTGATGATTGTGGCCGGTGAATATGACCGTGGCATCGAGCTGATCCGGAATTCGATTAGCAGGAATAAAGCTTATCCGGCTTTGTTTAAACTCTTCATCAGTTTATACCACTTCAAACAAAAAGAATATTCCCTTGCTTTTGCATGTTCGGATGAAATGGCTATACCGGATTTTGGTTTGAATATTATTTTGCGCGTCGCCACTTTATCCCATATGGGCAGAAAGGCAGACGCTGATCTTCTTGCAAAATCGCTCAAGAATCATTCACTGAATAAAGCCTGGTTCTCAAAAGAATTTCTGAATAGTTTTTTACTTGACGAGGATCTGGTGGATCAGATATATAAGGGGTTCAAATCTTCCAAAATCCCTTTCCTCACGGTTGCATAATGGATTCAAAGTTTTCTGTTTATCGGTTAAATGAGTTGGCGGGAACTTAATTACTAAAAGATTAGATAAATTGCAGTATAACCAAATCGATCCTTTACAAAGCTGCTTGTACGGTTAATCCCAGTCTGGTTCTAAAGCCGCCTCGTCTCCGATCCTTTTGAAATGATTCATTTGATTTCAAAGCAAAAAAATATTTAGTGAATACATGCCGTAATCATCACAAAAGCAGGACCATCCTGGTTTTCATCATGCTGATTTCATGCCTTTCCAGCTTTGGACAAAAAAAACTGGAAGATAGTTTTGATATCAGCAAGGCGAGTTTTTTTCTGCCCCGGCCTTTACCGTCAGGTCATTACTCTTCATCTATTTCAGTTTTATATGTGGTGACTCCCAAAGACTGGACATTGGATAATATAACTGCACCCATGTTCTCCTATCAGGCAAAGTATACTTTGCCGAAAGGCTTCAATCTGCAGGCTGGTCTGTCGAGTCTGATCATTTCAAACCGGATCTATCTTGGTCCCTATTGGAATTACAAAATCAATGATAATTACGTCGGTCTGGGATGGAATGTTGCCTGGAACTATGGCCGACTGAACCAGTTTGGATTTGCAACAACCTTAACCGGATGGGAACAGCAACCATCTATTTCATTCGGTCATGCATTCGCCCATACCGCGGTTACATTCAGGGCAGATCTCTATGTAACCAGCGTCCTGTATATTACTGAAGATAAAAACACCCTCACCACCGCAAATAGTTTTATCAACGGATACAGCTTCTCAGCCAGTTTCGAACAGAAACTGTATAAAAACAGGGCGATTAATTTCGGTTTACAAATGGACTATGTCCAGTATCATATCATAGCCTGGCCGGCATTTCCTGTAAATGGAAAAAGATACTGGATGCCAGAGTTCAAGGTAGGTTTAAACTTATAACTGAAATGAAAATGACTATGAATTCCCGTTATACATACAAATTCCTTATTGTTTTGTTTATTTTCTATTCTTGCTCCAGGAATCAGACAACATTACAACCACCCTTCGATATCGGCAATGTTTCTTTCATCCCTTATACCAAGATGAAACCGATGGAAGCCATTTACGAAGTGGGATCGGGCAGTACGGCCCTGGGAAACAGTTTTGTTTGTAAGGTCTCCAAATACCGGGTTTCGTTCTTCGGTAATGGCGGCATTTTTATGATCCTTAAATACGGACTCGAACAGAATGACGGTTCATTAAAATTCGCTGGCTTTTACAGGTATTCGCAGGACGCAAGACAGGGACTGGTTAATTTCAGTTTACCAAAAGCGGATGCGGATGTATTTCTGAATACTGGTATTATCGACAATCTGGTCATTAATGGGAATATTGAGAATGGAAATGGAACACAAACACCACTCAGCCTGAAATTCACCAAACATTTTTCTGCATATACTCAAAGTACACCCTTCGAGATCTATGCTCACCACGGTGTGCAAACGGTAGCAAATCCACCATTTGCGGAAAATTCTTTGTTAGGCGTTTTGAACGATGAGGATTATGGAGTAAACGGATTGGAATTTGATGTTCAGCTTACTCGCGATAATGTGCCGATCATGATGCACGACGGGAATATTAATGTTCGTTTAACTGAAAAAGGCCCGATTTCAGGTGATTGGACCCAATACTCTTTTAATTTCCTGGAAGAATATATCAAGTTAATAGACGGTCAAAAAATTGCTTCTCTGGCAGAATGTCTGGAGGATTTTATTGACTCCACAACCATGACCTATTTCTGGATGGATATCAAAGGGGACGATGGCATATTCCAGGCGCTCGAACCTGTCGTTTTAAATGCTCAGGCTCATGCAAAAGCGGTGGGGAGAAATGTGGTCATCTATGCAGATTTGCCCTCTACAACCGTGATTGGCCAATTTCAATCCTACCCGCCCTATCGTGCGGATACAAGTTTAAAAACCATGTGTGAACTGACATTGCAGGATGTGATCGACAATGGATGCACACGTTGGGGACCGCGATATTCCCGGGGATTATTGCTGAGTGATGTGGCCCAGGCACATGCCCAGGGTATCAAAGTAATCAGCTGGACGCTGAACGATAAAACATTGATTGAAAATTATCTTCAGAACGGACAATTTGATGGTTTTATATCCGACTATCCCTGTTACGTTGTATATGATTTTTATACGATGAAGTAATTCAATATAAATCTAACCGGCATTTAATATTAAGTATGCGAATTCATAAGATGATAATAGCCTTTTCCTTAAGCCTGATAACCGGGCGGTCGCTGGCGCAAAATGGTGAAGGGGAAACTGGCAAATACCATAAATTTTCAATCTATGCCGGTGGCGGCCCGAGTTATTTTATCAATAACCTCGTCATCCTGAAGGATGATGTCAGCAATTTTAAATATGCCATATCCGCCAGGTTAATGTGGGAACCGCAACATTCATTTGTAGCCCTCGGATTTGAAACCGGGTATTTCCGTTTATATTCAGTGAAAAGCAGATCTCCGCAGCCAAAGGCGGATATTACAAATTCTTCAATTCCACTTATGTTTGTCGTATCCATGAAGTTTTCAAAGAAATTCTATGCAAACTGGGGCATGGGTCAGTCCATTACATTTAATAAAGTAAGCAATACCGATAGCAGTTATAATTACAATGCCAGCACCTGGTCGTTTTCGGATTTTACGGCCACTTTCGGATACCGGTTTGTTCAGAAAGCTAACATTTCTTACGCTGCTGAACTCAAAGGTTTCTACTCTTCCAGTTACCAAAATGCCACGATTGCACTACTCTTTATCGTTGGATTCAGATTATAATTGTTAATTGTCAATGGTTAATTGTCAATTTTTGACTGTGGCAAATCCTCTCCTTTTCATGAACGAATGCCCATACTTATAAACTTATATACTCAACTTCCATTCTTCCATTCTTCCATACTTCCACACTAAAAAGGGAGCTATGCTCCCTTTTTTAGTCTGTATAAATTTAATGAAGTTATTTAGTAGCCATACCCGGAGGAAAACTGGCCATGATTTTTTGTACTATGACAGGAACTGTTTTGTCCGGGTTGCTGGACGGAGCATCAATATCCTGGTTGCCGATGCCTTCCCAAAGTAATTTATTTCCCTGTGCTGAGGCAACTTCAATGATCAGAGATCCGGCGATATAATTCTGAACATTCACTGTTGTAGACATGTTTCCACCACCCCAGGCATAAGGTCGGTATCCGCCACCATAACCGTAGGAATTCGCAACAATTTCTTTTTGGTTCTTTAATACACTGGTGATATTTACCAGCAGGTCAGAATTTTCAGCTTCTGTGAAACCTTTCGCAATCATTTGTTGCCTTACAGCGTTGATTATCCGATTTTGGTTTAGCTGGCTGAGTGCCTGGTATTGCTGTTCCAGTTTTACGATCCTGAATGTATGATACTGACTGAAATTGGCTGTATGATCATAGTCATTGGTTACAGTGAGGGTGGGTCCGCAAGATGTGAGTAAAATCAGTGAGGAGAGAATGACGGCAGATAAGGAGATCAATTTTTTCATAAATGTTGTTTTATAAGAAATATGTTGCATGCGTTTCTTAATAAAGTTAATTAAGCGGAACCAAAAATCAGGAAATAATGATAGTTTAACCGTAAAACAATCACACCTAATTCGGAAGAAGCCGTTTTTTTGCATCAATTTGGAATCGGCCTTCCATTAGACAGATATTTTAATCTACCGAATCATTTAGTTTAACCGTTAAACGACAGATCCGTGAGAATACCTCTTTTGAAGCTGGTTTTGTTATGCTGTTTCGCTTTGGCATCGGAGTGGCTGCTGGCGCAGGATTCGTCCAGCAAAAAAGAGATATGGCCTGAATTGGATGTTTATTACAGGATCAATGAAAAAATTCGCCTGTATGGCATGATCTCTGGTACCCGATCCAATTCGGAGTACACAGATGGCAGCGCGGGCGTCTACCTGGACTATTTCGCGCTTCCCTGGTTAAAAGGGAGGAGATATGCAGATCTGCATGATACAACCCGGGGTTATTACTGGTCCTTCAGAGTAGGCTATTCGTATTCGAATGCGCCACCCGGTAATGAAAGGAGAGAAATAAATATCCTGGAAACAGAAACGAACAGCAACTTTTATTTGCCCCTGGAGATTACACTTATAAACAGAAACCGGCTGGACTGGCGCTGGGTGAATGGAGATTTTCAACCTATTTACAGACCCAGGGTCAAATTTATCCGGAACTTTAAGACAGAGTATCTGACTTTTGATATTTATCTTTTGACAGAATATTTTTTTTATTTGAATGACAATACGCAGAACAGACTTCGCCTGACGGCGGGATCCGATATCAAAGTCAGCAGGAATATCGATTTTGAAGTTTATTATTTATACCAATTTCAAAATAAACCCAGCGTAAAACCACTGAATGCGATCGGCCTCCAGCTGAATTTTTATTTCAAGTCGAAACGATATAAACAGGAACTGGAAGCGGCTGAAAAAAAGCCCTGATTTTCTTCATCACTTTTTGTCCTAACTATTGTATTTGGCTTTAGGCGTTGAGCGTTACGCGTTAGGCTTTACTGAAGTTTTTTAGCATAACCGGAATTCGATATCATCAGTTTCATATTCTTCGCAGGCAGATCCAGTTCACCTGAATTAAAAGCTGTCAGCCCATTACTGAATGTTTTATAATTACACATACCTGAAATGGCATCCCCACCGGCAACAGTAGAACTAAAACTCTGACTTATATAGGCGTATGTACCCGGAGTTATTTTCATCGTCAGTTGATCGTTTGGCTGGTTTACATTGGATCCCACAACGGTAATCGTATTACCGGATTGTGAAATGCCGGCAGCATCAAAATAATCAACCATTTTTCCTTTTGACATATATATGTAACCCACAATCGTGGTCATTGCATTATCAATATAGGTTTTCATTTCAGCCATTTTTTTTCTTGCGATATCACCGCGTATGCCCCTGGTTGGCGGAGGATCTGTTGGTGTGGAGGAAACAGCCGTCGTAACCATTTTCCCATCAGGGCCAATTGACATGGAACTGACGATTGTATTCTTCAGAACACCCTCAATAAAAACCTGAACCGTTCTTGTCCATACATAGCTGGCGAGTTGTTGTCGATTTGCCGTAGCAGCTGACGAAACCTGCAGGCTTAGATTTGTTTTATTCGATTGTGCTGAAACGGACTGTATAATAATCATTAACAACACGCAAATAATTGCAGTTTTTTTCATTGTTTTATTTTTGTGGATTAGTCAGGAATCAGGTATAATCAGGCTAAAATATGATATTAACGGGGACAGTATATGAAATTACATCCTATTCATCAGACAGATTCGTTTATCGGTTAAATGCAGGTTCAGATTACCGGTTTACCGTTAAAAGGCTAAATTCAGGACCCGGAACACATTCATGTACGCACCAACAACAGGTTGTGCCGCTCATCAGATCGCAAAAAAGTTGGGATAAAGAAAAGGAAACCAAAGAAAAAGAAACACATGTACTTAATAGATAAAAAAAAGCCCGGAAGCCAATTTGCAGTTTTTAATCAGATTGGAACA
>JABDFX010000075.1 GCA_013286315.1 Bacteroidota bacterium | reverse complement strand
CGCTTTTCCTCTGTCACCACTCGCTCTGGCTACATTATAAGCTTCCCATAATGTTTCTAATGCTTTATTCTTGCGAATGTGAAGTAATACAGAAAGTACAAGAACACCGATAATCAATATGCCAAATACAATTACAATCAAATCGCTCTTTTGCATATAGAAGGGTTTAGGGTTAAAGTAATTTACATTAAATTCAGATTAAAATAACTTTGATGAATCTTCCGGAATTTGTATGGTCAGTGGAGGGTAAATACCTGATACATTTGACTCTTAACTATCAGATAATCAATTTATAATATGCAGTATTTTTATTATTTGTAATTCAATTAAAATTAGTATTTTCAATATTCAAATGTCTGCATTACTCCTCTAAGCCTTATCCCAACCAAAATAGAACTAAAAGCATCTTCAGGGAAATAACCATCCGTACCTCATTATGTCGACTGATAAGTGTTCTGTCGCGCTTAATTTATCAGCCATGCCGGACAAAGAAATAAATGCAGCCATTGTTTTATTAGAAAGCCAGCTAAAACATTACGAAAAGCTGCTGGATGAATCTATTACAAACAATGAAATATTGGCTAAGACAAAAATCATATTGCGCAAATTGAAACAGGTATCTGAAGACTTGAATGAGTTAAAAAGATTGAAAGCGATCAAATAACCTGAATTTACCGGATGGTCATAAATATTTTTTTAATTTTCAATATCCACGCATATGCAATCCAAAAAAAAAGAAATTGCATTACTGCAATTACAAATTAAACAGCAGGAGTTATTATTTGATAAGTCCATGAGTGAAAAAGAAGAATTTACAAAGACAAAAATGCTCTTTGACGAGCTAAAAAAAATGATTGAAAGACTAGATGAGCTTAAAGGAAACAGTGTACTGAATAGCTGAAAACCACCAATAGACACCTGTCAACCAGAAAGCCGGAGGAATTCCCCGGCTTTTGCTTTTAGTTCAATTCCCCATTGACAACAACCTGGAAACCGTTAAACTTTCGCATATTACAAACCGGTCAATTTTCTTTTTTTCTGAAGTATGAGAAAAGAAAGGCCTGTCAGGACCGCGGCGATCAGGGACATGATATAGGCAACAGGGAAAAAATAAATAAATTCCAGTATCGTCTGCAAGAGCAGGCTTATAAAAAGAGCCGCTGACAGTTTCCGGCTGATCGCCGGCTGACCTTCCGCAAGGGATCCGGTGAACCAAAGTAAATAGGTAGTCAGCAATAGGAAAACTTCACCAACCCAGCCAAATCCATGCAGAAAATCAGCAAAGCTATGTACCGAACCCAATAGAGGAAAGCGGTGATCAGTCATGGCATGAATAACCATGTTTTCTTCATCTGTCTCACCTTTTGTTACGCCGGCCACACCCAGGAACAGTCGTTTTTATTCAATTTCAAAAATAAATATAAATCGCACGTTGCGCAACTTCAATATTGTAGTCTCAGTCATTTTCATCCGGTTCCTCTTCCTCGGTGTCATCTACATTTGCTTTTGAAAATTCGCTGAACCAGCCGTTTAACGCGATCAGTTCCTCCGGTGTACCCGATTCGATCAGTTTTCCATCGTTCAGCACAATCACCTGGTCGGCGTCTCTGACCATGGAAAACCGGTGGGCTATCACGAGCACGGTACTGTTCCGGCGTATTTCCTGAATGTTTCTCTTTATTTCCGCTTCTGTCGCATAGTCAAGATTGGCGGTCGCTTCGTCTAAAATTAAAATCTTTGGTTCCGCCAACAAAATCCGGGCAATCTGAATTCGCTGTCGCTCACCGACGGATAGTCCGATACCATTTTCACCCACGATCGTGTCAAGTCCCAGCGGGAGCCGTTTCATCGTATGTTCCAACCCGGCAGCCAGAATTGTTCTTTCAATTTCGCCTTTACCGGCAGACGGATTTTTATAAGTGATATTTGCGCCGATCGTTTCATTAAACAGGGACCCATCTGCCGACACGATACCAATTTGTTTTCTGATAGAAGAAGGATCCAGATCAGCGATATTTTGTCCGTCAATAAAAATTGCGCCCTCCTGTGGTTGATAAAGTTTTAGCAGAAGATCCACGACGGTTGTTTTTCCGGCTCCGGATGGTCCCACAAAGGCAGTAAGCTTACCGGAATCAACTGCAAATGAAATATTATCCAATACTTTTCTCTCCGTATTATATGAAAAACTTAATTGTTTGAATTCTATATTTCCCTTTTCAAGAATTAGCTGCTTAGGCGGTCTGCTTTCTTCCGGCCGATCGGTCATTTTAAACGCCCTGGACACTGATACGATATTTTGTTGCAGCGAGATCCAGAGCGTTGCCAGATTATCAATGGGACTATATAGCCGGTCCAGATAAGTAACAAACATTACTACATCACCCGGAGTGAGTTTACTTTCCAGCGTGAGATAGCCGCCGTAACCCAGGACCAGCGCGGTAGACAGATGCGTGAGCGCGGTTTCCCAGAATTCATATTTATTGGCCAGCCTTGCCCGGCGGATATAATCTGCATATGCTTCGGAAGACGCCAGCTCAAGATTTTTAACCTCACGGTCCTCTGCACCCGAAAGCTTGACCGTTTTTATTCCGGACAAGGCGTCCTGAATCCGGGTGGATATGCCCTCCCATTTCTGGTAGTATGTATCAAGTCCTTTTTCCAATTTATTTGCCGAGATCCAGGCAATTATTAAATAAAACGGAATGATGATCATTGAAATGGCGGTGAGGGTTTTGTTTTGCCAGAACATGATGGCCAAAATACCGATCAGTCCGATCAGCTCCGGTAATATTTGTTGGGAAAATCCATTTACAACAGACGAGACATCCTCCGACTGATCAATTCTTTTAGCAATCGCTGCAGCGGGCCTGCGTGCAAAAAAAGTTAGCGGAAGATTCAAAACATGTTTAAAGGTTCCCAGAATAAACCGTTGTTCAACGTTACAGGAGAATCTAACATTCCAGTTTTCTCCGATCCTGGTAAGCAGCGTGGATAATAGATTGATGATAAATAACCAGATGACCGCCCAGAGCAGTGTGTCCAATGCCTGATTGGGCGTTCTGGGCGCGACCTTATTCTGATGATGCGGCTCTTTTGTTTTCCGATGTTCCCTGGGCAGGCCACTCTCCTTTCTGGCAGAATCCCTGGCCTGACTTACAAAAACACCCGCAACATCGTTTACGGCTTCCCGGTAGATCAGGGGTTCAATTAAACTGGTTCCGGTTCCCAGTAAACTGAAAATGATCACCCAGATAAATTGTTTCTTAAAAGGAATAACGAGCTTGAAGATCCCTGAAAAAAATTCTTTTTTTACTTTATCATAAAAACTCATGCTGGATTGAATAATGTTCTAAGCTGGCAATATACATTACAATCAGATCTATTCTCTGATTTTCAGCTTATGAAACGCCTTTCAGCATGGGACGGGTCTGGCGGTAATTAAGAATGTATGGCCCTTCTGACAGCCGTAATTGCTGCATCAATATGATTATAGGCCCTCGCCTGTAATCCCTGGGCAAATAGATTGTCTTCATCACGACTGATATCCTGTCTTGCTTTTTTCAGATAATCTATCGATACATGCAGACGGCCGTTGTGTTCGTTGGGTTCATCGACAGCGAGATGCTGATTTGCATTTTTTCCGTCGTCAATGGCGGCCCTTTTAATTTCTTCAATGGCTGCATCAATATGATGAACCGCTTCGATTTCATCATTTGTCTGGGCCCAGTTACCAGGGCGATGTTCAATCATCCACCGTGCCCCACGAAGATCTGCCAGTGCGTGAATATAATAGGGATGCTCACCGTTTGATACTTTGACGGTCGTCTTACAGGCACTTACCGTCATGAATAAAAATGCTGCTCCGAAAATAAAAGCAAGTCGCATAACAAAAAATTTATAGACAGGTTGTTAATGAAACAGAAAATTCTGTATAAACATGAACTGATATTTTATCTGGAAATTGTATCACCTGTTTCAAATAACATCCGCTTAACCGGCTGATTATGGTCGATGAAGTAAGGAAATTATTCCACGAACTAAGAATTTTAAAGGCGATGTTCGATGAGCCATACAAGCAAAATCCATCGATTTGTAGAAAGTAACCGTTTAAAAAATCAATGAGTATTACATTAACAGGGCCGGTCGTTATAAACTCGCGGCCCTGTGTATAATATCGCGTATTTGAAATGTAACGTATTAATTTATTGATCTGCGTCTGTCAGTTCAAATGTAACCGGTACTTCCAGTCTGGTTTTGACTTTTTTACCATGCACCAGGCCGGGAGTCCACATAGGCATATTACTAAATACTTTTAATGTCTGGTTCACTAAATCGTCACCCAGATTTTTACCGTCCATTGCCTGTGGGTCCATCACTTTTCCATGCTCATCCACAACAAATGTAACATGTACCGTACCCGTCGTACCGTTGTCAATGGCCGATTGAGGATATGTAAGGTTTTTATTAATGTAAGCAGACAAAGCACTTTCTCCACCCGGGAATTCTGGTTCTTTGTCAGCCCGGTTGTATACACCATGTGCGTCTTTTACCATTTTTGCACTGTCGGCTTTGGCCATAGCAATGGACAATTGTCCTTTCTTTTTCTTTTTTGCCTTTACGGCAGCCGCCGAATCGGCGGTTTTCGCTGCGGACATTGTATCCGTTGTGCTATTGCTGGCCGTCTTATCTGAGCTATCGGTACCGTTACAGGCCATCATGCCGAAAATTAAGGCCATGATAACGCTTCCATGGACGAGTCTACTGGTTGTTTGTTTCATATTAGCATTTAAATTAGAAAATATATAATGCATAGGTCAAAAACCGGGCCCCGCCCCTATTCAGCCGTTGGAGACCAATTTCACATAACGAACGATAATCGTATGGAAGAAGTGTTGACATTGGTTCCCGCCTTTACCGTGTCACTTCAGGTTATTCAAATCGTCGACGATAATCTGTTCATCATAAATAGTCAGTTTACCTTTTTTTCTCTTATAAAAGTCTTTCGCTGCCTGTAAAGCTTTTTCCTTGTCGCCGGTTAATTTAGCGATATCATAGGCAATCCATAACCTGAGCAAATCCTTATTTTTACGAATAAGGAGGAATATGGACACAGCAAGAATAACAATAGTGGATACCTCTGAAGCACTGATGAGAACGTCATTTACTTTCATATAGTAGAGATTCGGATTAGAACTAAAAATTACAATCAATAGACAGCCTGCCACTCTGAAGACCGGGGAACCCCTCGGTTTTGATTTCAATTCCAAAATGACATCTGAAATTACGACTTTGCAAAATCCATACCCGGGATAAGCCCCGCCCCGGTTACATAATGCCATCCGGCGGTTACAAACAACCGATCATACCCTTCTGCCAGGTTTCCTGGCCAATCCAGTAAAAAGCCAATTAAGCTATCGTACCCCTAAAACGAGATATTGTCTCGTAGTGTAAAGAGCTGTCTATTATCCATAAGCAGATATAATCCGTCATGAAGAATAATGAAATGCAACATGATATTGCATCCTTGGAAAATCAGTTAAAATCCAAGACTGAAATATTTGACAGAGCACTTAAAAACGATATGTGCCTGGATGAGGTAAGGAAATTATTTCACGAATTAAGAATTTTAAAGGACAAGGTGGATGAGATAATCGGGCATAAATAAACAAAAGTCAATGTCGCTATTAGCCCAAAGTCCGGTATAGTGGCATTCTGACCACCCATTGGAATTTTTGGCCCGATAGACATTGAAACGGGTTGACGCCGCATGACTCGCGAGACCTTGAGTCACTCACCCTTTCGGGGTATAGACCAAATTATTTTACCGGGTTACTTTCATGCAAATATTTAGTCGTACGTGCATCCTTAATCACACCGTTCCAGTTCATGCCAAAACCAAAGTCATAAACATGGCCATCGGTGTCACGAAAACATTTCATATCCAATGGCAGATCTTCCGATTGCGTTTCCACTGTGTGCATATCGGCAGGCATTTGAAGTGGCAGCAATGCAGACGGTTCGTTCACGCCTGTGAGAATGTCGAGCAGGGCCTGATCCTGTACGCCAAACTGGACGAGTAACGCATTGGCTTTATCTTCAAATTCAGCGAAAACGGTCGGGTTATTCATCATCACCGATACAATCACGGGCTTGCCTTTCATCTTGGCGTACGTGTCGGTCACCATGTCCAGATCGGTTGTATTAATGGCGGTGGATGATTTGTTCTTGTAAGATCGGTTGGTAAAACTTTCCAGTGGATCTCCGCCCGCGAGGCTGGTTGCACGCGCATCTGCTGCTGTATATGCTTTGTACTGCAAACTAATCGGAATATAACCGTTTCCTCCCTGCTTCGCATCCTCCGCACTGTAGCCACCCCTTGAGGCAGGACTGTTGATAAATACCAGCGCATAGTCTGCGGAATCCGGATCGTCGGTTACATAAAAATACTTTTTTATCAGATTCACACTCACCGGATAGTCGAGCTTTTCAGGTATCGGAATGCCCAGAAAATTATGCCCCGCGGGTGTAAACTGTTTAGGAATATAAACGGTTTTATTTTTTGCCAGCGGCAACACATGATTATGATTTTTCAAAAGAACGACAGATTTCAATTGAGCCTCATATCCTGCTTTCATAAATGCCGGCTGACCCACGACGGTTTTAGTTTCTTCTATATTCAGGTAAGGATTCTCAAACAAACCGGTCCGGAAAATATTTTTTAACAGCCGCACGGCAGATTGTTCAAATCTTTTTCTCATAAAAGCTTCCCCATGTTCCTTTACACCCATCTGATAGGCTTCCAGCACAGGTGCTGCATCACTGTTGCCGCCAAACTGATCAACTCCCGCCATCAGTGCCTTGTAATGACGCGCTGCAATGGTTTGTTTTTCCACGCCCCAGGATTTTCCGGAAAGAAACTGATCAATGGCTGTTTCATTCGCCGTCACCAGCCAGTCCGTGCACACCACGCCATCGTAATGATATTTACCGCGCAGCAGATCTCCAATGATATATTTATTGTAACTGTTGCCTACGTTTTCTTTATTTTTTGTATCCTGATTATAGGAAATGGTATAATAGGGCATCACGGCAGCAGCGGTTCCTGTTTTACCATGCAGTTTAAACGCGCCTTCTGTAAATGGAATCATCGCCTGTGCAAAATTATTTGCCGGATACACCGCATATTTTCCAAATCCATAATGCGCATCACGGCCACCCTCACCCGAACCTCCACCGGGCCAGTGTTTCACCATGGCATTGACACTATTATATCCCCAGCCGCCGGCGATTTCTTTTTGACCTGTTGAAGTCTGGAATCCATCGATATAAGCCCGCGCCATATCCGTCGACAAGGCCGGATCTTCACCAAATGTACCGCTCACACGCATCCAACGGGGATCGCTCGAGATATCTATTTGTGGTGAAAGTGCTGTCGCGATGCCAAGTGCCCGGTATTCTGTGGCAGCGATCTGTCCGAATTTCTCAGTCTCAGCCGGATCAAAAGTTGCCGCCATACCCAGTGAGCCCGGCCACATGGAAATCTTCCCTCCGGCACCTGAATTATACTCTGCAGAAGCGACGATTCCATTTCTCGGATCAGAACTATTGTTGGCGGGAATACCCACGCCAATGCTTTCTGTCAGTGCCTGTATATTATTGCTCCATTGCGCGGCGATCGCAGGAGATTCGACAGAAGTCACGAGTATATGCCTTACATTATCTTTTGTAAGAAATGCAGTCTGCTGGTCGGAAAGATCGGAAGGATTCGCTCCGCTTTCTGCATATGGTTTTCCGTGATAAGTGCCCGCAAAGGGACCACCCGGAGGCGACGGGATCGGCTGGTGCCTGCTATATAACATCAGACCGGCAATCTGTTCAACGGTCATTTGTGCCGCCAGATCGCGCGCACGCTCGTCTACGGATAGCCGCCAGTCTTCATATTTATCCAGTTTCCCATTCTTATTCAGATCCTTAAATGCAAAACCATCTACTACTAAAATAGTGACTCCGGACCTGGGCGAATATCCAAGGGTTTGTCCGCCTGTATTCGTAACCAATGTATACTGACCGGCGTCATGGCTGGTAAATTTTTGTTGTGCATGAACAGTAAATCCGAGAAGAATGGCGGCAAATGTAAAACAGGAAATAAATTTCATATTGGCAAATTTAAAATCAGGCGTGGCGCCCGGGTCTAAAAAAATACTGACGGCGAAGAGCCCGCGATATGGGATCGTATACGCCATTTCCAGGACGTAAAAATACATGCGTTTAGACTGCTGCTGTTCATCAAATCGATCAAAGGTTAAATTGTTGCGACCAAAAGAAAGTATGGAAGCATGGAAGTATGGAAGTATGGAAGTCGAACTAAATAACTTACTTACTAACACTTCCATTCTTCCATACTTCCAGACTTCCACACTCTCCTCATGCTTTCCTGAGAGTCAGTTTGGTAATCTCCGGCCAGATGCCCAGGCGGCCTGAAAAAGCGAGGAAACCAAATCCGCGGTTCACATACAGGTAGCGGTCTTTTTCGTTGGCAAGTCCGGCCCAATCAAGATACCGTCCCTGTACCGGGCTCCATCGCAGCTTGTCTGACTCAATGCCAAACTGGGCGCCATGTGTATGTCCGGATAATGTGAGATGAATGGTGGTGGGATGATAACGGATTTTCTCTTCCCAGTGCGTGGGATCGTGCGATAATAAAATTTTAAATGCATTTTTATCCACTCCCTCCAGCGCCTTATCGATGTCTCCCACCTGAATAAATCCGCGACCCCAGTTTTCAACACCGATCAAGGCCAATTGATCCGGACCTTTCCGGATAACTGTATTTTCATTTAGCATTAACCGATAGCCCAGGGTTTGATGATTTTGCTTGATTTTTTCGAAGTTGGCTGCTTTCTGTTCCGGATTATCCCACCGGGCATAGTCACCATAATCATGATTGCCAAGAATAGAAAATTGTCCGTAGGGCGCTTTGAGTTGACTGAACAGAGAAATATAAGGTTCTACCTCCCATGCCATATTGTTTACCAGGTCGCCGGTAAAGACAAACAAATCACTTTGCTGTGCCTTTGCTATTTCGATGCCACGCGTTACCGCTGACATATTATCAAAACTGCCGGAATGAAAATCCGACAATTGGGTAATGGTAAATCCATCAAAGGATGCGGGGAGCCCATCAAAATACAAGGTGACTTCATGCAGGCGATAATCATATTTGCCCTTGAACATGGCATAAAAAAAACCTGTAAAAGGAACGGCTGCCAGCAGGATACCTGCTTCTGCAATGAACCTGCGACGGGAAGGAAAAAAAGGTTCGCCGGATGCGGGCTTCGGTTTGAATAGTCTTCGGAGTATGCCCCAAAAAAACCGTACGATGTCACCCAGTAACAGTACGATAATAAAAAACAGTTTGGTGATCAGAAAAGTCAGAAATAAACTCAGTGCCCATTCCTGAAACCGGGTAAGATATTGGGTGGAAAAAGTGATACCAGCCAGGAATAAAATGGTGACACCGGTAAAAAACACCAGGTAACTGCGGAGGGCGATTTTTTTGCGACGGACAGATTTCCATCCCGACACCCAGGTTTTCACGCCATGGTAGGCATATATATCAAGCAGCAAACTGAACAGGCTGAACAGATATAATACCCTCATAATACCGCCATGATGCATATCGCTCTTTTAACGTAATGTAATAAAGCCTGATTAACGTGCAGTACCCGAAGAAAAATTTAACTTTCCCAGGATACTCGGCACCTCTTCATTTATCTTTTGCGCAACGTTGACTTATTCTATGTGGCATAGCATGGTTCTGCGATCCAGGGCACCAGGTCTTGTCGGGTCGGTCTGTTCGTGGCACGACTATATTTTATCTTACATGTTCGAATATTTCCCCTGACAACACTGGAATAGCATCCATTGCGGGATCAGCGAGGAGTGATTCGGGTGTTTTAGATGGCTTTAACTGGCTGCAGGTCATAAAATGGGCAACAGGGATAGCGGCCCGATTGTTGGCTTTAAAGGGTATCCCAACTGACACAAAAATTTTATTTATATGTATTACAAAAACATTAAACGCACTTTAAGCATTGCTTTCCTTTTTACAGGACTCTTATTTACAGCTATAGCCAATGGCCAGAAATACAAAACATTATCTGATACGACCAGGCTGAACAAGGAATACGGCGAGATTAGCCTGGAAATGTCCAAATTAAATACAAAGTTGTTGGAAGAAAAGAACAAAACTGCGGATTATCACTCTAAAACATCTTCCAGTGCGGGAGATGCAGCCGCAACGGCTCAGGCCAGTAAGGATCAGGCAGATGTTGCGACCAGTGGCAATACAACTGACACGAAAAAAGCCGTAACGGATGCAAAAGAAGCCGACAAAAAGGCAAATGATGCGAAAAACGCGGTATCTGATGAAAAGAAGAATAATAAGAAGATCAAGGAATTAACTGCCCAGATCGATCAGAAACAAAAGCTGCTGAGAGATCTTGATTCGCAACGTGCCGCAATCATGTCTAATTCCCCGTACTTACCCGTGGCTTTGGTTGATTCCGTCCATACAAATTGACAATAATTCGGAAATAATAATTATTGGTCACTAAAATAAATTAATAAAGTGGAAGTTTTTTTATTTATAAGGGTCTGTCGAACGAATGTTTGACAGACCCTTTTCCTGTGGATCTCGCTATCGGATGAAATGCACCCCCTTCTCGGACAAAATCCTTTGGATATTTCTAAATTTAAGTAATTGCATTCCATTTATTTGCAGACGATCGATAACTTTCTGCCGGAAAATGTTTGAACGTCTTATGGCGTTTCGAATGCAGGCGTACGAAAAATTATCAAAATGGAAATAGAGAAACATTATACAAATAAAAGTGGATGGCTTAGAGCCGCGGTATTAGGTGCGAACGACGGTATTCTTTCAACTACGAGCTTAGTTATTGGCGTCGCGGCTGCCAGCGATACCAGAAGCCCGATCATATTAGCAGCTTTGGCAGGAGTGGTTGCAGGCGCATTATCAATGGCGGCAGGAGAATATGTGTCTGTTAGCTCGCAGTCTGATATTGAAACTGCCGACTTAAAGAGAGAGCAAATTGAACTTAATACCTCTCCTGAAATGGAATTGAAAGAACTAGCTGGTCTTTATCAAAATAGAGGCCTGGACAGTGACCTGGCCATGCAAGTAGCTATGCAGCTTTCGAAAAAAAACGTATTAGAAGCACACGCCCGGGATGAATTGGGGATTAATGAAATCTCTCAACCAAAACCGTTGCTGGCTGCATTAGCTTCTGGTGCTTCTTTTGTTTCAGGTGGTATCCTTCCTCTTTTAGTTTCAATATTTGCACCGATGAAATATATGGTGGGATTCCAATATTCTTTTTCAATGGTATTTTTGGCATTGTCGGGTATAATGGCCGCTAAAGTTGGTGGGTCAGATGTTGCAAAGAGCGTAATTAGAATTTGCTTTTGGGGCACAATAGCAATGGGTATTACTGCTGTTGTAGGTTATATATTTGGTGTGAAGTCTCCATGATCAATAAAGAATGATGTAACACCGCGAAATCCTTTAGGGTTGGCTGCTTGTATCCTGGCTTCATTTCAAAATCTATAAACATGCTTGGGGTCATTTTGTGCGGTGGAGAAAGCAGCCGGATGGGAAGAGACAAGGGATTGATTCAATTTCAAGATAGAACCTGGACGCAGTTAGCAATAGAAAAAATAGAGGAACTGGGTATTCCGGTTGTTGTTTCAATTAGCAGAAGTCAAAAGGAGATATATGAAAGATTGCTGCCTGAGAATAAATTGATAGTTGATGATTCGATCATTGCTTTGAAGGGTCCGGTCGCCGCAGTTTTAAATGTTCATTTGAAATATCCTGCAGATGATCTTTTTGTGCTCGCTTGTGATCTGCCTCTTATGGAATTTTCAGTGTTAGATGAACTTTACCGTTTCTATGTTATTAAAAATCTCTTTCAGGCTTTTATTTATACCAACAATGGGGAGCCAGAACCTTTATGTGGCATTTATACTGCCAGAGGACTTGCATTGATATATAATATGTACTATACGCATAAACTGGAGAAACAAAGTATGAAATATATATTGGGTCAGTTATTAGTACATAGTATGCCAATTCCCGAAAATAAGAAAAAATATTTCAGAAATTTTAATTCACCGAAAGATGTCTTTTGATTTTAATGAGCACCAATTTTGAGGTTGGCGTATTACTTTTTTCGGCGACACTGTTGATCGGAACGAGAACATTGGTTTCCGGATAATAAGTTACAGTGCACCGCTCCGGAATGGCATAAGGAACGACTATGAAAAGTCGGGCGGAGCGCTCCACACCATCATAATAATTAAATAAGTCTACTTTTTCTCCCGGCATGAACCCTGCTTTTTGCATATCTTTTTCGTTCATAAATATGATCCGCCTTTCACCGTGGATTCCACGATACCTGTCATTCAGACCATAGATGGTTGTATTAAACTGATCATGACTACGAACGGACGCCATCATGAAGTCATCTGATTCCATTTTTAATTGCGACAACCTGCAAATGCTGAAAGGCATTTTATTTCCAAATAGTTCTGTGCCAAATTTCCCGGTACGCGGGGCATTGGGCAGGTAAAATCCGCCTGGTTCACGCACTCTTTTATTGTATTGCTCAAATCCGGGTATGAACTGTTCTATCAAATCTCTTACAGCATCGTAACTTTTCGCATAATGATCCCAGTCCACTTTTGTCCGTTCGCCCATTGTCGCTTTTGCAATTCCACATATGATTTCAGTTTCATTCCGTAAATCCTTTGATATGGGCTTAAGCACTCCTTTTGAAGATTGTACGATGCCCATGGAATTTTCGCAACTTACAAACTGATCAACCCCACCAACCACGTCTTTGTCGCTTCGGGCCAGCGTCGGGAAAATAATAGCTTCTTCTCCATGCACTAAATGTGTTCGGTTCAGTTTCGTAGAAACATTCACTGTGAGGGCTAATTTGCGCATGGCTTCTGCGGTGTAATTTGTGTCTGGAGTTGCAGAGATAAAATTTCCACCCATCGCAAAAAATACTTTTATCTTACCTGCATGCATGGCTTTTATACAATTCACTACATCCACACCGTGTTTTCGGGGTGGTTCAAATCCGAATACCTGTTTTAATTTATCGAGGTACCAGGCCGGAGGCTGTTCCCATATCATCATGGTCCGGTTGCCCTGTACATTGCTATGACCCCTGACCGGGCAAAGTCCTGATCCCGGCTTACCAAGAGCGCCTTTTAAAAGAATCAGATTTACTATTTCTTTGATCGTGTCAACTCCATTGGTATGTTGCGTAACACCCATTGCCCAGCAGATGATGATTCTCTTCTTTTCCCTGATCATTTCGGCGGCAATTGTAAGTTGCTCTATTGAAATGCCGGCCGCATCAGCCAATTCTTCAAGTGAATACAGATCCAGATGGGCTTTTAATCCTTCGTAACCAACAGTATTTTCCTTAATAAAGGATTGGTCAAACACGGTCCCGGGATTTTTTATTTCTTCCAGGAATAGCAGTTTTTCAATAGCCTGGATTAATGCCATATCACCATTAATCCTGATCTGTAAATAGAGATCGGCTATTTTAGTGGAACTTTTATTCAGTAAACTTCCAACAAGTCCCTTTAGTTTTTGGGGATCATTAAAACCGATCAGGCCTGCTTCCAGTAATGGGTTGATGGCAATTATTTTTGCTCCCTTTGCTTTTGCTTTTTCAAGTGAATCCAACATTCTTGGCATGTTGGTGGCCGGGTTGATTCCCATCATCAGGATAACATCCGTTTTCTCAAAATCCTCCATAGTAACCGTCCCCTTCCCAAGTCCAATAGTTTCTGTAAGAGCCACGCCGCTGGATTCATGGCACATATTCGAGCAGTCGGGCATATTGTTGGTACCGAATTCCCTCACGAACAGCTGATACATAAATGAAGCTTCGTTACTCAGCCGGCCCGATGTGTAGAAAGCAGCTTCGTCCGGTGAGCTCAAACCGTTCAACGTATTTGCTACTTTTTTAAAGGCATCTTCCCAGCTGATCGGTTCAAAATGTGACCCATTCCGGGGAAGGTAGACAGGCAGAGCAATCCTTCCTTTTTTACCAATCTCCATGTCGGATAATTTAGCAAGATCAGCAACTGAATTTTTTGCAAAAAAATCGGCCGTCAATTTTTTTGTTGTCGCTTCTTCGGCCAATGCCTTTGCGCCGTTTTCACAATAAGCCGCAATTTTGGAACGATGATCGTCCTCATCCGGCCACGCGCAGCTGGAACAATCGAATCCGCCTTTTTGATTCATTTTAAAAAGTCCCTTGAAACCTCTTATGGCTCCCGGCTCTTGCAATATATCGCTGAATGCTGCCATCACCGCAGGAATGCCCGCTGCCCAGTTTTTGGCATCAGAAATTTCCAGTTCAGAAAGATGCTCAGGATTTTGAGCAGGAACCGGTTTATCATCTCCTTCAGTCATAAGATTCTTTTAGTAAAGGATTTGGATAATGGTCGCTTTGATCCTCTGTAACCTTGTCTAAACAGGTAAAATCTTTTTCAACCAGCAGATGGAGTGTTTCGTCAGAGCTCTCCAATTTCATTTCGTCTTCGAATCCTATTTGTTCAGTTGTTTTCCATTCTTCGATTCCCGAAGCCGGTATGTAAACCGTTATCTGATTGTCATAGAATGAAGCCGATAATTTCTCCTGGTTCGTAATACATAAACTGTAATGCAGACTATTACCAACAAAATCAATTTTCTCCTCTAAATATCCTGTCTGGTGAAATTTTTCAACTTCCGGCCTGGTAAGCCGGTATCTGAGTGAATTGCCTTTAATACGAATTTTCATGAACGGGAATTTTTATGCGTTCTTCTCCTGAGTAAATATTGAATCGGGTATTCCTTAGGAAACCAACCAATGTGATGCCAAATTCCTTTGCCAGACTAACAGCAAGGCTTGAAGGAGCCCCTATAGCCACAATAGTAGGAATAGAAGCCATGGCGGCTTTTTGAACCAGTTCAAAACTGGCTCTGCCGCTGAGCAAAAGTATGGACTTCGTTAAAGGAAGCATTTTCGCGTTTAAAGAAGTTCCGATGAGCTTGTCCAGTGCATTATGGCGGCCAACGTCTTCTCTCATAAATATTAATTCCCCTTCATTACTAAATAATGCTGCCGCATGTAAACCGCCGGTATCCGCAAAAAGT
>JABDFX010000074.1 GCA_013286315.1 Bacteroidota bacterium | reverse complement strand
GATTTCGGAAGTACTTATTATAAAGCGTTTTAGTGAAATTTCGTTGTAAAATAGCTTTCCTTGCGTTTTGTCGTCTTTACCGTCTTTGCAGGAATTGAAAAAAAATATACATGGTATACAGAACCAAATGGGTTTTATGAGGCTCCTGACTTGCACTTGAAGTACTATGGGTACATTATTTCTTTCCGTTGCCTGTTTTTTTTATTTTTGAATTGTCATTTATTAAATCTACAATTCTTCCATCATTGGTAACCCTTGTTTCATGTTTTAAAAGCTCCTCCTGCTCCGGAGTCCGGACGATTTTATCTCTTACTAATCCAGGTCCCGGCCTTCTTCCGGTCGAGTCCAACTCAAGACCCGTTTCAATTCCCTTTAACCGTGCAGGTATCCCATCCAGCATCCATTTGGGGGCCGGGCTATTTTTCAGGTAATGATCAAAGAACTGTAACTGACGAGTACAAAAATCGCAGTTATTTCCTTTTCCTACAATGGAAGAAATAACAGCAATATGCCCCGCATCATCGTATTGAAGCAGCCATGCTCTTTTACCCAGGCTGCGTAAAGCCCTGAAAAAGGCAACGCTTTGCTCGAAAGGAACATTGTGATCACTTTTGCTGGCGATCAATAATACCGGGGTGGTTACCCTGTCCGCGTAAAAAATGGGGGAGTTTTTTATCCAGATATCAGGCCTCTGCCATATTGTGGTTCCTTGGCGGTTTTGACCCGTGCCTTCCAGGCTATGCGGCCGAAGGCCAATATCCTGAGCCCCGATGTTACCAATAAAATCACTATACCCAGACATGGAGATAGCCGCGGCAAAAAGATGGGTATGCGTAACAAGATAGTTCGTTTCAAACCCGCCAAAACTTCCTCCCCGGATACCCATATGTTTTGCATCCACAAAGGAAATTTTTGATAAATATCTGGCGGCTGATACAATAGAATTGAACGCACTTTGGCCGGTTTCCCCGGTCTTAAAATATATATCAGGAGAAAACACCAGATAATCGTAGTCCACAAAATCACCCAAACCATAAGGTTGATAAGCAAAAGGATCGATCACTTTTTTTTCGTAATACACAAAAATGATCGGGTACTTTTTATTCGGATCAAAATTCCTTGGCTTACACAAAACCCCCTGGGACACAGTTCCATTAAATGTTTTCCAACTGATCACTTCTTTTTTGATACCGGGTTCTTTTATTTCAGGTTGCCTGTCTGTTACACGAAAATAGGTCTGAAAATCGCATGTATAGAAATACCCAGGTGGTTCTTCTGGGTTTTCTCTTCTAACTAAATACATGTCGGTATCTTTCGCTTTTTGAAAATTATTATATAAATATGGATTGCCCAATCTGATCAAAGGCTCCGGGTAGCCAGGTTTACTTAAATCAATAGTATAATAACCATCACTGATATACCTGTCACATTTTACCCTGCAAATGATTTTGTCTCCGCCATTTACTGAGGTTTGATCTTTACTTATCATCAAAACCCCAAATTTTTTGTGTGGTTGTATTCGACTTTTTTTTTGGAAAAATCCATTTGTAATATTGACAGGTTGTTTTCTGCATGATAAATCGATTTTCCAAATATCAGAATAACTATCCTTCATCAAAACTGATTTATCTTCTTTCCAGCCAAATATGCTTTGGGTGGCAGAATAATATCTGTCATCCCGATCTTCCCGGGAGGTGAAGCTGACCGGTATTTGTTGTGTGATGTTGTGTGAAATGCCGGTATTTATTTCATAACTAAAAAAGTTTTTTTTATGTGGGTCAAAATACACTATATATCTTCCATTTGGTGAGAGGCGGTAGTAAGGAAACTTTCCGGCGACGGGCTCAATATTATCTTTCAGTAATTTTTTTGAACCATTATTGAAAGAAAAAAGCCATGCACTACACGATAACTTTTTGTTCCAACTAAATTGGGACATTGAATAGGACTCATTTATAGTTCCATCATTTTTATAAGCAAACAGATCATCCTTAAAATGATAAATAATCGCGCATTCCTCATTTAATTGAATATCTTGGCCACCCTCAGCATAATCTGCAGCTATTTTTTCATTATCCTGTTCGAGACGAACCATACGCCAATTTGCTAAGTCAAAAACAGTTGCAAATTTTCGCGGTATGGCGGCATCGTTCAATTGCCAATCCTGCAATTTTGCATCCGTATAACTCCAAACATCCACACCGCTTATTGCAGGTTTAGGAACATCCTTTTCCAGGATATAAAATAAAATTTTACTTCCCCTTGCAGTAAATTTAATGGGATCGCCGCTTACTAAAAGACTTTTATCAATTCCAGCCGACGAATCGCTTGCAATGGATACAGCTTTCCCAAAACCGGCCTTGTAATACCAGATAGAATTAGAGTGATTTAAAGAATCGGTCACCATAAAAGCTACTTGAGTACCTCCCTTATCAAACCTGCAAAAGTTTATTGTGGCTCCTTTACCCGACCATATCACCGAATCTTGCAAATTCCTTAGATTAAGCCAATGCATCTCAGTTACGTTATCACTTGAACGAATAGTTTGCATCAGTAACACGCTTCCATTATCATTAAAGGAATAATCCGCAACATGCTCAAACTGATATTTTTCTCCCATAGACAAATTCTTCAATAGCAATTCTTTGTTCAATCCTTTCAACTGACAAGCCAGCCACATGTGTTCGTCTTTGTTAAATTGTTTATAAGAAACAACATTTAGTATATTGACCTGGCTATTTGTCCCTAACGTGAGAATAAATAAAGTATCACCGACTGTGTATAATACTTCCTTACTATCAGCAGCAATTTGAGCATTAGATCCGCTTTCTATTTCCTTTTTCCATGCTCCCGCCGTAGCCTGTATCATCATCGTTCTTCCTGTATGATCCGTAGTTTTATCTTCGAAGATACATACAAATTTTCCATCGTTACTTATTAAACTCTGACTAAAAAGAGTAGGTGGAATTATAAAGAGTATTGCACCTAAAATGCATTTAAATATGCGTTGAACCATAAATAACTTTGGAAGTAATGACCCGGGGAACTACGGGTATCAGCCTATAGCGATCCGGTTTTTTTGTTTAAAAAAATGTTTTTATATCAACTGACGGGCAAGCATGAGTTTTTAGTTCTGGTGCCAGCTTATCAGTCGCAATTCGACTTATTGGTAATTATGGATTCGTGATCGTACTGGGTTTCCAGTTCTGTGGCAGCAACTCGTTGATCCGGCTGGCAGGATGGCTCGGCATGACCGTGATAACATGTTTGAGCCAGTCGTAGGCATTTATTTCATGTAGTTTGCAGGTCGCAAACAATGAGTAAATGATTGCAGCATTTTGAGCAGCTTCATGACTGCCGGCGAACATGTAATTATTTCTACCCAGCGCGATGGGTCTTATGCTGTTTTCAGTCAGATTGGTATCCATGAGTAGCATACCATCTGTTAAGAACATGCCGAGTTGCTTTTCCCTTTCAGAAAAATAAGCCATTGCCTTACCGATCGGACTTCGTAGTGTTGTTATTTTCGTAATCTGATCTTTAATGTATGTTTTTAACTCCTCGAAGATCGGGACAGATTTTTCCCGGCGTATTTGCTTTCTCTCATCGAAGCTTAGATTTGTTTCCTTACAATAACTTTCGATTCCGTAAAGCTTACCGTATAATGCCAGCACGTGCTCGGATCTTTTTTTATCCGTGAACTTCGCTTCGTGGAACTTTCTTCTGGCGTGCGCGTTGCAGTTCACATGTGTTACACCTGGGAGACTGCCGTAGTGTTTGTATACATTATATCATCTGTATGCAGATATCCTTTGTAGTTCTGTAGCACAGGTCTTGCATGTTTGTTTCCTCTACCTTGCTGATACTCGAAGAACACTAACTTGTCAACTGGATTACAGTAGGTCCACATGTAACCGATATGAGATTTTTTCCCCTTCCCTTTGTCGCTATCCAGAACTGTGATATGTGTTTCGTCCGCCTGCATGTAACCACAGGCTGGCTTAACAATGTTTGATCTTAGCGCATCATAAACGGCTGTCAGGCTTCGACAGGTTCCGTTGATCCAGTCACCCATCGTATTCTCAGATATAATAATGCCACTCTGAGCAAACTTCTGCATCTGCCGGTGTATCGGACTATGCCACACGAACTTTTCGGTAACCAGATGCGCCTTTAAAGATGGAGCCGCAATACTTTTATCTTTTTCTTCCGGCAACGTTGCCATAAAAAACTCAGTTGATCCATCCTGTTTTGTCCTCTTGTATTTGTATCTTCTGTATACGGTCGCAAAAATTCTCGCAGGATCGTATTCCAGTTGCTCAGACTCTATGGTATCGATCAGTTCCGCATCTTCAGGCAGGTTCGCTGGATAAAGTTCAACATACTTCCTTGGTATATACGCTGGTATCTGGTTGCGTCCCGGATGGTTCTCATTTTTCGGCTTCAGCTTAGTATAAGAAGCGACTCTTTGACCCTCGTTTATATTACAGGCTTCTACTTTCTCTGCGTCCAGTTCCAGTAATAACTGACCAGGTGTTACCGTTGATTTCTCTGTGCTCCTTGCATACACCAGGCGTTGCAGTTGATCGTACTGATATTTGATAAGTTCATAATTCTGTATGATCTTATCTTTTTCTTTTATCAGTTTCAATGCATCAGCATACCGTGCATCGATCTCATTACACCGTTGAGTTAACTCTTCGACAAAGTGTTGAAGTGGCGTGATCTTAGATGCCAACTGCCTGTATTCTTCTCTGGCATTGTCCAAAAATTTCTCCTGCTGCATACTCTTCAGCAGCAGCGTTTGATACTTCTGATTAAGTTCAAAATGTTCGGGAGATACCAGCAAGTGAAGCGTTGTTCGTGTGTCTTATAAAGACGCATAAACAACGCAAAAGTACTAGCAGGAGAGCTATTTTTTATTTATATACTTCCATGCAACGGAACATATTTTTCTTTAGTTAAATAACCACCATCGTGAAGTGTTACGCCACTCAGCATATGCATGAGTTGTTGTTCACTCATCTTGTAGCTGATGTGGTCGCTGACGATCATCGGCAATTGAAAACTTCCTTCATCAAGCCTTCTGTAAAAAATACTGAAGCCCTTGTTTTCATACACGAAGATCTTGAGCGTTGTCCGTTGCCTGTTCAGAAAGATAAAAACGTCCCCATGAATGATGTCCTTTTCAAGCTCTGTTCTGATAAGAGCTGCCAGGCCATCAAAGCTTCTGGACATCTTGACCGGCTTGCGGTACAAATAAAAGTTTGCGTCTGAAGCTAGCTGTAAAATCTTACTCATGACATCAATGCTTTTAAATATTCCGCTGGCACTTCCTTGTACAGCCTGATACCACCAACCTCAGCAAACAATATCGGCTTTGCCTGAACCGCCGATGAAGGCACAACTTCAATGGTTGCAAAACCTTTCACTTCATCCTCCGGTTTTATTCTGTACTTCTTTAACCAGGTATAAAAAGTGACTTCGTTCACGTCGCTGACTTCACAGAAGTCCTTAACCGTAAACCCGCTTTTTTCATAGTCTGATATCAAAGTCAGTATCTGTTCTTCAGTACGAACAGTGCGCTGCCTGGTGCTACCTTCCGGCTGGGTTCGTTGTTCCATAATTTTTCCAATATGTCAAAGAGCGCAAAACTATTCTACAATAGTTTCTAATTCAATATGTATTTCCCCGGACGTTTACCTTTGGAAATGTCATGTTGGCTATTTGTACACCTATGAATCATTCACTAAAAGAACGCAGATATATTCCAAGTGTTATCTATCTTCTCACTGCGCTTCATTCTTGCCAAAAGTTCAGCTTTAGGCGCGTAACTTTCGCAATATTTTTCCCGAATTTCAGGTTTGTCATAGCCTTTTGCGGTCAAAAATTTCTCGAAATACTCAATCCCTTCTTCAGTTCTGCCCGCCTTATAGAGCAAGGCCGCATAGTTGCCATACACCTGAGCTGGTGGATTTATGTAAGCTTTACTTTTAATTATTTCCTCAATCCATCCGATTGCCTTGTTTAATATTCCATTGTCATTACAATGCAAAACCATCATTTCCACTATAACATTATCCGAACCCTGACCATCCGGATCCCCGAGTGACAACGGTCCATATTTATCAACCTTTGCGACAAAACATTTAATCTGATTATTCCAATCCTTTCGCTTTCCATAATATACTATTTGGGCATCCAGAATCAAGAGATCAGCATCAATTTCCGGATACTTAACTTTAATTGCGTTATGTATTTTAGTCCAATCCGGCTTGGTTCCGGCAACATGGAGCTTAGTGTTGATTTCTTCCCTTGTAATGACAGTATTAATATAGCCAGAGCTAAATCCATTATATTTAACTGCGTCATCAATCTTCTTTCCGTGATCATAAAACAATTTGAATAAGCCGCTATTTGAATTTTCTGTGTTATTATATGCGGAATAAAAAGTAGTAATCATATCCAGATATTTCGTAGCGCTCAATTCTTCTACGGACAACTTATCCAATATATTAATCTTATAATCAATTGCAATACTGTCAGCAAACTGTTTGTCCCCAAGTTCCCTGGCTTTTAGCGCAAGACGATCCATGTTTGTATAATCCTTTCTACCTGACTTATATTCCCGAAGAAGTGAAAAATATTGTTTTGCAGGATATAACGCATCGGATGCCAGGTTAATAAAATTTTCTGCGCTATCAAATCCCATTCCCTTGTGAACAATTACTCCATCCGGAGAAAAAAACAAAAAAGTTGGAAAGCCTATGATATTATACTCCTGTATGAAATCACGTGTGGTAGCATACCAATGGCGCACCTCCTCATTGTCATTTTTGGTCGAATTCATTTGCATCTTTAATGAAATGAACTTATTATTGATAAAATCGCCGACTCTGTTCAACGGGAAAATTTCCACATCCATTTTCCTGCACGGGCCACACCAGGTCGCGAAGCAATCCACGAAAATATATTTATTCTCGTGTTTTGCTTTGGCCTTTATGCCCTCCCAATTCAACCCATTTTCAAATCGAATCCCCTGTCCCGTTGCTGTTTCAAAAGACAACTGTGCCTGCGTATTTCGTTCGTATATCCCCCTCATGGACCAACTATCGCCATTTGAAATTTTCTGCGATTTTTCCACGGTTAACTTCTTAGTTGAGTCGGGAAAACTCCAAAACTCAGTGTAAGTGTAGTCGTTTTCACTTTCACTGTTTGGTCTATGACAGATGACCGTTTCTACAACTGACTCCCGGTTATCCGAACATTTGATCGTTGATACCCGTTTTTGGTTTTCTGGTCTGACAATGGACTCAGGACTCCCATCATCGCTCATCATTTCAATGATCGAGTATTCCTTCCCGTCACCACCTGTATTTACCCGCTCTACTATTATGGAGTCCGATTTGGGGTTTACCTTTAGCAATTTTACCATTCCATTCTCATAATTGACTTCAGATATACCGATTCTGTTTTTAAGTAGCCATATCCCGGAAAAATCTACTTTTTGCGCAGCAAGTTTTATTGAAATAAAAAATAAAAAAAAGAATGCTATTCCGGGAATAATTTTTTTGTCATCCATAATTTTCATGAATTTTAATATTAAACGATTCGACCTTTTTCTGAAAACGGAATGCTCCCATTTAGCTTTTTGTTAATTTTCTATTCTTTTTCATTAATTTTTTATGCAACGGACAGAATATCCAAAGCACCTGTCTGCGCCAACAGACGGGGCAAAACTAGCACCTGCAATTTGTGCCTCAATGGCCACACCAACAAAACCTGAAATTGAAGACTCCCAAAAGTCGCCGTAGAGACCTTCTCCATTCACTTTACCTTCTTGACCAGTGCCATCCACCTCACCATAGCGGTGGCCAGCCACGGTGAGTTTTAACTCGTTGTAACCTGTAGTTGAATTAGTAAGGCCGGTTTCAGCCTGCCATTCAGCAGTAGTAGGAACATGCCAGCCGCTTGGACAGGGACCCTGGTTGTTGACAGCCCAGCGGTTATTATTTAAGTCGTTGCGCCAGTCGTTTTGCCAGATAGGAGGATATAAATTAGTATAAACGGGAGTGATAAAAGTCGAATTACCTGGCGTATCGGATGTAGCCAATATGGTATCGATACCATTAACGCCAACACCAGTCGTGGAATTGGTCCAAGTAATTAGTTGGTGCCCATCTGCAGGACGGCCCCACTGAAACAGATCACCGTAGGCCAGGTAATCATCAAAGGCTGTAGCTGCCTCGCTCGCGCCCAGGTTACGATCCAGCCATTGCCTGCCGGTAACTGGGCTTTTAATTACACCATAGGCTACTGTCACACCATTATAGGTAAAAGTAACTTTAGTAGTATCTATACTTGTATTAAACGTAACCACATTGCCATACCCGGTACCAACCATGTTGGTAGCATAAGCCCTTACATAATAGGTAGTACTGCCCATTAGATTATTCATAACGCCAATAAAGCTGCCACTAGTCGTTGTGCCCATGGCAATACTATCGGAAATCGTTGGAGTTAGATTGGACTTGCTCCAGCAGATACCACTGACTGTAATGGCAGAGCCGCCATTACTAGTAATGGTACCGCCACTGGTAGCAGCATTATAACTAAGATTAGTTATGGCGGTGGTGGTGAGAGATGGAGTAACGGGTGCCGGTTGATCCTTTTTGCAGGCAGAAAATAATATAGCAAAGACCAGCAAAGCTGTAATTAATTGTTTCATTCTGTTTTAATTTAAGATTTTAAAAAATGTTTTGGTTGTTTTGGTTTAGTATCCTAGATTCTGTACCAAATTTGGATTCATTTGAATATCAGAGACTGGTATCGGATATAGTTGATCGGTTGTTTTCCATGTGCCTCCCTTCAAAGGCGTAACACTTCCCATCACTGCTTCCACAGTATTTGCCCTCTTTAAATCAAACCAGCGATGCCCAAATTCTGTAAATAACTCAACCTGTCTTTCATGCAAGACAGAAGCCAGCAAAGAAATCTTATCATTTGCCGTAGTACCAGCTAATCCCGCTCTGCTGCGGATGACATCCAGGTCGGCCTGGGCTCCGCTGATATTATTTTGCTCTGCCCTTGCCTCAGCCCGGATCAGGTATTGCTCTGCCAGTCGCAGGATCATTAAATATTCGGTTGCCTCGCCGGAAGTAATTGTCGCTTTGTATTTATAAGGAAAATAGTAAGTAGTAATGCCTGGTGGGGGTGTAACGCTATCCACCCAATTTGTTTTTCTAAGATCTCCTGCTTCAAAACTATTGAGCAATTGAGTGCTAAGAACTACTTGATTTAAATTTCCATTTGGTCCTGAAGAAGGGAGAATAAATGTAAAAGCATCTTCCGTATTTCGGCCTGTTGCCACAGGTTGTATTTGCCAGATGGCTTCGCTGCTGTTTTTTAAAAAAGCATTATTTAATATGTTTAATCCAAATAAAGATGTTTGATTTATAACAGCAGTAGTTTCTGACTCCGCACGAACAAAATCACCAATGTATAAATAAACTCTTGCAAGTAACGCCGTCGCGGCCCATTTAGTGGGACGTACTCTTTCAGCCGTACTTAAGTAGCTAGACAAAGAACCATCAAGAAAGACAGGGCTCAATAAGTTTTCAGCGTCTTTAAGATCTTCAATGATTTGCTGATATACCTGCTGCTTTGGTGTTCGAGATATTACTGCATTTACTGAAGGATCAGTAGTAACAGTAAGAGGTACGTCTCCAAAATAATTGACCAGGTAGAAGTAAAAAAAAGCCCTCAGGAATTTAGCTTCACCCAGCAGTTGTTGTTTAACAGCCGGAGTTAATGTTGTGCTTTTGCCAAGACCTTCAAATGCAGCATTGCAAATGAAAATATAATAATATAGCCCCGACCCGCCACTACCAGCCCAAAACTCGGATCCATAATTATTCAGCAGGGAGGCGGCTACTAACGCATTTTTGTAATAAGCAATAAGTCTGTTATCCCCAACACCACTATACAATGTCAGTTCATCAGCTGACAAGCCTGATAGTAGTGACATGCCGATACCGCCCGCAAATATTGTTCCGCTACCGCCACCGCCCATTTCCGCGTAGACGCCCGTTAGTACCGCTATAGCAGTAACATCAGTTTTGTATACATTTTCTTCATTTACGGTATTTACCGGTGCACCAATGTCTAAAATTTTCTTACACCCAAAAATGCCAAAAGAAAAAAGCACCATGCTCAATGCAACCTTTATTCTATGAAATTCGTATCTTAACAACATAATTTTATGCATGAAATTCCATTTGTATTTATAGTCCTACATGAATCCCGACCGTCCATACACATAAAGGAGGCAACGATGAGGAGTTTGAAGTCAAAATGGTTTGGGTCTCCGGATCCAAACCCTTGTAGTTAGTAATGGTTAACAAGTTCTGTCCTTGTACATAGACCCTGCAATTTCTAAATTGAGCTTTACTGATCCATTTTGACGGAAGTTCCCACGATATGGAAGCATTTTTTAGCCTTATATAGGAAGCATCCGAATAACGGAGGTCACTCTCCAGCACATAAGGGTCTGGACTGGTGGAAAATCTTTTTATACTCGCATTGTCACCTGGTTTTTGCCAGCGATCCAATACTGTCACTGGTTGATTGCTGAGGCCCCTATAAAAATTTCCCGGATAACGATTCCCATTCCAGAATAAGGCATCATTATAGCCTATTTGTTTTACAAACTGAAAAAGAAAATCAAGTTCAAATCCTTTGTAAGTAATATTATTTTGGAGGCCTCCATAAAATTTCGGATCTAAATTAATTAGCCGCGTATAGTCGCCGGGATATGTTGGATTGAATGGATCTATTTTAGACCCAAACATGTAATTGCCTGTTGTAGGATCGACACCAACAAAATTTAAAGCTCTTTCAATTGAAATGGGCTGACTGATTATTAATTTATTTGCGTAAGAGGAAGTTGATAAATTTGGAAAAGCAACCAACTTATTTTGAGGTATTGTCAGGTTGAAACTGCTGGTCCATGTAAAATTTCTTTCCTTGATATTTGTAGAATTGAAAGAAAATTCCCAATTCTTGTTTTGTATTGTGGCAGGAAAATTTGAAAGATAGGTCGAAAAACCGGCTACAGTAGGTAACTGATAGGGAAGTAATTGATTCGAAGATCGATTTTTTACGAAAGTCACATTTACTAAAATTCTGTTTTGTAAAAAGCCCAAATCTATCCCCACTTGTAATTTTTTCGTTTCTTCCCATTGTAAATAAGGATTGGGAAGGCCGGCAGGAATAAGACTGTTTGTTCCCTGGTACGGTACACCTGTAGGATACAGACTATATAAACTCATAAATTGATAATCTCCTATCTGGTCGCTGCCTGTTGTACCATAACTTCCCTTCAGCTTGCCAAAACTTAGCACGTCGAATTTCTCCTTAATAAAATTTTCACTTGAAAACAACCATGCAACTCCCACAGCGCCAAAATTGTGAAACTGGTTTGCCGGGCCAAAACGACTTGAACCATCTCTTCTGGCTGTAAGATTAATAATATATTTATCCATCCAATTGTAATTCACGCGGCTAAAAATGGCGTCATATGTATACTCTCCTCTAAATGAAACACCACTGCCTACAGTCGATGCAGCGTGAATATCTTCCATCATTTCGTCGCTTAAATAACCTGTGCCAAATAAATAGCCTGAATTGGTCTTCATATCTAAAAGTGTTGATCCTATCAATATTTCAACTTTGCCCTCGCCAATCTTCCGTGCGTAACTCAATTGAGGCTCTATAATCCATGAAATAATATTTCTGTCTCCATAACCTGCTACTCTCTGTGTTTTCGAACGATATTCCGGCCTTACAGCAATTAATGGTGACGGACTATAATCATTAGTCTGCATATTATTATAGCCAACACTACTGCTTATTTCCAGTCCTGGAAGAATCTTGTAAGATGCGATCATATTGCTTATCAGATTGGTCGTTTTATTCTGATATTTTGCATACATACCGATCATTGGATTGTTAGGATAAGTAGATGTGCCAGAAGCATCGGGTACCCAGTTAATACTGCCGTCAGCATTATAGAGTGCAGGTGCATCTGGCTCCTGAAGCAGGGCTGCCTGGGTTAAATCAATCTTTGGTAGTTGGTTCTGGTCAAACATAAAATCGCCAGAAAATTGCATTCTAAATTTTTCATTGGCTGAGCCCGTATTCAAATTAAAATGCACAGACCCTTTCTGGTCTGCAAAATCTTTAGGAAGAAGAAATACAGTAGTTTCCTTGTGATATGTTGCGCTTACCAGGTATCGTACAGCATTGGTACCACCAGAAACACTTGCGTTTACGCTGGTATAGTTTGCGGTTCCTCCAATCAATTCTTTTTGCCAATCTGTATATCGAGTAGTATCCCAAACTTTTAGATCATTTGCTGAAACAGATGGGCTTGTCCAATTTATTCCATCGTTGCGGAAAGCTTCATACCTCATGTCCAAATATTGACGGGTATTTAGCATATTCAATCTGCGCGGCATTTGGCCCCAGCCCGTTTGCATATTCAGATCAAGATGCATGGGACCTGCTTTTCCCTTTTTGGTGGTAATGAGAATAACACCATTTGCACCCCTGGAACCATAAATGGCTGTGGCATCAGCATCCTTTAAAATATCTATGCTTTCAATATCAGATATATTCATATAATTCAAAGGGTTTCCTTCACCACTATAATTTGGTCCTGATGGCCCTAATATTCCATCAATTCCCGTCCTTGGCAATTGAGAAATGACCGGGACACCATCAATAATGTACAGCGGATCGTTACCGTTTAAAATACTATTTTGACCCTGGATTCGAACTTTTACGCTACTTCCTGATATCCCGGAAGTCTGAATGACAACCAGGCCTGGTATCCGGCCTTGTAAGGCAAGCAAAGGATTTTGGACAGGTTGCCTTTCGATTACTGCGGCGGTTACCGAACTGATGTTACCGGTGCTTAAGCGTCGGGTAGTTGTGCCGTAGGCAATGATTTGCACTTCATCCAGTGGGCTGATTGATTTGTTTAATAAGATTGTGCCCGCATCGCTTCCTTTTACTCTATATTGTCTGCTCGTATACCCGGTAAATGAAATAACTAGGACTGTATTGTCATTTACTCCCAGCAATTTAAAATCTCCGTTCCCATCTGTTGAAGTTCCAATATGCGAACCTTTAACAATCACGGAAGCCCCAGTCAAAGGACCCCCAAGGCTATCAGTTACACGACCATGAATATCAATGAGGAGAAGATTGTTTGACAGAATTAATCCCGGTTGCGGTTCTTTTTTTTTAACAATAGAGATCGTGGTATTGACAATTTTAAAATCAAGCGGCTGGTCTTTCAGGCATATCGTAAGCACTTCTTCCAGGGTGGCATTTTTTATATCAAACGTTACATTTTTCGCATCCTTAAAAATCTCAAAATCATAAAAAAAAGTATAGCTGGTTTGCTTTTCAATCATCGCAAACACTTTTTCAAGGGTTTCATTTTTAACAGTAAGGGAAAGTTTTGGCTGAGCCAGGACCCCCGCACTGACATGCAGGAAAGCCGCCGTTAATAAAAAGATCGTGAGTCTCATCGCGAACAGTATTTTCCTCGGAATACAATACATAACTTTGCTCCAGTCTTGGGTTAATGAATAAAGGCATTCTTCCTGATTGTATTTTATAAGTCACTCAAGATTTTCCGCCGGGAAGTGGCTTCAACACTTCCCTGTTTTTTTTGAGTAACTACAATGATTTCATCATTGGACAGTTATCTTTCTTCCATCTGCTTTGAAATGAACATTGTTTGTTTTCAATATTTCCAGCACCTGTGACAGATTCAGATTCCTGCTGATCTTTCCACCATACAGATGATCGGAAACGGGTTTTTCAAACTGAACTTCTATATCATACCATCTCGACAGTTCACGCATCACGCTTTCGATATTTGCCTGGTCAAAGTGAAAAAACCCATTTTTCCAGGCGACAGCATCTTCTGTGTTTATTGCTTTAATTAGTATTTGATTGGAAGGCTCCTGAATTATTCTCGCCTGCTGTCCCGGCACCAATATTTTTGATTGCCGGTTCAGTTTAACTCTTACTTTTCCTTCCAGTAATGTCGTTCTGATCGTAGTCTCGTCAGTGTACGCATTGATATTAAAATGTGTTCCGATGTCCTCTACTTCCATTCCCCGCACGCTGACACTAAATGGTTTTGATGCATTATGAACTACTTCAAAATAGACTTCCCCTGTGATGGTTACTTTTCTCCGATTACCGGCAAAGGAGGTCGGATATGTGATGGAGGACCCGGCATTGAGCCAGGCCTTCGTGCCATCCGGCAAGGTCAACTGGTATTGCCCGCCCCTGGGGGTTGTTAAGGTATTGAAAGCAATTGCCGTTGAATTTGGTTTTTCAGATGATGTGTTATAGACCAGTTCGCCGTTGGTCTGTTTAATAATCGTTGTGGATCCCTGCTGCGCCAATCTGCCATTGGCGGCACTGTCCAGGATAATTTTTGAATTGTTGCCCAGTGTTAGTATTGCTTTGTTGCTGCCTGGTGCGATGTCTTTAGTTTGCGTTTTGGCAATGCTGACAGGAGTAGTATTTGCCTTTTTATTTTGCAATAAAAGGAATGAACCGAGTGCTCCGAAAATGATTACCGCGGCGGCGGCATACCGGAACCAGGGTTTGCCGAGGATTGAAGTTGGCCGCATCGGGTAAACGGTCGTTTTTTCTGATTGAACCGTTGACTGATTGTCTGTCTGATCAAGGGCAGCCAGCAGGCGGTTACGCATCCGGTTGCTAATGGATTCAGGAATATTGAAATGTTCATTCCCTGCCAGTGAGATTAGCTTCTTTTTGATATCTTCCCGGTTGATCAGCCGGGTATAGGCTTCCGGTTCCTGCCTTATAAAATCAAATAATTCTTTTGCCTCTTCCCGGGAGATGGTATTGTTTATATATCCGGACAGTAACTGCAGGTAATATGCTTCTTCTTTTCGCATGGCTAAGAAGAAGACGGGGAATTTGAAAATCGGGGGGTTTGAAAAGTTATCTTTTTATAAAATTTTCCCCAGCAGGATAAAAATCAGGGGTAGTCCTCCCTTATTTTGGAGTTCGAGCCTGAGTGAGGCCAGGGCTTTAGCCATGTGGTCCTTCACGGTATTGGGTGCGATCCCCAGTTCAAGGCCCACTTCCCGGTAACTTTTACCCCCTCTTTTGCAAAGTTCATAGACTCTCTTACGCTGGGGGGGCAGCGTATCAATCGCCTGTTCAACGAGTTGGTCGAAACGGTGTAATTCTTCAAGGGAGTGGTGCTGATCGGTGGTCAGTTCATCATAATTGCGCAGTAATTCTGATTTGAGCAAGCGGTCCTTTGCTATTTTCCGTGTGGCATCTACGGCTTTGTTATGGCATATGCGAAACAGATAGGATGAAAACTCAGCTTTGATGTGAAGTTTTTCCCGGATCTCCCAGAGTTTTAAAAATATTTCATGTACCAGGTCTTCGGCGTACTGGTCCACCTTCACCATACTC
>JABDFX010000073.1 GCA_013286315.1 Bacteroidota bacterium | reverse complement strand
AGGATTTTAACCAGCAATTGCGCAATGCGTTAAAGCTATTATCTGTATTCGCATTCTGAAAGCCCGAATGTGTAGTTAACGCATTTGACTGTCCAAGCGCAGTTTTGAGGCTGTGGTTTGAAAATTTGAGCCCCATGAACAGAATATATGAAAATATGAAGGCAGCAAATAGAAGTTACCCCTGTAAGCGACCGTTTGCCGGCGAGGAGCTGAAAGCAAAGCTGTAAAATGGCCTTAGAAGGCAAATTTTGCTGGCATAGTTTTTTATTCAATGTTTTATTGAAACATTACAAATTGAAAAACTTAACTGAAAATAAACCGGGAGCATTTAAAATATTATCCAACGGATTATATTCTTCCGGCAATTTCCATTCATCATCAGCGGGCCGCTCAAATTACAAAAGACTAAAAATTCAGAAATGGATCTTGATAACGGGTCGCCTCCTTGCATTGTCTGCAGCATTGGCACTGATGATTTATTCGGTAACATGGGCATCCGACGGATTATGGGATATCGCGACCATTTTGTTTGCTGCCGGAATGATTTTCTTTATTCCTTTTATTTTATTCGGAAGAAAAATAAAATCAATAAAGAAAGCAAAGAAATACTCTAAAAGTAATAAAGACATTATTGGATGGCACTATTCCGGACATTGATTTGATCTGAATCCATTTTCTCTAAACTATTTTCGGGAAAACTCATCCCACTTTTGGCGGGATGAGTTTATAAATGACCGGTGTCACGATCCGGGACAATAGTGTAGAACTGATCAGTCCGCCGATCAGCACGATAGCAAGTGGCGAAATCAGCGGATTCGTAGAAAGCGCAATGGGCGTCAGTCCCCCAATGGCCGTCAGGGAGGTCAGCACGATGGGAAGAAACCGGACTTCCCCCGCCTCGCGTATCGCGGATTCCATATTCATTCCCTGGCTGCGCAATTGATTTGTAAAATCCACCAGCAAAATGGTATTCTTTACTTCGATGCCTGCCAGTGCGATCAAACCGATGATGGCCACAAAGGATAAGGGATAGCCTGTGATCCACAATGCCATGGCGGCGCCCACCACGCCGAGCGGAATAACGGAGAGTACGATCAGCGTGCTTTTGAATGTACCGAATATCAACACCAGCGCAGCGATGAAAAGGAAAACGGTTACAATAATGACGCTGGTGAATCCGCCAAAAGAGTCTTTGCGCGATTCCACTTCTCCGCCCATTTCATACGTGTAACCTGCAGGCAAAATCATTTTATCCATTTTGCCGGTTACCTGTTTGATCACCCGGTCCGTCAGGAATCCTTTTTTCACACTGGCTTTAACAGATACCACACGTTTTTTTTCCTGGTGATTAATCACCTGTGGAGAAGTCTCCAGTTTCAGCGCAGATACCTGGCCGACCGGAACGGCGGCGCCCTGGCCATTGTTTACGTAGAGATTGTTAAAAACATCGAGCGTGGGTATTTCTTCTTTGGTGCGCGTGAGTAAGATGGAATAGTCCTTGTCGTCCTGATCCGTGTACTTACCCATATTCAGTCCGGCTACGGCAAGCCTTACGGTCTTGTCGATATTCACGGTCTGTATTCCGAGCAACTGGGCTTTTTCTTTATTGATATCTACTTTGATGTCTGACTTGAGCTGGTCCACCGGGTTGTCAATATAAATGGTACCGTCGGTTTTCTGCAGCAGGTTTTCAACCTTTGATGCCAGACTGCGTAAAGTGTCCAGGTTATCGCCGAACACGCGCACTTCTACAGGCGCTACGACAGGCGGCCCCTGTTCAAAGTTTTTCACTTCTATTTTAGCTCCGGGATACGGTGTCCATTTTTTGCGCAGCGATTCAATGATTGCCATTTTTTTATCCGGTGCCGTGTGAATGTCCAGCTGGACAAAAATCTGCGCAAATTCCGACTTTTCATTTTCAGGCACTTCATTATAGTAGATGCGGGGATTACCTTTGCCTACATTACTCGCGAAATAAGTGATGGCCGGCTCTTTTTTTAATTCCTCCTCTATATTCCGTGTGATGTGATCTGTGTAGAGAATATTGGACTGTGGCGGCGCGGTGATATTGATTAAGAATTGTGGTTTTTCAGAAGAAGGGAAGAGCGCGAATCCAATAATATTGAAAACGTAGAGCGAGAAGCCAAATAATACGGCCGCCGTGGCGATGGTAAATACCGGGCGGGTCAGTGACCGGTCCAGCAGCCGGGCATAACTTCCGTGTATGATTTTTTTCAGGCCCCGCATGAAAATATTTCCTTCCGGTATCATATGATTTTTCAGCAGTCGGCTGGACAAAAAAGGAATGATGGTCAGTGAGACCAGCATGGAAGCGAATACGGACAGGATAACGGCCATGGGCAGACCGCGGATAAAATCACCAGCGCCTTCAGGCATAAAGACCAGTGGCATAAATGAAATGATCAGCATAGCAGTACAACCGGCAACAGCCTTACCGATCTGTCCGGTGGCTTTCAGCGTTGCCTCCATACGGGTATGACCTTCCAGCATCCAGCGCTCTATGTTTTCGACCACGACAATGCTGTCGTCCACCAATAATCCCAACGCCACCACCAGCCCCACAATGCTGAGCTGATTCAGATTGAAGCCGAACAGATTCAGCAGAACCACTCCGATGGATAAGGAGAGGGGGATGGAGATCATAACGATCATGGCAGACCGAAGTCCGAGCGGAAGAAGAGTGACGGCCACCAGTAATATCGCAATCAGAAAATCTTCTCCCAGGCTGCCCAGGCGACGGTTCACATTGTCGGCCTGGTCAAAATTCTGCACCTGGTCAATATTAGAGGGTAATGTTTTTTTGAATTGCGCCAATACAGGATCATAGCTTTGTTTTGTCTTACTGATGTTCTCACCTTCTTTTTGAGCGGCGGTTATAAAAATGCAACGATGACCGTTGAGTCTGGTTTTATACTTCGTGTCTTCAAAGCCATAATACACTTTTGCCACGTCTTTCAGGTAGATATTCTTTCCTGAGGAAGAAACGATTGTATTCTTTATTTCCTCAATCGACTGGAAGTTCCCGCTGGTCTTAATGTTGAAGCTTCTCTGGCCGGCATAAATGCTGCCGCCCGGAATATTGGCGATCTCACTCTGCAGACTTCCGGTGACGGCACTCAATGGCAGGTGCATCTGGGACATTTTTTCCAGATCCAGTTCCACTCTTACCTGCGGATCCGGTATACCGTGAATTTCCACTTTTTTTAATGCGGGAAGTTTCTCCAGTTCGTCCTGGAGTTTTTCCGCATAGTATTTCATTTTCTCCCGGGAGGCATTTTCAGAAACCAGCGCTACCTGGATGATATTTACATCGGAGGGCTGAAATTTTTGCACGTCAATGCTCGTAATATCCGCAGGCAGTTCCGGCCGCTTGCTGTTTACCACACGAACGATTTCCTGGTACTTATTGTCCACATTGCTATTGTATTTATATTCCACGCGAATGGCCGCCACACCATCGCCGATGGTAGTACGTATGCGCTTGATGTTTTCAAGCCCCCAGATTTCCTTTTCCAGTGGTTTCACTACGAGTTCTTCCATGTCGCCCGGGCTCGTTCCGGGATATACGACAACGACTGTGAAAGTGGGCGCGTGCATTTCGGGATCTTCCGAGCGGGACATATTCAAAAGTGTAGTGAGCCCCAGGACAATGATCATGATGAAGATGATCAGCGTGAACTGGTAGTTCTTAACGGCGTAATTGGTGATTTTCATGATCGTACTCTTTATGGAATGATTTGGATGGAACTTTTATCCGTGAGATAAGCGCTGCCGGACACGATGAGTAATTTGGATTTTTCAAGTCCCTGGCTGATGATCACATGATCTTTTTCAACACCCGCAATCACGACTTTGGTCTTCTCCGCTGTTTTACTGTCGTTCGTAACAAAAACAAATCCGGAACTTCCGTCGCCATCCATCAGGGCTTCATAGGGAACCGACCAGGTTTCGGATCCGGACTTATCAACTGTTTGGTGATTGCCGGTTACAATGACTCCGGTTCCAAACATACCGGCAGCAATTTTTCCGGATTGATTTCCGCCCAGTGTGATATCGATACTGAACAGGCCATTGGAAGGATCCACAGATTCAGATTTCCGGGTCAGTTTTCCGGTCAGGGTTTGACCTTCATGTGAATCGATCATCACTTCTGCGGGGTCTCCGGTTTTGACCGCCTTCCATTGGTTATCGGTTATGCCTGCCCGTAAGATCCATTTTCCGGAACCTGCTCCATTGGTCTGCAATACAGCGTTGCCTGAGTTCACCAGCTGTCCTTCATTGGCGAGTTTGCGTAAAACAAAACCATTGGCTTCTGCCCGGATTTCAGAATACTGCCTGTTAAAGCGGGCTGTATTGAGTTGTTGTGCGGTCAGGTCACGGGTCGTTTTTGCATTTTGAACCTGCTCGAGGGTAGCGACACTGTCGTCGTACAGATTGTTCAGCCGCTGCAGATCACGGGTGGCTTTCTCAAATGCGAGTTGTGCCTGTTGCATACTTGCATCAATTTCCGTGAGGTTAAGGGTTGCGAGCAGCTGGCCTTTTTTAACCGCGTCGCCTTCCTTCACAAATATTTTATTGATAATGCCGGTCGTTTTAAAAGACATCATCACTTCGTCGTCCGTGGTGAACTGCCCGGAGACAGGAATTCTTTCCAGCCCATTATATTGTATAACGGGAAGAACCTTTACCGGAATAGCCGTTGATTCTTTTTTTCTGAGCGGTTCGGTCCTGGCGCTGCAGGAGGTGATGGTGACAGCAGTTGACAGGACGAGGAGGTAAGTTAGTAGACGTTCCATGATTTATTATTTATTGAGTGGATAAGTGGCTGCATTGCGTTCGGTATCCGCATAGGCAACCTGTACATTGGCGATTGTAACGGCCAGTTGCAGCCTGGCATTTGTTAGCTGGGTCAGTGCATCCAGCAATTCGATATACAACAGCTGACCCGCTTTATATACTTTAAACTGGTCGGTATAATATTTATCAGCAAGAGCGAGTTGTTTTTTTGCATTCTGGTAATCGGAGAGGGCGGTGTGTAAATTATTTACGGACTGAACCAGTTGCATTTTCAGCTGGGAAGAAGTTTCCTGGTAATTGGATTCTGCCTCCTGCTTTCCTACTGCTGCCTGCTGAATCCGGGATTTGTGTAATCCGCCAGCGAATAAATTCATCTCCAGACTCAGGCCCCACACATAGTATTGTGTTTTGTCGTTGTATTTGAAATTGAAACCCTGTGAGCCGAGATCGAGATAGGTATTTAGTTTAGGAACGAGATAGGCGCTTTCCAGTTTCCGGTTTAACTCATGGGATTGGATGGCGGACTGAAGCTGCTGGAGTTCTTCCCGGTTTTCCGTGTTCAGATTCATGCTTCCGTTGAGTGATTCGGATTCAGTAATGAAACTCGCGGTGTCAAGTATGATTTCGGAATCCAGTGAGCGGTTCATCAGGAAATTCAGGTAGGCCTGGATATTGTTCCGGTTATTAGTGGCCTGTGTGACGGAGGTTTCAATCTTTTGTTTTTCTGTTTCCGAGCGTGTGAGCGCCGTGCTGTTTCGCATGCCGTTTTTCAACAGACTCTGATTCACCCGGATATTTTCATTTACGAGAAAGAGAGCGTTGTTATAAATTTCGATTGCTTTTTCCGCCTGGTAATACCGGTAGTAGGCCGTTTTTATTTCCTTCACCAGTTCACGCTTGTACACATTCACTGCCGCGCGGTTCCCCGATATGGTTTCTTTTTTTATTTTTTCATTGTAATAAATCTCAGCGTTGATCAGCGGGAGCGTAGTGCGAAAACGGGCATCATAAAAATCATCCGGGGTCAGCAAAACAGATTTATTCTGGAGACTGGGGAATTTCGTTGAACCTGTGAGCTGATTGAGTGACTGGTAGACCGGATTTAGCAGATCGCCCAGGGGTAGGTCGATGGTACGACCACCATCAGCCTTTGTGTAACTGGCACCGAAAGAAACATTGGGAAGAAAAAGTGCACGGGCTTCCTTCAATGCATACATTGACTTTTCCAGCTGCAGATGCTGACCCGTCAGCCCCTGGTTATTAGCGAATGCCGTATTGATATAAGTCTCGAGTGCATTCTCCTGTGCTTTTATTCCTGCGTTTAGCAGGAGGAAAGGGATGATAAACAGCATTTTCATAATTAATAACGTTGAGTTAATGAACAGTGTTTAGTAATATGGCAAAAAAAATAGCCATCCATGCAGGCTCATATTTTACCTGGAATTCTTATTGGTGATTTGATTCCTGATCGATTGGGTGAATGGATACATGATTACATTTTGATGAGATTAAAATATTCCTTTACTGATTTTTCAATCGTCGCGGCAATTTCCGCCTCATTCATTTCTGTAACTTTTAAACGGTCGCGAAGATCGAGCGAAACCAGTCCATGGCCCATGGACCAGACAGATACCGCGGCCACCATTGGATCATTAAAACGGACCAGTTTTTTTTCAATGCATTCTGTTAGGCACTGCACGAGTGTGCCAAAAGCGTCATGACAGTTCCGCCAGTCTTCTTTATCTTCCACCACGTTCATCGGTGCGCGGATGATGAACATGAGGTCGTAGAGTTCAGGATTTTTTTTACCGAACCGGACATAGGCCTTCATGATTTGTTCCAGTCTTTGCAGCGGATCCTGCGCAACGACATGTACCCGAAAATACTTATCCAGTTTTTCGAAGGCCTGGGCCTGCACATCATATAATAATTCGTCCTTGTCCTTATAATAGAGATAGATGGTTGCGGGGCTGTACTCAATTTTCTCAGCGATATTTCGTATGGACGTTTTTTCATACCCTTCCTTTACGAACATTTCAATGGCAACGTCGATGATGCGCTCCCGCATTTCGACCCTGTCTCTTTCCTTTCTTTCTACGATACCCATTGAAACTAGTTTACAGTGCAAATATACTGAACAGTGTTTAGTTTCTCCAAATATTTTTTGACGTGTTATAAAATATATTTATAAGACATTCAATGTCAAATCATTATGTTATTATGGAATCCTGCCGGGTCGGGCAATCGCCAGATCGTAGGATCTGGCAGATATTCAGGAAATTATTAAGCCATGTCATTTGAGGAGTTATAACGATTGTTATAACTTTGCCCAAACTGCATATATGCCTATACGCTCCGGGAGAAATCCGGCAAAGAAAGCACGACGCACCCGTCAAATTGTAAAAACGGGCGCAGACCCTTTGCCCAATGAATCGTCTGTACTTGCAGAACCGGAAGTCTCTTATGCGACCCGCATTCGCGCGATAGGTAATTCGAAGGGAGTCATCCTGAACAGTTTAGTAATGGAAACCGCTGGACTAAATGCAGAAACGGACGTTATTATCCATGCCAGTAAAGGGATCATAAAAATTATGGAAGTCAAAAAAGACGAAGTGAACACAGATCTTTCTACCTGGGATAAGCAATTTAAGACCGCGATCAAAAATGGATCGGTTCCGGATAAGGATTTATTTGAAGGATTGCAAAATGATTTTGATTCAAAAGAATGGTAATATGAATACGTTCGATGTTTACCTTGTGAACCTGGATCCTACCTGGGGTGCTGAGATGAATAAAGTAAGGCCCGCAGTCATTATCTCTCCTTCGCCGATGAATAAAAATTTAAAGACAGTCATCATCGCTCCGCTTACCCATACGATGAAGGGATATCCTTCGCGTGCAGCAGCTCATTTTAATAATCAGGTGGGTGATGTGGTACTGGATCAGATACGCGCCGTAGATAAATCCAGATTGAAAAAAAAAATTGGCGCAATCGATGCGTCAACAGCGCTGAAAATAAAAAAAATCCTCAGGACAATGTTTGCCTGAATGGTAAACCTTACATTATCCTTTTTTCGCGTCTATCGCAACAACACCACAGTACCATTTTGCGTTTTTTCAGGTTCTCCTTCAAATGGCTAGTGGCAGATCCAGGCATAGACACCTGACACCTGCATCATGTCACTCATAGTGCCTTCCCAGCCCTTTAAATAGTCTTCGATTAAAAATCTGTAACTGGTATTTTGTAAGTTCTCCGGATACATTAATGAGATATAATCTTTACATGAGATCCGTAAATCGATTATCTAATCTGTATTCTCGGGTCGAACGTGCGATTTTTTCCGGCCTTACGCCAGACAATTTTATAAATATAATCTATGAAGTGTCCACTATTGTCACTCACAATGGCGATTCCCTGAAGGTCCGTTGAATCTTTAAGAGATCCTCTCCAGCTCTTAGAAAAAAAATTTACAGGGTGCGGCTTTTTCTCAAAGACTTCATCCCGGGGAGCTTTAATTGTCTTTTCAACCAAATTATTGATAAGAAAATGTTTTACCCCTGAAATTTTCCACCTGATTTTCTGACCCGGGTAGGCCGTGAATGGGTCTGCGGAATGTTGGGAAATATCCTCCAGGGTGAGACGCCCGGAAGCCGTGTCAAACCCGGTGACGTAGACAGTGACCTTTTTCGGCACATGATGACCGCCATTTACAATCAGATAGGATGTACACGAAGAGCAAACGTACACAATGAAAAAGCAGAAAGAAAAAATCCTGCAAACTGAAAAGACGAATTTCATAGCGGATGTTTTTGGACTTGAATGTAATATAGGTTCTTTCCCGGGTGAGGCAGCTATTAAAAAAACCATTTATGCACAAAAATAAATAACATTATCACATGCGCTGCATTCTCAAAGATTATCTACATTTAAGACAGCCTTATGGCTTCAGATGCGATGACAACTTTCCAATTCATTCCCTACACAGCACATCCTTTGCTGAGCCCATACATCGCGAAAATGTATGTGTTCGAAAGCAGCGGCAGGCTGCCTGCTGAGGATAAGAAACTGATCGTGCCGAATGCAAATTTCAAATTAACATATACCTGGAGTAACGGGATCGTGGCCCATGTGGGAGAGAAGACCTATATCCAACATGAGAATAAGTTATCATTAACCGGACTGATCGATTCGCCGGTCAACCTGGACCCGGAGGAAGATGTGCAAACCGGCACGATCATTATTGAATTCAACCCGATCGGGGCATACCGTTTTTTTCATTTTTCCTACGCCCACGTAAAAAATCAAATCGTGGAACTGTCGGACCTGATCGGACACCAGGCAGAAGATCTCGAATCCCAACTCGCAGAGGCAGGTAACCTGGATATGAAACTCCAAATCCTGCAGCATTTTCTGATTAGACAACTGGAGAAGTCTGCTTCCGACCCGATTTACGATTTTTGCATACAACGGATATCGGATTCCAAAGGACTGATCACCGTTTCAGAACTTGAGAAAAAAACCGGTTACAGCGCACGATGGCTCAATAAAAAATTTACGGAGCATCTGGGTACGGGACCCAAAAACCTTTCTGAAATTATTCGTTTCAAAGAATTTTATCAGGTCTATTCTTCCGGGCTTAAACTACAGAAATTAAAGGGCTCTATGTACGAATTCTACTACGATCAATCCCATTTTATCAGGGCCTTTAAAAGGTTTACCGGATTCATCCCGACTGATCTGCAGGGCAGCCCGAACGAGCTCGCCATCAGGCATTATACGAGCTAGTTCCGATTTGTACAATGCCAGGGAAAACCTTCTTTCTATTTTTGTTTAAAAATAAGCAAAATGGAAAAGAACGATTTTACGAGTGATATTTCTGCAAAGATCAGCGCAGACGAGGCGATCAAAAAAATCAGTCGTGTGCCGGAATGGTGGGGAGTAACATTTACCGGAAAAGCCGAAAATAAAAATGATGAATTTGTTATAAAGATGAGTGGAGATTCTTTCTTCAACTTTACCGTAGAGGAACTGATCCCCGGTAAAAAAGTCGTCTGGCTGGTGAAAGATTGCTATATGCCCTGGTACTCGGATAAAAAAGAATGGGCCAATACCCGTTTGATTTTTGATCTGAATGAACACGATGGAATAACCGATTTGAAATTCACACATGAAGGCCTTACACCCGATGTGGAATGTTATAAGGACTGTGAACCGGGTTGGACGCACTGGATCAAATCAAGTCTTTTTTCCTATTTTACGACGGGGAAAGGTGAATTCAGGCCGCCTACCAAGTGATCACGGGATTTAGTAACGGGTGGCCTGTGTTGTTCAAATTAAGTTCGTGCCCGGCGTATTATTTTTTGTTTCTTTGTCCGGCATGAATTTATAATATGTCGTCATGATGAATTTAAAAAAGATATTATTACCCGGTTTTTTATTGTTATGTCTGCAGGCAATCGTTTCAGCCCAGTCCGGAATCATAGATACAAAGTATGGAAAGATAGAAGGCTACCGTGAAGGAAATATCCGGATTTTCAAAAGTATTCCGTTTGCAGCGCCACCCGTTGGAGATCTGAGATGGAAGGCGCCTCAGCCTCCCATTGCCTGGAAAGGAGTAAAAAAATGCACGATCTTCTCTGCCAGCCCCATACAGCCGAAGCCGGAACCATTCCTGTGCTGGTCAAAAGAATTTATCGCTCCGCCAGCGCCACTCAGCGAAGATTGTCTTTATCTGAATGTCTGGACGGGTGCATCGTCGGCGACTGAAAAACGACCCGTGTTTGTCTGGATATATGGTGGTGGATTTATCTCCGGTTCCGCTGCCTGTGATATTTATGACGGCTTGGAATTTGCAAAAAAAGGAATCGTATTTGTGAGTATCAACTACCGGGTCGGAGCCCTGGGATTTATGGCGCACCCGGAACTTACCAAAGAAGGAAATGGTTCATCCGGAAATTATGGGTTGATGGACCAGGTAGCCGCGTTACAATGGGTAAAGGAAAATATCACAGCATTCGGTGGAGATCCGTCGAATGTTACGATCGGGGGACAATCCGCGGGCTCCATCAGTGTGTATGCACTGATAGCAAGTCCAGCAGCCAGGGGCCTGTTTCATAGAGCCATCGCGGAAAGTGGTGGCATTTTCGGCAGCTTTCAAATGGGCACCCTGGAGGATGGAGAAAAAACCGGTATGGCCCTGCAGCAAAAACTGCATGCTGATAATCTGAAAGCCTTGAGGAGTCTTCCGACGGATAGTTTACTATCTGCAAGCCCCGGATGGGGAGGCCTGCACTTTGCACCGGTAAAGGACGGCAGATTTCTGCCATCTGATTTTTATAAAGCATTTAGGGAAGGAAAATTTAATCAGGTGGATTTTCTGGGCGGATGGGTAACGGATGAGTTGACGATGTTCGGAATAGAAAAAATAAGCAAAGAAAAATTTATTCAAACGGTTCATGAAGAATATAGCGGTAACGCAGACAAACTGATTGCCCTGCTTCCGCATGCAGATTCCGCAGAAGCTTCAGCATCCCTGCGGGAAATTCGTCAACTTTCTTTCGCTGCTACCAGTCCTTACATTCTGTCCAGGTATAATTCCAGACCGGTTTATATCTATGAGTTTTCTCATGTGCCGGTTGACAAACCCGGCTTTCCCAATTATGGTGCATTCCATACGGCCGATGTTCCCTTTGCGCTCGGCAATTTGCATACCTGGGATCGTCCCTGGCGTCCATTGGATTATGACACAGAAAAAAACATGAGCGCATACTGGGTTCAATTTATCCGTACGGGCAACCCCAACATTACGAGCCTGCCCCGTTGGGAGTCCTATAAGACAGGTGTGACATTGGAGATAGGCGATGACCTCATTTCGCAGAAAAAAAATTTATACGGAGAACTGCTGGAAGCTATGACCGCTGAATAGCTAACTCAAATTCCTTTCAGAGAAAAATAATCGAAATTTTTATTTGACTATAGTCTTCAAATATTCAGTAACAAGCCCCTGGGCTGTTCGCTCCTGTTCATCATCATTGTCCAGTATACTTGCCGGAACAATGGACGTCATACGTTCAAATTCGTCATCTTCACTTCCCAAGGTAAGATTTAAGAAACCTGAACCGGGGTTTATATCATTATCATGGATAAAGTAATAAATGAAAAACTCCATGTCGCCGTATTTGACCATCGTATTCCTGGGTGCCGTTTCCATATTGATTTTATTATAGTATTCGAAACAGAATAGCCAAGACAAAGTTATAAAAATGTTGATATTGTCGGTCTCGGGATCAGTGAAGCCAACCGGCCACTCTCAAAAAAAATCGAGCAGTATTTTGGACCTGGAACGGCCTGACGTAAATAAATACGAAATATCGTCAGTCAAATGATCACAATTATACTCAGTCCCTTGACTTTCAAAATAATAAAGATTGGCATATCCTTAGCAGAATATGAGGGCTTTCAGTGTCCGCATAAAAGTAATTCAATAAAAAAAACGCAATCCAATATGTCAACTCCCAGCTCAGTCACCCACGTAATCCATCTAAGCGTAGATGTTTCGAGTGATTATGAACATTTCACAAATAGGTTAGAAGCAATATTGGGCAGGCTCGACTTTGCAATATTGAGTCAGGTTATGGAAAAACCTGATTTTGTAAAAAATGCCATCATTCATCAGATGCAGGGAGCGACTGAGTTAATTCTTTTTAATCAGTACGATCATGGAAACATGCTGAATATTTGGGGCAAACCACGAAAAGCAAAGCAATACCTGATTGGAAATCCATATACAGCTTCCACTATGACCCGGTTCGATATCAGGGCCGGTCTTTACGCTCCACTGCGCGTTTTGGTTTTTGAAAAAGACGATAAGAAAGCTCAAATCGAATATGACCTGCCATCTTCTTTGTTTGGACAGTTCGGAATTCCGGAAGTGACCAACGTAGGAATCAGCCTTGACCAAAAAATGGAACACTTAATTAAAGCAGCGGATGCGAAATGAAAAAAACGTTTGCTAAGATAAGTGGCGGTATCAGATAGAAAAACTTTATTTAGAAAAAAAAATTTCGACAATTTTGAAAGCGATACGCATTCATTATCATGGCGATTCAAGTGTTCTTATTTATGAAGACGCTCCGGTACCGTCTATTCTCCCGGATGAAGTTCTCATCAAAGTGCATTCAGCAGGTGTCAACCCTGTAGATTGGAAAATCAGAATGGGATATGGTGATTATCGTAACGCTTATAACTTTCCCCTCATCCTTGGCTGGGACGTAGCCGGAACGGTAGAAAGTGTGGGTCCCCTGTAGCCGTTTGACGCCACTTCATTTACCTTTATATCCTGATGTTCCTTAGATTCCTCGTATCACAGCATGATTACCCAGGACGATATCATATATTTTATTATGACTGATCGCTTCTTCGACGGCGATCCCAATAATAATTTGAATATTGATAAAACCAATCCCCAGCTGCGGCATGGTGGTGATCTCAGCGGAATACAGTCGAAATTCGCCTATTTGCAAAACCTCGGCATCAGCACCATCTGGATCACGCCGGTATATTTAAATATCAGTGGTATTGCTGGTTCCCAACCTTATCATGGTTACTGGCCGAAGGACTTTGAGTTCATCGATGATCATCTCTATACAGGCGGAGCCCATCCTGCAGGAGATAAAAAATATCTGAAAGATTTTGTGGATGCGTGTCATGTCGCAAATTTCAAAGTGGTTCTTGACGTCGTTGTCAATCATACCGGATATGATAATGGCAACCCGATATTTCCGTTGGACTGGTACCGGAATGATCCTAAAGACCCTGACTTCAGCGGTCTGCCCAAACTGGATCTCGCCAATTCAACGGTGGTTGATCATTTCATCAACAATCTGATGGACTGGATCGAAACCTCGGGCATCGACGGTCTGCGGATGGACATGGCCCGGAACATCGGTGGTTACACAAACCAGCCCGGTCAGAATGTAAAGGACCCCGATTTCAATAAATTCTGGTATTTCTATAAGAGTATCGTGAAGGGAAAATTTCCGCAAATATTTATTGTGGGCGAAGTATTTGATTCTGAATTTACGCACATCGATGACAACGCGACTTTTCAGAATCAAAGCGACCTCAATTCGATTTTTGATTTCCCGCTTCGTGAAAGAATAAAAAATGTAATCATCTACGACCGGCCGTTCACCGACATCGCCAGGCCCAGACTGAATGATAATGAAACCAGCGGTATCCTCGACCTCGATGATCCTTCCGGCGGCGGTTATTATACCAATGCAAACCGTTTAGTGACACTGCTCGATAACCACGACCTGGACCGGCGCATCATGAGTGAGATCCGTACAAGATTTACCGGTGATCAAAATAAGGGCTTCGCCTTTCAGGTGGCAGCGATGATGTATGCATTTCTTTTGACGGTCCGCGGCATTCCGCAGATTTATTACGGCTCGGAGACCGGTCTCGAGGGGTACAAAAATTTCGGCGGCGGAAACAATGACTATGATCTGCGCCGTGACTTTCCCTGGCAACTGATCGGCGCAAACAATGACGTGTCAGTAAACTTCGCAGATGAATCTGGACTGTTCCAGACGATCAAAAAATTGATTTCATTCCGGAGGAACAGCGACGCGTTGAAATACGGTGTCGTGATCACTCTCTGGGTTGACAGTTTTGTATATGCCTTCCTCCGATACTTCCGTGATGAAGTAGTGATTGTGGTTTTCAACAATGGTTATCAGCCAATGCCATCTCCTCTGCAAATCCCGATCGGGAAGTCGTCATCAACAGACCTCCAGCCGCTGCCTGACAGAATCATTGTATTACTGTCCAATAAAAAGCTGGTGAACTTATTCGACTCAACAGAAAGTGTCGGACTTCAGAACGGTTTCTTCGCAGTGACTGTTAATGGTAAATCGTTCAAAATATTTTCCACCTGAAATATTCAATTAAATTACCCGCCATTCAATACTTTACTCCTATTGGCTAACGGATCCTGTTTTACCTTGGTGGCATTTCATTCGGAATTCTTGTATATTTTGTCGTTTTCCCGAATACAGTTAATGCAGTATAATCCCGGACCTTCAGAACATTTGACCCATGTAATTTTATAATTGAATTATATTTTTTCCCGCTTTTATAGTCGTAAAAAGTGCCGCCGGTGTATACACCATGGTCGTAGTCAAAGTTGTTCAGGATAACAAGATTTTTAAGGTTCCTTCTACGTAAACTTTCATTAGAATTATTTACATCTTTTTTGGGAGTGGTTCCATCCGCCTCGTACAGAAACTGTCCCCATACCTGTCTGCCGAAATATTGGGGACCGGCCTTGTAAATTTCAATTTTTACATTGCTGTCTTCACTTAACCATATACCGACAATATTCAATCCGGGAATTCTGCCGAGGATCTGCCGCGAGTTATTGATGGCTTTATTGGCATCCAGGCTGTCAACAATAATCACTTCTGTTTTTTTGCCGGCATAGATGATACTGCCTTTTACATCCGGCAAATACCCCACACCATTGACCGTCTTAATTCCGGTAACAATTACCGGATTCAGCATTTTGGAAGTGTCAGTTACCTGTGCCCTGACACCTGTATAAACCAGCAAGGACATCAGAACACACATCAACCCGCTCCTTCGCATTTTTGTAAGTTTGAATGCGAAAATCCCCTCATTTACTGGATACCCGTTGCTAGATCGGGAAAAAAATAATCGAAATGCGGAAAAACCCCGGCGCCTTCATCGTATACTAATAATAATTAGTCCTTCGATTCTTTTATAAATGTCCCGTTGGAGTCAAAAATTACGTCTTTGCCTTCTATTTCTGCTTCGTAGGTTAAAATGCCGATTCATGTTTT
>JABDFX010000072.1 GCA_013286315.1 Bacteroidota bacterium | reverse complement strand
GAAGTCCGAACTATGAATAACATAACCGACCAAAGGCCCGAGAAGCGTGGCAACCATCAAGTGGACCATCAAGAGTCCTGGATCGACAAACAGGATATTCTGATCAGACTGCATATCAGCAGCCGAACATTACAAAGGTGGCGGAGTGAAGGAATCATTCCATTTACAAAAGTCAGGGGAAAAATATATTACAAGGAATCAGATCTGAAGATATTACTGAATAAGTCAATCATAAAATCTAAATAAATGAAAACGAATAAACGGAGGCTGTCTATAAATTCCAATGGAAAAATTGAAGGTTTCGACGGTCCGAACTCACGAGAAAAACTTACAAGCAAAACCCGTACAAAACGCAAACCAAAAGCAATTTATATTACGAGGAATATTGAACGAGCGCGCAAAAGAGCCGTGAACAGAGTTTTACGTTCCATGGCCGAATTCCTGAATCAGCTCTATAAAAAACCTACTCGCAAGTACTTTGGATTGAACAAAGTATTTAAAGATAATGTTCAAAGCGCCGTCACTGGTGAACATCCGAGATTTCAAGTCGATTATACTAAAATAATATTCAGTCATGGTGATCTACCGCTTCCGCCTAATTTATCAGTATCATCACCCTATGACGGAGAGCTTGTCATTAGATGGACCGATGACAGCGGTATTGGTAAAGCGCGGGCAGATGACCATTTATACGCAGTAGTTATAAGTCACGTGACAAAAGATTGGATAACAGAAGTATTTCAGGTACCAAGAAAAGTTTGCGGTTGTTGTATGAATGTCGAAATGCTCCGGTGTGAACCTGTTCATGTATACCTGGGATTTTTATCAGAAGATCGATGCGAACGATCAAATAGCTATTATGCGGGCATAGTAAATATTCTCTAACCGCTTTAGGGCGGCTTTTTTTCTCATCCAATAAGAAACATAAAAAAATCAAAAACATGAAAAACATTACTACTACCGAAAAAAATAAATTGAAAATTACTAATGACACAAAAATGACCCTTCATGGTAAAGGCTGGTTTAGGAAACCCGGTTGTGAACTTCACAAGAAACGTGAGATTATGTACCGTTTTATGCGACCCCTGCGACCCTTCCTGAAAGAATTGGACAAATTATATTGTTATACGCCTGCTTTTGACCATGTGATGAATGAAAATACTGAACAGGGCTTCAGGGGATCTTATCCGACGCTCCGGATAGATTATCCAAAACTTATTTTGACAAAGGGAAAACTGCCGAATCCCACGGCACTAGCTGTTTCCCCGATCAAACCAGGAAAACTCGTTTTTCGCTGGAAAGATAACAGCGGTATTCCTGAATCACTGCCCTCTGACCTGCTTTTTGTAGCGGTATTTAACTGCAAGTTGTGCCGCTGGATTTTTAAAGTGGATGTCGCAGAAAGATCGGATTGCCTCTATTCAATGGATGCAACCTTATTCCAGGGAAAACCGGTACAGGTATATGCCGGTTTCATTTCGGCAGACAGTCAGCGGATTTCCACCAGTTTATTTTTGGGAGAAGTAAGGGTATTTTAAATGTTTTTTTCCCCCGTCTTTTTTTTGCCAATATTTCTAAAAATGATACATTAGGCGAGGCTCATTCCGGTAACATGTACCCATTCACTTATCAATATAAGGGCGAAACGTTCGAATCGTTTTACGCCCTGTCTGCAGAGAAAGGCGATGCACGGTATCGTGTAAAATTGCCGGACGCCTGGTATACGATTGTTGCGTTAGACTTTCCCAGGCTGCCTGATAATAAGATCATCTGGCATCAGGCCAATAAAGACGGAGAAATCATTCTTTCGCACGACCTGGTGCAGGCGATCGGAGAAGGGATTGAGGCTTCGCAGTAAAGGGCCATAGTATTCTTTCGTCTTCAGACTATTCCTGTCTTTTCTGACCAGGCATTCATCTTGTACCATAAGGTCGCCCTTTTGAGATCGCGCCATAAATCTCCCGAAATAAACCATTTGAAATGCCGCTTATGAAAGGTAACCGCTTCCGGGGTGGCTTGGTTCTTCCCCTGTCCACCTCTCTGTCAGCCAGATTGAAAGCTTACGAAGAGGCAACACGAGGAAAAGAGACAAACCAAGGAATATCAATTCACAGAGAAGCATGCTCAGACCATTGGATAAATCCAGTTCGCCTGCCGCATACCCGACCCAATAGGCACCCACCTTAACCAAGTATGCAACCAAAGCAAAAAAGCTGCAATTAAAGAATGTTATGCGATCATATCCTGCGCCATTCTCATTGCCCTGGATCCACAATATAATCAGCCAGCATAATTCAGCCACCAGAATTAATAAGAGTGTAAATTTAAAATCCTCTTGAAATATAGCGGCACAGGCAGAAAATACAAAAGCCGTGACGAAATAGACAGGGAAATAAGATGAATTAAAATCCATGTATCGTAACTTATCTAATACCAACATCGTACTCCCGTTCAAAAGACACCAAATTAAAAACATGATTAAAAACAAATACAGTTTACTTTTCATAAAATTGTTTTTTGGGTTTTGATAAATAAATGACTGTTTCGGCAGTTTAGATAGCGCAGCAGGATCAGATATCCATTGGGTATGGAAATATAGATGCGTCAGGAAAATTAAAAATTAATCTAATCGAATTCAGAATTCAGGGTCTATTTCTGCAAAAAAAAGGCGTACAATTGAGAGGCGTCTTTTTCCCTGGATTTTTGGAAATATTTTTAGATAATCCGAGTAAGGATGAGAGATACCTCTACTGTTTTTGCGTAAGATTTTTAGAAATAATTATTTAGATCGTGTTTAAAATCTTGTAATCTTAAAATAAGAATCTTATGCTCCTAAGGGTAAACACCTAGTCCGAGATTTATTAAGGAAGTGGCCATCTTCTACAAAGTGACTCTTGATATCAACGCGCCCTTGGTAGCATAACATTCATCAAGCCATCCATTTCTTGATGCTGATAGATAGGCAGGATTCGAATTCTTTATCCATTCGTGCCGTGTCTCATACCTCTTTGAATCATTGATAACATTCATTTTTATTTGCCACTGTCCCCTCTGAAGGACCATGTGTTTGCAGCATATTTCAAGCCACCCTTTTTCTCTTGCCGACCTATAGGCAGCACTTGAATTATTGTTCCATTCTGAACGCATTTTATATTTCTTAGCATCCTCAACAACGTTCTTTTTAATTTGCCACTTTCCTTTTACTAGTATCATATGCCTGCAACATGGCACGAGCCAACCCATTTTCATCGCTGCCTGATAAGCACCACAGGATTTATCTCTCCACTCAGATCGCGTTTTATAACGCCTGGCATCTTCAATAACATTTTTTTTAATTTGCCAAAAGCCAACCGCTACTTTTCGCTGCGATTTAATAATTTTCCGACATTCATTCATCCAGCCGTTTTTCCTTGCCGAAACATGCGCCGCGGCTGACTTAGTTTTCCATTCTGTACGCTTATCATATTTTTTTGCATCATTAATGACATTCTTTTTATTTTGCCAATAGCCATGTGGTGATCTTTGGTTCATTTTCACCGTTTTCTTTATTTAAAAAAGTCTTTTAAGCGGCGCACTGGTTTTATATGCCATTCAATAAATATAATCGCCAGGCTAATTTATTCAAATCATCATAAAGTTCAATACTGGTCTTCTTTTTAACAATGTGGTTTTAACCACGAGATCATTTTTATGACATTATGGCTAGTCAATTCAGCACTCGCCGCATAAAACCGGCTTGTACACCTAAGAAAAAGACTGTAAGTGAAATTGATTTTACGAAGAGTTTGATTAGTATATTTTCTACGCCTACTGGATGATCTGAATCTTTGCTCCACGGAAAAGATTCTACGTCGTTTTCTCCCCTAAAATTTAATTACTAAATTGATTTACCAATTTAGCCAGTCAGAAATCTATTATTCCTTTGGAACTATTTTCTTTAGCTCCTTCGCTTTGCCTTTTAGTGCTTCTGTGTGGAGAATATTTTCTATTATATCCAATACTCCATTTATCTCATCCTTTGTGGGTTGATATCCTCTATGTATCGTAGCATTTCCATATTCCAGGGCTATTTCAAGAAGTTCACGAGAAGAAGCTGAAATATATTTCTCGTCGACAAGCTTTTGCAGCGACCGGTATTTCCGTGCCTTGTTTATTTGGCGAATATACTCCCAGGTGGGTTGAAGTGTCAGGGTTGATTCTTGCCGCCTGCGCCGAGCTTTCTACCTTGAGTCTGTTAACTTATTCAGCAACATTTTTATTACCTGTTGTCAGGTTTGGTTCCTATGTATGGATGATAGCAACAGGCTTCACGCCGGTTAAATCACAAACTGCTCTGTAATCTTAAATTTTTTATGAAAGGTTACTTCGCTGAAGCGACCAAATCATTGCTTTATTGTTTCACAAATAGGTGACGCTAATCGAAATCGTTTTGGAAGAACCATCAAAATAGAATTTCGCATCTTCATATTTGGGAGGTACAAAATGTCCTTTGGTGCCATTTGATGCACCTACTCCCTCTTTGGGGATGCCAAAAAATAACTGTCCATTTTTTTATTGTCATTCTCGTCATGATAAACCGAGACTGCATACTCCCCTGCCGGAAGATTATTAAATACTGTTACAGATTTTTTATTACTGATTTTATAATAGGTGATTGCTATCGCCTTTTCGGTTTCTTTAAAAAAAAGTTTTTGCCTGGTTAAATAGTGAAAAACCTACGTGACCATTGTCATTTCTTAAGCCCGAGATTTCGACCGTCAACGTCATAGTTCAAAACAAACCAAAAAGCCCGGGATTCATTCAAATCGTCACCACCCTAAAATCGCTTCAAAAGCACGCGAATCAAGAATTTCAAAGAACTTCACTTATTCTAAACGGCACGTTATGAGTCTATTTGTATTTTTATTTCCCAGTCATTTTCTTATTTGAGTTATACCAATTTCTACTTGTTTTGGAAAAAAGAAGTATAACTGCTGTTATCTCTAGTGCCACTATAATACCTAGCATACACATTTCAATTATATATTCAGGTCTAATTGCATCCAATTCTGAATATGTCAAAGCTAAAATTGCTAAGAAAATAAATCGGAACGATGCAAGAAATGCGTAAATAATTCTTGAAAATTTCCTTCTATTATTTATGTCGATAACAACAAAAATCCTTATAAATGTTACAGTTAACAATAAGAAAAGGGCTACACTATCATAACTATGTATTAACATTCCAATCACAAAGTCAATAAGATCATAAATAATTATTGCAATTAATATATTCACAGCATACATTACATTTTTCGGTTTTTTTCCTAGTAATGCAACTGACGCAACATCATCTAATAAGTCGATGGCTTCGAACGACGATTTACTGGTAAAAACTTCTTTGGATAACGATGAAATAATTTCTGGTTTTCCATCCTTAAAATTTTCGCCATCTTGATTTGATTTAACCTTTTCATCCGACGAAAAGTCTAATTCGTTTGATTTTTCAAGAACCCTATTCATCTGCTCAATTTCACCTTCGGGTTTGTAAATATCTGGCTGTTTTACTCCACAAAAGGAGCAAAAATTGCTACTATTGTCTATTTTGTTTCCGCAAGATTTACAAAAGATTTTCAATTAGTAAAGTTGTATAATATTTTAAGACCAGATTGAAATGCTTACAACTTGCATTACTTCGGGAATCCACAAATCACCGATCAATATTCAGGAAATGTGAATATTAAATTAACAGATTGTTTTGGATTTCGTGCTGGTCCCTGAAAATGCTATTCAGGTCTGTCTTAAAAAAAATTCAAAGTGGCCAAAAGTGATGTCAATGAGTTTCATCATCGCTACCAAACTAGAAAGAAAACCGTCCGGCCAATAAATAATAATCTGATACAATACAACCTAATTATGAATTATCAATTAGGGAAAGTAATAGAACAAGAAGAAAACAAATATAAAATATGGCCAAAAACAAATTCGCCTTCCTTCTCTGTTTAATTTCATATTCAGGACGATATTTTATCCTCATGGGCAAAAAATCGGTTATATAATAAATTCTTGAAAACAAAGAATATCGCTTATCTGGGTTTAATATTTTAGTTTGAATATAGATTTTATAAAAGAAGGATGTTGACGCGATTACAAGCAACACAACGACTATAACATGTAGCATTTTCATACCAAAATTTATTTTGAACCTGGAACAATGTCAGGAATGTTCATTTTATAAGCTGTATGGTCTGATTCGGCTTCCATCCCTTTCATAGGTGCACCAATAAAAGAGTCGAATTGGTAATGTAGTTCCAGAGATACGTCAAATCCCAAATATAATCCAAATTTATAAGAAAATATTTCAGAAGCTGCTCCACTGTAAATTACCTGGCCACTTTGATCTGTTTTTGATTCTAGTGAAAAAACTGGCGCCGACAACTCTCGAGTTACTGTGTATTCATTTGGTAAACTCCCATTTGCATTAATGGGCAAAGGAGCCTCCAAATAATATGAAGCACCCCATCCTCCAACTGCTAAATTAGTTCCACTATTATAAGTCGGTTCGCTTTTCTTAATATTATGATTATCTCGATATCCTACTAAATCTTTTTGGTTGCCTGATACAGAATAATCAAATCCTGTGTTTACGATTTTACCTTTTATACCCCAAATCCCCCTTGAAAACGCTCCGGTAAAAGTAAAAAGTGGAGGAACATTTTTTTTATTTTTTGCTTTGGAAATTTGCTGGGCTTTCAATTGATTTCTATAAGCAACATTATTAACATCTAAATTATTGCCGCCAATAGCTATCGTTTTTACCTTTTTAGGTTTTTTTGGACCACTACCGACAGCCTGTTGCCCACCCGCTCCAGCATCTTCCAACAAAACTTTAGCGTTATCATTTTCCCCTGGAGCTAAAGGATCCATTCCATCGGGGTCTATGTTTCTTATTGGATTATTATCGGCATAGTTATACGGGCTCCATGTTCTATTTTTTTCAGCTAATGGATCTATTACCAGCCACCTTCCTATTTGAGGATCGTACATCCTCGCTCCGTAATCGTCCCAAAATAGTCCCGTTGTATCCGAAAATTCCTTTTCCTGGCTTTCTTTGCCATTAAATTTGTATCGGTTTCCAACATAAGAGGGTTTTATCGATTTTGTAGATAATACTGGATTATCTGCACCAAACGCAAAGTAATCTTTTTGTTCTACAAGCGGGCCATGCTTCAGATTGATAACCAAATTATCAAAATAGACGCCTTGAGCGCTTTCATTACTAACGTAAATATATATCCAACCATTTCTGCGAACAACCATATTTGCAAGTCCAACTATCTGTTTTGATGTATCCCCAGCCGCGCAAGTGGGAATTTGAATTGCATTTACGTGGTTGGAACTGGATATGGCAGCAGCATAATCTTCTCCTACAACCATCCAATTTAAATAAGCTTTTGGCCTGGTGCTATCGTAACTTCTATTATTTGTTAGAAAATTTGTAACATCTGTAGACAAAACCGGACTTGAAAAACTTGTTGGAATCGCTCCTCCTTTACCGCCGTTTTGTCCGGCCACCCCACTTAAGATCAATGGTACTATTTCTGTTGCCAATGTGGCTGCATTACCGGGAGGAGGTTGGACATTTCCTTTATACCAACTGTAGGTACTTATACTTATGGTGTCTCCAGTCATTACCTTCAATACTATACTGGGTCCAACCCTCACACTCCCCGCATTACCATCTCCATTTAATTTTGACACAAAATGACTATTATTGTCATTACCAAATCCGGCAGGTTTGGCAGTGTCTGTAGCACTTATATTAGCAAACAAGGCATTTTCTTTCGTCGAATTTGAGGTTTCCATAGTTGCCGCATAAATATCAGACTGCTGCTCTGTTGTCAACACACTTCTCACGCTTCCCAAATTATCTTTTAGAAAATAATCATAAACATATTTGAGGTTATAAATGGAAATGGGTTGTGTGGTATCAACTCTCACGGGTCTTAGTCTTCCTTCCGGGTGATAAATTGATTCCAAAGTATCATTGCGATAGATATAATCTCCCGCATAATAGTAGTTCGTGATTTTGCTTGGAGAAGTTTGGTTTATAGTCTTTTGAAGTTTATTACCGTTTGCATCATAGGTGTAAGTAATTGTACCAATGCCAGAAAATGTAATAACATTTGGTAAATTAAGTACATTGTAAGTAATACTACTTATTCCTTTATTATAATCCGAGGTCATATTGCCATTTGCATCATAACTATAATCATATCCTGAACCATTATCCTTATCTGTAAAACCTCCGCTAACTGAAACATTCGTCAAGTCATCAATTTTACCAAGCAGATTGCCATTATAATTACGATATTTAAGGGAATCAATTATTCCCCATGAACCCATGTATCGATTAAGATCCAATATATTACCACTGTGATCGTAGTCAATACCTGACTCATCAAATCGTTTTGAAAAGCTCCAGTTTGACCCCCCATTTGCTAAAAGATTACAATAGCTTGAGCTTTTTATGCGATTAGCCTGATCATATTGAAATAAATATCCCTGACCGATTTCATCATATCCATTTTTCCAAATTTGCTCGGAGATATTTCCATTATACTGGCTAATTCCACCAGAGATCATTGTACTTCCATAGTGAAGTTCCATGTTAAAAAAGTCGTTTTCTTCGTAACCCGTTTCAACGGTTAGAGGACGATTAATCCCCGTTGGCCAACCTCTAATATTAAAAGAGTAGTCAATTTTCTGTAATGGGTTAGGATGAGAAACGGACTGATGAATCTTTTTATTTAAATTTTGGCCCAATTCATTATACGTGTTTTGAGCTATGGTTATAACTTCTTGTGATCCTGTTTTATGTGTTATGCTGACTAATCTATCTACATGATCGTAACTATAGGCTTGCTGAGTAATGTTTGCGGTGGTATAAAATCGACTTGTATGGCTATGATAGTCCGTCGTTACCTTGCCATCAAACGATAAAATTTTAGAAATTCTGTCTCGGCCCCCGGCAGCATTATCATTAGTGATTTGAATTACATGATATTTATCATCAAAATAAGTTACTGATCTATTAAAATTAGCGGTGCCCAACACACGCGATTGAATAGCAATCACTTCCCCTGTCAAAAAAGTATTGTCCGGTACAATGCCAAATTCATTCACAAATGAGTAACTCGAACTCCATGACGGAAGGTTAGAGTATGAGTCATAGTGCGTAATTGTGTAGTTTGTCAACGTATATGAGCCAGATGATGGAAAATTGCCAGTCAAAGTATACCCTTCGGTAGCAGTGGTATTTACAGTTTCGAATCTTCCGGTTGCGGCCATTGTGCTCGAACGTATTACATCGAGTGCCCGAGTGTCATTAATCTGACCCATAATAATCGGACGATTGAGTGCATCATATTTGGTAAAAAGGAAATTGTTACCAGCTCGCAAATTGCTGTCTTGGGTCAGAGAAACACGGTCCCACTGATCGTAAAATGTAAGTAAGCTGTCGACACCTGGAATTTTCTTCATTACCATTCTTCCTCTCTCATCATATCTATAAAGAAACATCCATAATTTGCTAAAATTGTTCGGCATTGTCCAATTTGAAGCCTGAAGTATAGCTACTCCTTCAGGTTGAATAATAGCTCTTAACATTCCAATATTATCATATAAATAATATGTTTGAATGGAATCGTTGACTAATATCTTCCTTTTTAAAATTAGATGACCAGTTTTATCAATGAATTCTTTTACCGCTTGCTGTTGCTCATCTGTTGTCAATTTTACTGTCAAAGAGCCTGAATTATAAAATCCTGTTGAAATAATATTCCCTGCGGAATCCACATTAAACACTCTGACATTGTCGTCTGACTTATTCACCAAATATTGAAATTGAACTGCATGTGAATAGGCGTCATAGGCATTAGTTGAATTCGGCTGCCAGGTAAATCCGGTAGCTCCCTGCGCCAATACTCTGTTTAACGGCGATTGCTCCATAATGGAAACTGAAAATGGAGAATTATCCGCATCTACATTTGGCAAAACGCCATTATAAAATGTTTGCTGATCTAAATTCCATCGATCTCTGTAGCTACCATTTGCAGCGGAGCCCTGATCAGCATACGGCAAGTATTTTTTTACCTCTCTTCCGTAGGCATCATATTCAGAAGGTGATATAATATCCTTTTGTGTAGGACTACCATTTGTAACTACCGTTTGCAATGATCTGCTAATTCCGTCAAAATAATTGATGGTCTGGGTTTTCCCCTGTGTAGCAACAGGCAAAGCATTAACACCTGCTTCTGTAGTTATACCTGCCAATTTCACTGTATTGGACATTTCATAATTCTGCGAAACACTCGCCTGACCAAGGCATATATTGTTTAATACCAGAACCGATATGGCTATCAAACAGGCTTTGCAACTTTTATAGATACTCATAAAAAATGTATGTTGATCAAATAATCTATTGCGTTATGAAATTGACGGAAACAAGCCAGCCTTTTGCTTTCAGCTGAATAACCGATGCATCGCTGGCCGTGGATCTCGCCGGTCCAGCGCTGTATATGTATAACGATCCATTTTTCACATTTTGACCGGCACCAGCAGCAACCTGTTTTATAATGTTATCTATTTCACTAGTTGGAAGCGGAATCAACGGATTTCCCGTTGGATTAAATGAATGGAGCGTATTTCCGGGAACGATATATATATAATTCAAATTCTTTAGAGCCGAAAGATCCTCGCGATTCCAATGATCCTCACATATGACCAGTGAATTTAAATTGGTGAAATATGTATTCCAATCTGATTTTAACCTAGTTAGCTTAAATGAAGGATCTTCACATCCTTCCAGATAATAACCGCGCGTAGTGTTAATTGATTGCAGATTTTTATTGTTCGCCATAAAATCCTGGGTATAGTTTACATTTAAACAAGGATTTGTATAATCTCCTGAAGCAATAACAAACGATGTGATGCTGTTGATACTATTCCAATTTGTAATAGCCGAAACAGTTTCTGCGCTCGCCTGCTGATAACAGTTCGCGCCAAAAAGTGCACAATTTTGCTGAAGATTTCCGCGGAGATTTTGTAACCGCATAAGTGATAATGCAGGAGAAAGTTCGTTATCAGGCATATTGGAACCTAGTCCGTCATTATGATAGAATGTTAGTGTTTTCAATGAAGAGTCTACATAATTATGAATCCAATAAAGATGAGCTCCAATCGAGTTGTAGTAAATATAACTGGACGTAGCATGCGCAACAGTAACTGTTGAATCTCCTTCGTACTTGCCAGTAAACATGCTAGATCCATCTCCGAAATCCACAAAACATCCCATCCTGTATAATAAGGCATCAAACTGATTGAACGCCAGATCATATTGATAATATCTGCATCCAATCACAAATCCCGGCGATTGCTGACCACTGTTTAGTGTTAACTTAAAATGCATAGAATCAGATCCAGTGCTAAGAGTGCCTATAGCTGTATTAGTCAAGTCTGCATTCCAAATACTGATATATTGCGATTGTGAAGTTGCATTTCCCGATAATTGATTTCTTTGGTTAAATACTCCCACCGGGTAGCTGAGAGTAGGTGTATTTGCGTAGTTTAGCATAGGAATATTACAAACAGTGCATGCCTGTGCATAGTTATACTGGAAGTTGTTTGTAATATTTCCCATATAGTCTTTAATATTTCTAAGCCTCTGCAGACTGTCATACTCGTAGAAAGTGATTTCACTATTCAAATCGTTACTCGTAGTCGTTCCAACCAATGGAGTATAAGTCAGACTCGTCATTTGGGAGAACTGAGGATATAATCTGAGCTCGTCGATATAGCTTGAACCTGTTACAGTAATCGTAGTTGCTGTCGTAGTTAAAACATGTTCATAATATGTCCAGCCATTCGTCGACCTTCCGGTGGTAACGGTCGAGGTTGCACCGGATACAGAGCATGCACTGCCCCTGCTCCAGTAGGACACTGTATATTTATTCCCGATTGTTAATCCCGTTTTTGTAATGGTATTCCCAATCATATTATATGATTTTGAACCTGTCAGACCATATGCAGAATTTACTGCTCCATTTGCTGCCAGTTGGAAAACATAACTTCCTGCAGTCAGACCAGTGACGTTCGTTGTCGCGCTGGTCGGAGAAGCAATTACGGGAGTGCCCGGACCTGATACTTTTGTCCACAGATAATTGGAAACCGTGCCAAGAGAATTATTCGCATTTAAAGTGACAGATGATACGGGAAGTGTCACTGACAGATTGTTTCCGGCACTTGGCACAGGAGCTGAACTTGGTAGGAACATAACATCTACCCAGTAATTTGGCTGATCAAACATGGTAGTGTAAGTTGTCGGAAACGCGGGTATTGTGCTGTAACTGTACACCGCATTGTGACCATCTGTACCATCCGCCAGAGCGGTCAGCGGCCCATTGACGACTGGATTGGCATAAAAGTTTGAAGTACTGGGATAGTTTCCCGATCCGCTCCAGTAGGAAGCTATATAAGTCGTATTTGCTGCAATGGAGACAGGAGTTGAAAACAAAACAGTTTGCCATCCGCTGGCGGTCTCGCTTGTGAATGTTGCCTGTCCCAGCCTGGTACCAGCCGGATAGGAATACAATTCACCAATATGTGTTCCTGTGTTACCGGTTGTTTTATAAAATCTGATACCGGTTATTGTTCCTGTTGTCGATGCTCTGAATTTCACTCCGACTTCAAGGGCCGTTCCATCATTCAGCGTGGCTGTTGGAACTGTCTGGTTTGTAAAAATGGATGTCGTGGTTCCAGCTGCCTGAACATTAATAGTTACCTGGGAAGTGCTTGCGCCGGAGTTAACTGACAATTGAAAAACATATACACCCTGAATCAAGCCTGTGACCGTTGTGAATGTAGATGTTGGTGACGTAATAACAGGTGTATTGGGCCCGGAAATTTCTGTCCAGCTATAACTTGCTACAGATCCTGTAGAACCGCTGCCATCAAGAACCACTGTAGAGAGAGGTAAAGTGATACTCTGAGCCGGTCCCGCATTGGCATATGGCGATGTAGAAGGTGTGAAAATAACATCTACCCAATAATTGGCCGACTTGTATAATTGATTAGGGTATGCAGCAGCAGAAGTATATTTAAAAGTTCCCTGCCCTGTTCCTGGATCGGTACCACTTGCACCATTCGTACCATCCGCTGGCGCGGTCAGGGGACTGTTTGTTACTGCATTTCGCAGGAAATAGTTATCCTGTTCGGTGTAATTACCCGAGCTGCTGAAATAGGCTGCTGTATAAGTCGTGTTTGCGGAGATGGAGACTGGAGATGTAAAGGTTACAGTCTGCCATCCGGTAGAAGTTTCTCCTGAAAATGTTGCCTGGGCAAGCCTTGTTCCTGTAGACGAGTATAACTCACCGATATGTGTACCTGTATTACCGGAAGTTTTGTAAAAGCGGATGCCCTTTATCTGACCCGCAACAGCTGAAGTAAATTTCACACCCAGTTCTTGTCCTACTGTTGACATATGATCGTTCTCTGTAACACCAGTAGAAGATTGAGTTGGAAATAAATTTACATTAGATCCGGCTGCATTTACATTAACCGAAACCTGCGATGTGTTTCCGCCTCCTGTTGTCAAATTCCAGTTACCCGTTCCATCGGCCTCAAAACTGCTGAAAGCAATATCTGTATTAATCGCATTTTTCACCTGTGCGATCGGGTAGTTATTCGCATAGTCCCATAAAAATGAAACTGGGATCTGATCCGTTGCCGTGTACTGTTTTATATTGGCCAGATTATCATATGAGTCAAAACTGATCATCTGCCGGTAACGGCTATCCTGACTGGTTACATTGTTATTAACCGTGAAAGGCGTAAAATTTGCTACGGGGCTAGCCACAGTTAAAGAATACATCTTATCCTTGCTGATCGAGCCACTTGAAAGTATTTTGTAAGTGTTTAGTTTGGCTCCGGTTACAAATCCGGCAGAAGACCCGTTAAAATACAAGCTATCCCGAGCTTCTATCGTGCTGCTCACCATATTCCGCTTTATCATACTGTCGATGATCATATTTCCTGTGAGCGTGTTGCCCACGGGTATATAGTCCTGCGGAAATTTTGTATTATTTACGATAGTATTTCCCTTGCTATCTTGTTGGCGTGTTCTGGTAACCTGATAGTGCTTAGGATTGTCATAAGCAAAATATTTTTTTGTCAGCATAAACTTTGTAGGGTCCATCTGATCATACAGGGTCTCATAAGTAGAATCAAGCAATATTTTTTCAGACTTAATCGACGGGTAAAATTCAGCCAGCCATTCATTTGAATTGCAGTTACCACCGGGACAGTCAGTCGAAAAGCCGCTGGTGAGGGTCAGCATATTATATTTCGCTGAATAAATGGCTGTTCTATTTTCAGTATGATAAAAATTATCAGTTTCTGTCACTGGTATATAAGTGTTGTTTGCGTTTTTGTATACAATTTTAGAAAGTAAAGAACCGTTCAGATTATTACCCATATTCGAAACGCCAGGCAGAGGAAATCCGCCAAAAAAAAGACTTGTGTCGGATGAATTAAAATACGTGTAAACAGTTTTACCTATGTCTGCTCCTGTTACAGGATCAATCTGATATTCTTTTACGGTATCGTAACCAACAATATTCCCATTGATTACACTCGTAACGGAAGTGTTGCTGCTTCCTGTCTGTGTAAGACTATTACAATCGATGGTGCCTCCTGTGTAAAATATCTGACTATTACTTCCATTCGCAGGTGGCTGGTAGTAAAGTATTTCCAGTCTGGCATAAGATGGTGGCGACATGAGCCGACCATAAGTCATCTTCAGACTGTCTGTTCTCTCGTTATCATAGGCATACCTTCTTTTTTTTGCAGCAATGCCATTGGACGAGTAGTCTGTAATTGATTTTATTCGAAGGCCACTGGCATTTAATGGGAGGTGTGGGTTATTTGAAGTTGCCGGTTCCTGCCAGTTAAAAAAAACGGTAATGCCTTCAAATGGATTAGGATCGTTTGGATTGCTATCAATGGACGGATCGATATATACAGACCAATTGTATGATTTTGCACTACTGATATCAATTGAGGCATTTATGGTACATACGGGCTGCGAAGGCGCACATTGAGATGCATCTATGTCGTAAGTAACACCATTAAAAATAAAATATATTTTACCCTGCGTATTTTTATATGGCGTCATATCGGATCCCGCTCTGAATGTTACCGAGAGTGTCAGATTTGTACTTGTAATTGTAATTGGATAGAGATTGCTTAAATCTAAACTGCCACTCTGTGTTCCTCTTCCGTTATAGTTTAAAGTAAATTCTTTCGGAACCAAGTGAAAATATGGGAAGTCTACGGGGCCGTTTGCTGATCGTAACTGGTCGTAATTGTTTAATTCGTACTCGAGTGAGGTATGACCTCCTGTGGGATAAGTGATTTGATTTAAGGAAAAACAACTAGCAGACTGAAAATCTGATTCTCGATTTGCGCCTTCTATGTCTTCGTATACACCCTGCACCAAGGCACTGAAGGTTGGAATAAAAGATGTATTCCCTTGTCCGTTACAAAAACCCCAGTGATCAACAGAGAATCCATGTTTTTGAACATAAAATGGATTAGAGATCGTGTTGTAAGAAAACCTATAAGGTGGAAGAGATACGCCAGAAGATAATTCTTTCAAACTATCTAAACGAAGCCGCTCGTATTCCAAAACC